>NZ_PVTO01000004.1 GCF_003003275.1 Alkalibacterium olivapovliticus
CGGTGGACCTATTCCATGGCCCTATTATTAGGGAATATCCCAGAATATCCAAGCAATACTAACTAAGATTAGTACCATAAACTTATAATACGAGGTGTGATAGACTGGGAAGGTATTTTTGATGCAGTAAAACAGCTGACACATCAACCGGCTCTTGTATTGGAACTGAATACTCAGACTTCTATTGAGCAGATGAAGCAAGGGAAAGAGTTTATTAAGAGCTATTTACAATAGTCAGATCATACATGGAGGGCAAGAACAGATGTCAAGAATAGAAGCGTTACTTGAACAATATAAAGATAAGCTGGTTATTGTTGATGAAAAAAAAGACGGCTTATCGAGTTTGAGAGAACTGGTAGATCTGACAGAAGAGCCTATCGAAAAACTGACGGCTCCTCACCTAAATAGTATTATTGGCGAGTCGATCTATTCTAAAGACCCACCTAACACTGATGAACTGAACATGACATTATTTAAAGTGGTGGAAAATGAAAAAAGCAAACGATACTATAACGACTTGAATAAAATTATACAGTCCAGTTCACCTGAGCCACTGTATTTTTGGGACCGGGCGATTTACTGTATAGTAAAAGATAACCGTGATATTCTTGCGCTCGATAATCTTCAGCTGTTGTATGATTATCAGGTGAATCAGGGAATAACCAAAAAAGAGTATAAAGAAAAATCCACTGATTTATTACGTTATCTTGAAGTTTTTGATATGTATTATGGATAGAACAAAAAAGACACATCGGTTATCCTATTAATAGGATTTCGATGTGTCTGTCTGTTTAGTGACAGTTATCTGCGACGTCTGCCGCCTCCAAAGATAAGGAAGAGTCTCAGTACACTTAAGAATGAAGCGATAGCAGCCGCAATGTAAGTCAATGCTGCAGCGTTTAACACTTTTTTTGCTTGAGGCAATTCATCCGTTGTCAGTAAGCCCTGTTCTTCAAGAACACGGATAGCCCGTTTCGACGCATCAAATTCAACCGGTAAAGTTACCAGCTGGAACAAAAGAGTTAGTGAAAAGAGTAAAATTCCAATATTGATGAGTGTTTCCTGATTACCCATGAAAAAACCCAGGAATAGAATAGGAAACGCAGCAGTTTGTCCGAAATTCGTTACAGGCACTAGTGCCGCACGTAAACGCAAAGGGCCGTAATTGTCCCGGTCCTGCATAGCATGTCCTGCCTCGTGAGCTGCCACGCCAATAGCTGCGACAGATGTAGAGTTTCGAGTTGTATCAGATAGACGCAGTACGCTGTCCTGAGCGTTATAGTGGTCAGTTAAATTCCCTCTAATCCCTTCTAAACGGACATTTTTTAATTGAGCAGCGTTCAATATTTCACGACAGACATCTGAGGCGGTAAATCCTCGTTTGCTTTTAACATCACTGTATTTATTGAAAGTCGATTGTACATACATACTGGCAAAACCAGAAATAATCATACCAATTATGATCAGAATCATCGTTGGATCCCAGTAAAATGGAAAGAATGGCATAATATGTCCCCCTTAAATCCTCTTATTTAAATCTCCCTTAATTATACCATAAATTCAGTTTTTCTATCCGAAAAGAGCGTAATTTATGTGTGAGTTAACTGTGAAGATCCTTTGTTTGTCACAAATCGTTTGAAAGATAACTGGGTATAAATTACAGTAAAACTCTCCCAGACATACTTGTGCAAAAGCGTTAGATTGCCAGCTGTCTTTTGTTTAGTAAATTTACTTATTTATCTTTACTAAAAGGGTTACAATAATAACGACTATAATAAGAGGAGCGGTTTAAATGAATCGAAAAAACCTACTGACATCATTTGAAGAACAGTTTGGTTATGAAGGAGAACGCGTCTTTTTCTCACCCGGGCGCATTAATCTGATTGGTGAGCATACGGACTACAATGGAGGGAAGGTATTCCCATGTGCCATTACAATGGGAACTTATGGCGTAGTCAAACCACGACAGGATAAAGAGGTTCACGCTTTTTCAGGTAATTTCCCGGCTGTCGGGACCGTTATATTTTCTATTGATGATCTGGAATACGATAAAGCAGATAACTGGACAAACTACGTCAAAGGTATGATCAAGTTTATCCAGGAGCAGACAGGCAAACTCTCTAATGGGTTTGACTTGTATATATATGGAACAATTCCTAATGGAGCATCTCTATCGTCATCTGCGTCTTTAGAATTATTGACAGGCGTCATTGTCAGAGACCTATTTGATTTGTCTATATCTCAACTGGAGTTAGTTAAGTTAGGTATGCGGACCGAAAATGAATTCCTGGGATTGAATTCGGGAATCCTTGACCAGTTTGCAATTGGAATGGCTAAGAAAGGCAACGCTATGCTTTTAGATACCAATACGCTTGAATATGAACAGATCCCGCTAGATTTGCCGCACCATAAAATTGTGATCATGAATTCGATGACGCGTAGAGAACTGGTCGATTCTGAATACAATACAAGACGCAAGCAGTGTGAAGATGCCCTGGACCAGCTCAAGACTGTAGTAGAGATTGACAGTCTGGGAGAGTTAAGTGAGGAAGAATTTGAGAATCATAAACAGGTCATTAGTGATAAGGTATTAGTTAAGCGAGCGAAACATGCGGTCTACGAAAGTGCCCGAACCGAACGCGCGGGCGAAGCACTGAAAAGGAATGATCTAAAAACATTTGGTCAATATATGAATGATTCTCACGTATCGTTGCATGAAGACTACGAAGTGACGGTTAAAGAGACAGATTTGCTGGTCAGGTTAGCCTGGAAACAAACAGGAACCGTTGGTGCGCGCATGACCGGAGGAGGATTTGGCGGATGCTGTATCGCAATTGTTGAAAACGACCAAGTTGACGAGTTTATCAATAAAGTCGGCAGTGCCTTTGAAATAGAGATAGGACATGGAGCCGAATTTTACATTGCAGAAACGGAAGACGGCACAAAGGAATGGGTTTCACATGACTAAAGTAACTAACGAAAAAAAAATAAATCAGATTATTACCGACTTTGTTGACGCTTATGTGAAAATAGGGCGTATACCTTTTCAGGATCAGATTTATATCACCAATAGACTAATCGATCTGCTTGAGAGACAGTCCTATGAAAAAAAACAGCCATCAGAAAATACTGAAGGTGCGCTGGAATTACTTGACCAGCTTGTCACTTATGCAGTGAATAAGGAGATTATAGAGGACCTTCCATCAGCTAGAGATGTTTTTGGAGCTAAACTGATGGATTTGATTACCCCTTCTCCGTCAGACATCAACCGTCACTTCTGGCAGGCATACGATCATAGCCCGAAAGAAGCAACTGATCTCTTTTTTACAGTCAGTCAGCAAACTAACTATATAAAAACCAGAGAGATAGCAAAAAACATCGAATACACCCATGATACGGATTTTGGTCAATTGGAGATCACTATCAATTTGTCGAAACCGGAAAAAGACCCTAAAGAAATAGCGTTGGCTGGAAAGACTAAGACTCATTACCCGGACTGTTTACTGTGTATGGAAAATGAAGGATATCAAGGGCATTTGACTCATCCTGGACGTGCTAATCATCGGATCATTCGAATGGACGTCAGTGGTGAGGAATGGGGCTTTCAGTACTCTCCTTATGCTTATTACAATGAACATGCGATATTTCTCTCCAAAGTGCACAGGAAAATGGATGTCGGGATCCAGGCTATTAAAAATCTGCTGGATATATTAACAACCTTCCCGCATTATTTCGTGGGGTCTAATGCAGGACTACCGATTGTTGGAGGATCAATTCTTTCTCATGATCATTACCAGGGCGGGCGCCACACATTCCCTCTGGAGCGGGCTGGAAAAGAGTATTCATTTAAATTGAAGGATACACCAGACGTTCAAGCCAGTGTGATCAAGTGGCCGATGTCAGTGATTCGGATAAGCAGTACAAATAAAGAGGCAGTAGTAAAAGCAGCGGATAAAGTAATGAAGACATGGGAAGGGTATTCAGATGAATCAGTAGGGATCTACAAAGAAACCGATGGCGTCCCTCATAACGCCATAACCCCAATTGCCAGACGTAAGGGGGAGGCCTTTGAGTTAGATCTTG
The DNA here is from genome assembly GCF_003003275.1 of Alkalibacterium olivapovliticus. GTDB lineage: Bacteria > Bacillota > Bacilli > Lactobacillales > Carnobacteriaceae_A > Alkalibacterium > Alkalibacterium olivapovliticum. The sequence continues at coordinate 4,084 of NZ_PVTO01000004.1, forward strand.
TCCTGCGGAACAATCGGACGTCAGATGAGTACCCGGATGGCATATTCCACCCGCATCCGCCTGTTCAGCACATTAAAAAAGAGAATATAGGCCTCATCGAAGTTATGGGGCTGGCTATTTTACCTCCCAGACTCAAAGATGAACTCCGGACTGTGAGGGAGTATCTGCTTGGAACTGTAGATTCTGTCCATGCGATTCATCAGGAGTGGGCAGATGAGTTAAAAGCAACTGCAGCGATTACCGAAGAAACGGTTAAAGATGTAGTCGATCATGCTGTAGGGGACGTATTCCTGCAGGTGCTAAAGGATGCAGGGGTCTTTAAACAAAACGAAGAAGGTAAACAGGCATTTAAACAGTTTGTGACTGTATTGACAAAGGAACAGTAAACTAATTCGATTATCAGGAGGAGAAAAATGGAACTGACACATAAAGTTATAGGAACAGTCGATAATAAAGAGATAGTGGAACACACAGTAACAAATGCTAATGGTATTTCATTAAGTGCCATGACATTAGGCGCAACACTGACTAAATTAGTAACACCAGATAAGAATGAAATAAGAAAGGATATAACCCTAAATGTAGAAAATGTAGATGATTTCGTTGCACATCGGCCATTCTATGGGGCAACTATCGGTCGTGTAGCCGGACGTATCACTAGAGGGAAATTCGAACTGTCTGGAAAAGAGTTTCAGCTCGACGTGAATGAAGGCGAGAACCTTCTCCATGGAGGACCTAAAGGCTTAGATACTAAAGGATGGGCGGTTGAAGCAGAATCTGGCGAGTCAGAAGCTAGACTGATCTATACCTACACCAGCCCTGAAGGTGAGAACAACTTCCCTGGGACTCTAGCGGTTAAAGTAATCTATACTCTGACAGATGAAAATGAATGGATCATCCAGTATGAAGCCTCAACAGATGCACCAACTCTGTTTAATCCGACCAATCATGTGTATTTCAATTTGACCGGAGATATAAAGAAATCCATGCTTGATCACCAGTTGAAACTGAACAGTGATCTTTATGGATCACTGGGTGAAGAAAATCTGCCAAGTGGTCAGCTTGAAAAAGTTGAAGGCACTCCATTTGACTTCAGAGAGGGCAAAGCAGTGAAAGAAGCGGTATTGTCTGATCATCCTCAGATCAGCCCATTAAACGGACTGGATCATCCCTTTGTCCTTAATCCAAAGGAAAAAGGCGTACAGGCAACTTTATATGATCCCGAATCAGGAAGAGAAGTTGAACTGTATACCGACTGCAACAGTGTGGTCATATTTACACATAACGCTGAAATAGATGACTACCTGATAGAAGGAGAGCCAGCTAAACAGTACGCAGGCATCACGCTTGAAACCCAGACGCTTCCTGATGCAGTCAATCAGCCAGGATTTGGGAATATTATTTTAAGACCCGGCGAACTCTTTACTTCCCAAACAACCTATAAATTTAATGTTAGAAAAGGATAAGTCAGATAAAAGGTGAGGAGTGATGGGATGGCGACCCTCAAAGATATCGCACAAGAAGCAAATGTCTCGACATCTACTGTGTCCAGGGTATTAAACTATGATTCGACATTATCAGTAGGAGAAGAAACAAAAAAGCGCATCTTTGAAGTAGCAGAAGCGCTGGAATACAAGAATCTAAAAAAATCAACTTCAAAGAAAAAAGGGACTATTGCCATCGTCAACTGGGTCAGTGAAGCGGAAGAGTTGAATGATATCTATTATATGTCTATACGCCTGAGCGCGGAAAGCAAAGCGCAAGCCTTAGGATACAACTTCATACGGGTGTATAATCAGGACGAACTGATCAATCATGATAAGCTCTCTGGTATTTTAGCGATAGGAAAATATAGTCAACATCAGGTGGATCACTTTCTTGAAAAAAACTTACCGCTCTGTTTCGTGGACTTTAAACCACAACAGGATATAGACTGTGTACTGGTAAATTTTAAAAACGCCGTTAAACAGAATATTGATTACTTGATCGACCAGGGTCACAGTCGAATCGGCTTCATTGGTGGAGAAGAATCATTCAGCGACGGGACCGGTAACTGGATCGATCCTCGAGAAAAAACAGCCAGAGAGTATTTAAAACGCAAGCGACTTTATAAGGCTGACTACTTTTATATCGGAGCGTTCCGTGTAGAAGATGGGAAGAAAAATATGCTGAAAGCTCTTGATAATTTGAGCGAAGAAGAACGGCCCGCTGCATTTCTGGCAGCAAATGATGCCATTGCCATTGGGTGTTTGAAGGCTCTTTATGAAAAAAATATTAAAGTTCCCGAAGACATCAGTCTGATTGGATTCAATGATATTTCAACCGCTAAATACATTACCCCTTCTTTGACAACCGTCAAAGTCTATACTGAAGAGATGGGGAGCAGCGGGATTCAGCTCCTGCATGAACGCATTCAGGGTGAACGGCAAGGGGCGAAGACGGTCATTACGTCAACTAAGCTGATCATCCGGGAAAGCACATAGCAGTACAAAGGTAATAACAATAGACTCGTCAGCCGACGAGTCTATTTCTTTTTAAACACATGTCCTTTACAGCATTTTTGACAATCTTGTTTATTAGCAACGATAGTCAGTTGATGGGCTTTTACATTTTGTTTAATTTCTCAAATGCATTGTCTTTTGGCTGGTAGCCTATCTTCACGCGAGCAGATTCGATATCTAACCGCGGGAATGAATTGTTGGATACGCCATTGACCAGTAAATAGGGTTCTTCCAGTTCAGCTGTCAGGCAGCAGTCGATTAGATGATTCATATCACGGACCGAGAAATACATGCCCATAGAATGGAAATCACTGTTCGGATCCAGCTCCTCATCGTCTTCTGTATAATTGCCGATACGTATACCGATTGATTCTACGCCTTTTTTGAATGCATAATAGCTGCCTAGTGCTTCCAGATACGCTTTGGATACGCCATACAAATCGTCAGGCCTAACCTGATCAGTTGTTTTGACCTGAACGTTATCTGGGTAAGCATCACTGGCATGTATTGAACTGGCAAAAATGACACGCTTTAAAGTGGACGACTCTGCTGCTTTTTTGTATAAATTCTGGGGCAGGACATAATTCAGATCGACCAGTTCGTTATAAAAATCAGCTTCAGGATCAGGGTTGCCGGCTAACTGAATAACATACTCCACGCCTTCCAGTGCATCATCCCAATTATCCAGTTCTGATAAATCGCCCTCGACTATTTTGGCGCCTTCTTTCAATTCATCAGGAAAATCAGAAAAATCAATATCGGCCAGTACAAGATCATGGGACTCTTTTAAGTGTTTAGCCAGATTTGTCCCAATTGCACCAGTTGCGCCAGTAATCAGTAATTTGCTCATAAAATAGTACCCTCCATAAAAGTATTTAAAGAAAATCCACCCTAAGATATAAAGATCCAAGGATGGATGGTTGTGAAAAGCTGAAGATTAACGTCTGTCTTTGTCTCTATCTTTGTCTCTGTCTTCTTTTGCTTCTCCAACTGCTTCATGTCCGTGACCTTTAGCCTTTTGGGCTTTACCTTCAGCCTGTTTTCCTTTGTTATCTGTAGCGTCACCGAAAGAGTCTTTGGCAGCTCCTGCTACTTTATCCTTCAATCCTTTAGCTTTGTGTTTCAAACTGTCTTTATTTTCACTCATTATTTATCCATCCCTTCTTATGTGGTTGCTTTAAATTATTCACGTTTATTGTAAGTAGTCTGGCGATATAAATCAAAAGAAACGCTTTACAAAGCACTTATTCGTTTCTCAACGCACAGAAAATATGCTAAACTTATTTTAAATAGATAATGATAGAGGAGCTAGTATATGAAAATTCTCGGTATCGATACGTCCAATCAGGTCATGTCTGTGGCACTGGTTGAAGATTCTACGCTACTCGTTGAAAAAACAGTCAATATAAAAAGAAATCACAGTGTGCAACTGATGCCTGCTGTGGAAGCTCTGTTCAAAGAAGCCGGGTGGCAACCGAATGATCTGGACAGAATTGCAGTAGCAAAAGGGCCCGGATCGTATACAGGTGTCAGGATCGGTGTGACGATTGCTAAAACACTCGCTTTCAGTCTGAAAGTCGAACTCGTCGGTGTATCCAGTCTACACGTACTCGCAGGAAATGGTGAACAGATCCCGAATTCTTATATTGTGCCACTTTTCGATGCGAGACGAAACAATCTTTATACCGGACTGTACCGGTATGACGAGAACGGTTGTGTGCCAGTAGAAAAAGACACCCATATATCTGCAGACATATGGACTGATTATTTGAAATCCTTAAATGCACCGATTCAGTTTATTGGGTCTGATGTTCAAAAATACGCTGACTTGCTGAAAACGAAACTAGGTAGTAAATTTATCATTCTGCCAATGAGCCGTCACTATCCCAGAGCCAGTGTACTGGCGGATATCGCTAGGACAAAAGAACCTGAAGCTGTTCATTTATTTGAACCTGACTATCTCAAGTTAGCTGAAGCAGAACAGAATTGGATGGAGGCCCATCCTGACCAGTCCCAAGGAGGCGGGTGGATTGAAAAACTTTAAAGAATGGTTTTCTGATAGAGTAACAAAGACCACAACTAAGACCTTTATTCCGTTATCAGTAAGGATCAAACTGGATCAGCCATTCTATCCTTTATCAGATGAGCGGTTTTTAAGCAGTAAAATAGCACGTGAAGAAGATGCAGACAGTATTTTAACGATTGAACGCTTATGTTATGATGGTCAGACACCCTGGAATCGGACCGCGATCCTTCATGAAATACGCTTCAACAAAAATGCGTTTTACATTGTTGTTTATGATGATGCTAAACCGGTCTCATTCATCGGCTCCTGGTTCGTTAATCACGAAGCGCATATAACGAATATTGCCACAATACCTGACTATCAGAACAAAGGCATCGGGACTTATTTACTGAGAGAAATCATTAAGATCGCCGAGAAAGAAGACATCACAGAAGTAACGCTAGAAGTGCGAGTCTCCAACACATCAGCACAAAGTTTATATACAACACTGGGGTTTGAAAAAGGCCTGGTGAAAAAAGGATACTACGCGAATGACCATGAAGATGCCCTGGAAATGAAATATGTGGTGAATCCTGCTGGTAAAGAATAGAAAGAGTGCGATATCTGATGACAACTAATGAAATCTCTATTCGTCCCTATAATAGTGTAGAGGATGCAAGTAAGGCGTTTTATGAACTGGCAGAAACTGCTTTTACATATGGAGCGCCATGGTCTAAAAAGCAATATGAACAAACCTTGTCACGACCGGATCTCATCTTTTTTGTTGCGGAACAAAATGATGAGCTGATCGGTTATGTCGGCGGCAAATTAATGGTAGATGAAGCAGAAATATACTCGATTGCCATAAAAAAATCGTTTCAGAATAAAAAAATTGCGTCAAAGCTAATCGTCGCTTTTAAGCAGTACTGTCAGACTAAAGGAATGACTACACTTTATCTGGAAGTAAGAGAATCGAACACAAAAGCGCGGCTGTTCTATGAAGCCCATGCATTCTCGGAAATTGCTGAACGTAAACAATACTATACGCGTCCAATAGAAGATGCGATCATTATGAAATGCAATCTTGGAAAGAAGGAAGAAGATGAAAAAGAAGCGGATTTTAGCAATTGAAACGAGTTGTGACGAAACAAGTGCGGCAGTGATAGAGGATGGTAAAGTGATTTTGTCTAATATCGTGGCATCTCAGATAAAAAGTCACCAGCGTTTTGGAGGAGTCGTTCCTGAGATTGCCAGCCGGCATCACGTTGAACAAATCACGCTCATTATAGAAGAAGCAATGACCGAGGCTGGGATAGAGTATACTGAACTAGATGCTGTTGCTGTCACTGAAGGGCCCGGCCTTGTTGGTGCCTTGCTCATTGGGGTGAATGCCGCTAAAGCTATAGCATTCGCTCATTCATTGCCGCTCATTGCAGTTAACCATATCAAAGGACATATCTTCGCTAATCAACTGTCAGATGATATGACATTTCCTTTATTATCTCTGGTGGTCAGTGGAGGACATACAGAGTTGATCTATATGTCATCACCGGATTCTTTTGAAATAATCGGAGAAACCAGAGATGATGCGGCAGGAGAGGCTTATGACAAAATTGGAAGAGTAATCGGTGTCCCTTATCCTGGCGGGAAGCATATAGATGAAATGGCTCACAGAGGAAACGATACGTATCACTTTCCTAGAGCTATGATGACTGAGGACAATTATGACTTCAGCTTTAGTGGGCTGAAAAGTTCCTTCATCAATACGGTCCACAACGCCAGACAAAAAGGGGAAGAACTGAATACAATTGATTTGGCGGCAAGTTTTCAGGCTGCCGTTACAGATGTACTGGTTGATAAAACGATTCGTGCAGCCCGAGAAAAACAAGTGCAGCAGCTTGTATTAGCTGGTGGCGTTGCTGCCAATAAAGGATTGCGGCAGGCGTTGACAGAAGCAGTCACAAATGAAATGCCAGATGTTGAACTGCTTATCCCTCCCCTTAATTTGTGTGGAGACAATGCTGCAATGATTGGGGCAGCGGCTTTTGTTCAACTGGAAAATGAAGAGTTCGCTGATTATACATTAAACGGCAAACCTGGCTTGTCAGTTTAGAAAAAGGCAGTTACTGAAAAGGAAATGGAGCTAAAGATAGCTCGACCTGAATTTTGACCCTGCTATTCTACTGTTTTAATAAAAATAAAAATGCATTTCCCCGCTCGTTTCCTGTGATGACAGGAAGTGGAAGGGGAATGCATTTTTTATATTTTTGTCCTTATAAAATTAATCATCAAACTCATGTAGCGTTAAGCCTCTAACAGGAACGGGTGTGGAAAACACGATTTGTGTGTATGTTTTGCCAAACTGCTGCAGGTCATTGATAAAATCATCCAGCTCAGTTGTCGTTGGATACGATACTTTGATCAGCATGGAAAATTCACCTGTTACACAGTTGCACTCGAGAACGTTAGATGTGTTTTCAATGTAAGGATAGAAATCTTTCTTCTGGGCCGGACTTAAATCCAATTGAATAAACGCCTGTATATGATAACCTAATTTCTTTAAATTCACACATGTCATATATTTATCAATAAAGCCTTCTTTTTCCAGTTTTGAAATCCGATTTGAAATAGCGGGCGAAGACAGGTAAGTTTCACTCGCTATTTCCTTTAATGATGCACGGCTGTTCTCTTGTAATATCTGGAGTATTTTCAAATCCATCTGATCCATATACGTTCCTCTTTCTTTTTGATGATTTGTGATAACAGGAAGAATGATTAATGATACTAAAGGTTTTCCAATGATTCATGCAGCTCTTCCCATTTTTCCATCAAGTTTTCCTGTTTTGTTGAGAGCATCTGGTTCTGCCTTGCCAATGATTCTGTCTTCTCACTGTCAGAAAATGTATCCGGCTGACTCATTTCGGTTTGGATGGTCAGGAGTTCTTCTTCAAGAGTCTCCAGCTCTTTTTCAATCGTTTCAATCTCACGGCTCAATTTTCGTTCCATTTTCTGTTTTTCTTTCTGGGCTTCAAATGCCTGTTTTGTTTCACTACCAGTTGGTGTATCTTCCTGCAGTGATGAATTACCTGCGGCAGCTGTATCCTGATCCAGCGTATTTAAAGCCTCCAGCTCTGTTTTTTTCTGAAGGTAATAATCGTAGTCCCCGAGGTAAAGAGTTGCACCATCCTCAGACAGTTCAACCACTTTAGTGGCCAACCGGTTGATAAAGTACCGATCATGAGAAACGAAGAGCAAGGTTCCTGCAAAATCGATAAGCGCATTTTCAAGCACTTCTTTTGAATCGATATCCAGATGGTTAGTCGGCTCATCCAAGAGCAGCATATTGTTTTTCTCAAGTGCCAGTTTAGCAAGTGCGACACGCGCCTTCTCGCCACCACTTAGAGAGCTGACCGATTTTTCAACATCGTCGCCACTGAATAAAAAGGAGCCCAGCAGTGTTCGAATCGATTGCTCCGGCAGTAATGGGTGATCATCCCATACCTCATTCAAAACAGTTTTTTTCTCATTAAGTGTACGCTGTTCCTGGTCATAATACCCTAAATCTACTTTAGTCCCATATTTTATTTCACCCCGAATTGGTTTCAGGAGTTTGTTAATGGTTTTCAGTAAGGTGGTTTTTCCAACCCCATTTGGTCCGACAACGGCAATAGAATCTTCTTTCCTGATATCCAGATCGATATGATCTGAAAGAGGAGTGCCGTCATAGCCAATGGCCAGTTCTTTTGTTTGGAGAACCTGCTGACCAGATTCTCTTTCTGTTGCAAACTGAAAGTGTGCACTTTTTTCATTGCCTTGTGGTCTGTCTAACGTATCCATTTTCTCCAGCTGTTTTCTTCTGGATTGAGCCCGTTTAGTAGTGGATGCCCGCACTAGGTTCCGATTGACAAAATCTTCAAGCTTGTCGATTTTTTTCTGCTGCTTTTCAAACACTTTCCACTCACGGGTAATTCTCTCAGCCTTTTGCTTTAAATAATTGGAGTAATTTCCAGGATAATAATCGACAGCTCCACGGCTGACTTCATATATGTCTTGAACAACTTTATCCAAAAAGTACCGGTCATGCGATACGATCAGTAACGATTTTGAGTAATTCTGTAAATAACTTTCCAGCCAGGCAAGAGTATCAATATCCAAGTGGTTAGTGGGCTCATCCAGTATCAGCAGATCTTTTTTCTGTAAGAGCAGCTTAGCCAAAGCCAGTCGTGTTTTCTGGCCACCTGATAGATTGGAAATCGGTGTGTCGTAGTCTTCTTCATAATATCGAAAGCCATGCAGCACAGACCGTATTTCGCTCTCGATACCGTATCCGTTGTTCTCTTTGAAAGCCTGCTGAAGATGGTCATAGCGGGTGAGCAAATTTGAATAGCTATCCGACTGCTTATCAAGTGTCCCATCGCTCAATTGTTCTTCAATAGCATGCATTTCTTTTTCGATCAGCTTGACTGGTTCTGTTAGTTTATCCATTTCTTCCCATATCGTCAGGTTGGATTCAAGACCAGTATGCTGGTCAAGGTAACCGATCGTACAGTCTTTCTTTTTATGAATGGTACCGGCATCCGGTTCTTCTTTTCCGGATAGAATATTTAATAAGGTCGTTTTACCTGCACCATTTCGACCAACGAGACCGACTCGGGCTTTATCTTTGATTTCAATAGAGACATTTTCAAATAAAACATCCGCACCAAAATGTCTTGCGATTTTCTGAGTTTGTAGAAGTATCATAGGGATCCTCATTTTCTATACGTGTTATCTATCTTTAGGTATTAGTGTAGCACACAGACTGAATAAATCACTAGTGTAAATAAAGGAGAGCGCTGACATTGTGAAATTTATTTTGCAGGTGTCCTGATAAGGATAGTTTGTTCATTGTTCTATAATTGTTCAGTAGATTACATGACAATTGCATAAAGATATTGACTGTTTTCCTAAAAAGGGGCATATTTGCTTTATTTTATAATGAGTAGTGGTATAATATTGATTGGAAACATTTAGTAAGTTTGTGAATGCACAAAGTGAGAAATAGATACAAAATGTATCAAATCGGCTCAAAAACAAGCCAAAGATGTTTTAAATTTAACGAAATAGATGAGGAGAATGACAATGGCTGAAAAGAAAATACCAAAAGCTACTGCACGCAGACTGCCATTATACTACCGTTATTTGCGTTTTTTATATGAGGCAGGAAAAGAACGTGTGTCCTCAGCCAAATTAAGTGAAGCTGTAAAAGTAGACAGTGCGACGATCAGACGTGATTTTTCATACTTCGGTGCTTTAGGTAAAAGAGGGTATGGATATGATGTAGAAGCACTAATGAACTTCTTCAGTAAGACCTTGAACCAGGACCGCTTAACGAATGTCGCGCTGATAGGTGTAGGGAATTTGGGGCAAGCTTTACTGAATTATAACTTTCGACGAAATAACAATATTCGGATTAGTGCCGGATTTGATGTCAAAGACGAACTTATTGGAACGATTCACCAAGGTGTACCGATATACGACATTAACGAAATGGTCGAGCAGTTGGAAATGCAGCAGATCGATGTAGCCATACTGACAGTTCCATCCGAGTTAGCACAAGAGATGGCAGATAAGCTGGTTAAGGGTGGCGTTAAAGGGATTATGAACTTTACTCCGATCAGAGTAACTGTTCCCAAGGAAATCAGAGTACACAATGTGGATCTGACTAATGAGCTGCAGACACTGATTTATTTTATCAATTATTACCAGGATTTTGATAAAGATAAAAATGAAGACAAAGATACAGTTAGTGACCCGTTGAATGATCTTTTTTATAAAGAATAAAGAGAGCCAATCTTCACATCAGTTTTGAGCTGATGGGTGAAGATTGGCTTTTTTTACTGCTTATCTTTTTTTCCTTTTTTAATTTGATAAAATGATGCTGCCATTCTCGTACCTTGGACAAAATCCTTAGTAGCAAATAAAGCAAAGAGATAGGAGAAAAATCCCCATCCGCTAGTGCCGACTGAATCAATGGTGAAAAAAAGAAACAGCATGGAAAATGCATATTTGAAAATTATCTGAAACATAATTTGTTTTTCAGTCATTATAAGTCCTTTCTTAGATGCTCTATTATTATAATAAATAGATGTTAGCCAAAACTGCAAAGACATTCATCAGGCAATGAGCGATAATTGGTGTCCAGATGTTCTTAGTTTTGTAATACAACCAGGCAAAGACCAAGCCCATTGTAGAATAAACAAGCAGTAATCCATCAAAATGGATAATAGCAAAAATCAGTGAACTGATGACTGCGGCGCCAATGCCTCCCAGTTTGCCGACCAGCATTCCGAATAAAGCTTTTCTGAAAACGAATTCTTCCATAATAGGGCCAGTCACGCCGATTAGTAAAAGAAAAGCCGGGTAAGTCCTCACGACTTCCACGAGCATTTGCGTGTTTTCTGATTCCATTGAAGACCCCAGTAAATTGACCTCGATAATACTGGCGATATTCTGTACAACCAGTGCAATAAACATACCAGCCAGTCCCCAAATCAGTATGGTACCGATAGAGCCTCCAAAGGAACGTTCAAAATCAAACTGCATCTGTTGTCGTCTCTCGATCCAGATCATTCCAATGGCACCAAGAGTAAACAGAACCATGGACGGCATTAAAAAGCCGACAGTTCCAAGTGTGTCCGGCAGGAAGAATGGAATAAGTGCTGAGAGAAGCTGGACAGTCAGAAATAAAATGATCATGTGTATTGCTGCTTTTTTATTTGTTTCGTGTGTTGGCATACTGTTCATCCTTTAATTCATATTCCCACAATAATAGTAATTTAACACAAATAGACACCGGTTGCCACAAACGAAATTTTTCAAAAAAATTTACACTTAAGACTTGCAAGAAATCAAAGTTTTGAATATACTAGGTAATGGAGTTAGCACTCGGAGGTCGAGAGTGCTAAAACTACTTGATCTACTGAAATCAGTAGTGAAAATATGTAAACAATAGACTATTAAATTATTTTGGAGGGATTACATCATGTTAAAACCTTTAGGAAATCGAGTACTTCTTGAAGTGACAAAAGAAGAAGAAAAAACTGCAAGCGGATTAGTTTTACCGGATTCTGCAAAAGAAAAACCTCAATCTGCGGTTGTTGTAGCTGTTGGTGAAGGAAAATTACTAGAGAATGGACAGCTAGCTGCTGTTTCAGTAACCGTTGGGGACAATGTTATTTTTGAAAAATACGCTGGATCTGAAGTCAAATATCAAGGGACAGAGTATTTAGTGGTTAAAGACACAGATATTATTGCAATAGTAGAATAACAGTTAAGCATAATCATTAAAAAATTTAAGGAGCGGTTTAAAACATGGCTAAAGACATTAAATTTTCTGAAGATGCCCGCGCGGCAATGGTTCGTGGAGTAGATAAGTTAGCAAACACCGTTAAAGTAACACTTGGACCAAAAGGTAGAAATGTTATTTTAGACAAATCATTCGGTGCACCTCAAATCACTAATGATGGGGTAACCATCGCAAGAGAAATCGAGCTTGAAGATAAGTTTGAAAATATGGGTGCTCAACTGGTTGCTGAAGTAGCTAGCAGAACAAATGATATCGCAGGGGACGGAACTACAACTGCTACTGTTTTGGCTCAGGCGATTGTTAACGAAGGAATGAAAAACGTGACAGCTGGGGCTAACCCTGTCGGCATCCGTCGCGGAATCGAATTAGCAACTAAAAAAGCTGTTCAATTACTTCATGAAAATTCTACTAAAGTGGAAGACAAGGAATCGATCGCACAGATCGCGTCTATTTCTTCTGGAGACAATGAAATTGGACAATTACTCGCTGATGCGATGGAACGTGTCGGAAGTGACGGCGTTATTACTATTGAAGAATCACAGGGAATCGAAACTGAACTGGATGTTGTTGAAGGTATGCAGTTTGACCGTGGATACTTGTCTCAGTATATGGTAACAGACAATGAAAAAATGGAAGCCAATCTGGAAAATCCATATGTTCTGATTACTGACAAGAAAATTTCATCTGTTCAGGAAATCCTTCCTGTTCTTGAGAATATCATGCAACAGAATCGTCCATTACTGATTATTGCTGACGATATCGAGGGAGAAGCTTTACCCACACTAGTTTTGAACAAAATCAGAGGAACGCTGAATGTTGTAGCTGTTAAAGCGCCAGGTTTCGGTGATCGACGTAAAGGGATGCTTGAAGATATCGCAATCCTGACAAACGGAACAGTTATTACAAGTGATTTGGGACTTGACCTGAAAGATGTCACAATCGATCAATTAGGTACTGCAGGTAAAGCTGTTGTGACTAAAGATGATACAACATTGGTCGAAGGTGCTGGAGAAAAAACACACATCGACCAGCGTGTGGCTATGCTGCGTTCACAGGCTGAAGAAACAAATTCTGAATTTGACCGTGAAAAAATCCAGGAACGTATTGCTAAATTAGCAGGTGGCGTAGCTGTCATCAAAGTAGGAGCAGCTACGGAAACTGAAATCAAAGAACGTAAACTCCGTATTGAAGATGCCCTGAATGCGGCACGCGCTGCTGTTGAAGAAGGCGTTATTGCTGGTGGTGGAACGGCTTATATCAATATCTTAAGCAAACTGGCTGAAATAGAGGTTGAAGGTGACGAAGAAACGGGCGTGAAAATCGTTATTCGTGCACTGGAAGAACCTGTTCGTCAAATCGCTTCAAACGCAGGTTTAGACGGCAGTGTGATTGTTGAGCGTCTGAAACATGTTGAACCGGGCATTGGATTTAATGCAGCAACTGGCGAAATGGTCAATATGGTACAAGCGGGAATCATCGATCCAACTAAAGTAACCCGTTCAGCATTACAAAACGCGGCATCCGTATCAGCTCTACTTCTGACAACTGAAGCAGCTGTTGCAGAAATCCCATCAGATAATGATGGACCTGCAGGAATGGATCCAAGCGGCGGCATGGGCGGCATGATGTAAGGAACTGAATGCACGTCATTCTGATCTGCTTAACAAACTTAAATAATTGACTATAATGCTGGATAAGGAGGCGGATGAATAATCTGTTCCTTATCCAGCTTTTTTTGTCCATAGATCAAATCAGGCATAGGATTATGGTATGATGAGAATCAAAATAAAGACTCAAGAGGGTAAAAAGGGGAAAAATATGAGGGATAAAACAATAGCTATAGTTGGATTAGGTGCTCTCGGTATTTTATATGGCCAGCACTTATCAGCTGCATTAGGAAAAAACAGGGTCAGAATAATAGTGAACCAAGAAAGAAAAGAGCGTTATGAAGAAGAAGGCGTTACTTTGAATGGGGTATTTTGCGATTTTAACTATGTGCTGGAAACAGAGAAGACTAGTCCCGCCGATCTGATTATCGTTTGCACAAAATCATTAACTTTAGACAGTGGGATGGAATCGATGTATAACCAAGTCGGCGAGCAGACGACAATCATATCTTTGATCAATGGCATTTCCAGCGAACAGATTATTGGGTCGAGATTTGGACACGAGAAAGTGATACCAACTGTGGCGATCGGAATGGATGCGACGAGAGAAGGGCAAAATGTCCGGTCGAAAGTAAAGGGCTGGCTGCAGATCGGTGCAGACATTCCTGAAAAAGAATCGAGGCTGCATCAAGTCATGGCGTTATTCGATGAAGCGGCGTTTCCCTATGTAGTTGAAAAGGACATTATGCTTAAAATATGGGAAAAATTCATCATGAACGTCGGTGTGAATCAGGTCGTCATGGTAAATGAAACGACGTATGGTGGTGTTCAGACGGGTGGAGACTTTCACGCACAAGCGCGTGCGGCCATGCTTGAAGTCGTATCGATCGCTCAGTCTGAAGGCATTCTACTCACTGAAGAACATGTGCAAAAAGCATTTGATATTATCGATACAGTGGATCCGGACGGAATGCCCTCAATGAGGCAGGATGGATTTGCCAGAAGACCTTCTGAAGTGGAGCTTTTCTCAGGAACAATTTTAGCCAAATCAGATAAATATGGCATTGCTGCACCAGTAAACGAATTTCTTTACAGTGAAGTAAAGCGTATTGAGTCTGAGTATACTTGGGTGTAGTGTTTTAATCAGCAGATTTAGTGTCGGGAAATGTAATCAAGGACTGTTAGACACAGTTTGTATACTGATAAAAACCTTTAAATGGAAGGGGTAATTAGAAATGAACAGACTAGTTTTATTGATAGGAACCCTCTTTTTATTCTCTTGTCAGTCAGAAGTGGACAAGCTAAATCAACCGGACACAGAATCACCTGATTCAAATAATCAAAATGATGAATCAACTGATGTATTTACAGCAGAAATTATGGAAATTAATGGCGATAGTGCGGTGGTTTTCGCGGAGGATATTGAAGCCTATCCTTCTGGTGCAAATATTAGTATATCTCTGCCAGAAGAGGAAGAGTGGCAAGTAGGAGACGTTTTGCGTGTGGAACATAATGGCTTTTTCATGGAAAGTGATCCCTTGCAAATCGGGCAGATAAGTGTAGAGAAAGTGGATTAACTGCATACTTAAATAGGACGAATTGGAGTGGACTAAATGAAAATCAGCGCTATACAGTTAGATCTTGCTTTTAATGACCCAATCGAGAACGAGAAGACAGTTGAAAAACTGATACGCGAAACAGTCAATAACGAAAAACCTGATATAATCGTTCTCCCTGAGATGTGGAATGTCTCTTTTTTTCCTAAAAACCTTGAAGAGGTTGCGGATCTGAATGGCAAACGGACGGTAAAATTGCTAAGTCACTTAAGTAAAGATTGTGAAGTCAACATAATTGGCGGATCGGTAGCTACACTAATTGATGGACATTTCTATAATACAAGTTACAGTTTTGACCGAGAAGGTGAATTGCTTCATACCTACCATAAGGTCCACTTGTTTTCTCCATCGAACGAACATAAAACATTCAGCTCAGGAAATCAGTTAGGTATTTTTGAAATAGAAGGCATAAAAGTCGGAGTGGCCACATGCTATGATCTCCGTTTTGTAGAATGGATCCGCATGATGGCATTAGAAGGCATTGAGATGTTATTTGTACCTGCAGCTTGGCCAAACCCTAGAGTATTTCCTTGGCAGACACTGCAGCGCGCAAGGGCAATAGAAAATCAGATTTTTGTCATTGGAGTCAACAGTGTAGGTGAGACTGACAAGCTATCATTTTGCGGACACTCAATGATCTTGAATCCTCTAGGAGATACCCTTGCAGAAGCTGCTGAGGAAGAAACAGTTTTGACAGCTGTTATAGATTTGAACTCGCGAAAAGAAATTAGAGAACAGATAAATGTATTTAACGATCGTCGTCCAGAACTTTATAAATGGAATGAACCTAAATAGCAGTGTGCCAGCTTTAGAATAAATGCAGAAAGGCCGATCATGATGGATCAGGAAGAAGAGGAAAAGAGTGCGTATTTCACTATTGACCCCGAAGCGCTGGAGTATTTGAAAAAAGCAGATCCAGTGCTGGGAAAAGCGATAGATGCCATTGGTAAGGTAAGAAGAGTTATCAGACCCAACCTTTATACAGCATTGGTGAACAGCATCATAGGACAGCAGATATCCACTAAAGCCCAGCAGACAATCTGGAACAGGCTGGAAGATAAATTGGGAGAAGTAACACCTGAAAATATACTCAGTTTGTCGGACGAAGAGGTTCAGTCTATTGGAATTTCATTCCGAAAAGTCTCATACATTAAACAAGTCTCTAAAGAAATCGTTCAGGGAGACCTTGATCTGAATGAACTTCAGACAATGAGTGATGATGAAGTGACTCAAAGGCTTTCCCAAATCAAAGGGGTCGGTGTGTGGACAGCTGAAATGCTGATGATTTTTTCGATGGGTCGAGAGGACATTTTGAGCTGGGACGACCTGGCTATTCATAGAGGCTTACGGATGCTCTACCATCACAGAAGGATTACAAAAAAGCTCTTTGCCAAATATAAAAGACGGTATTCTCCATACTCAAGCATTGCCAGTCTATACCTCTGGGAGATTGCCGGAGGAGCTGTTTCTGACATGAAAGACTATGCCCCTTTAACGGAAGCACAAAAAAAGCGTAGAGCACGAAGCAGAAGACACACTAAATCAGTAGATCCGAAAAGATAAACACAGATAATAGACATCTCTTGACCATTGTATTTTTTCAGAAAAGGAAAATCAGGAGGCATGGGCATGCTAAAAGGATATGATTTCAAAGCTGGTAAAAATCCCTATAAACAGTTTAAAACTAAAGAACTCGGCGAGCGTTTATCCAGAGCTCAACGGTTAATTAATAATTTAAACATTCCTGTTTTAATCATTGTAGACGGGTGGGAGTCTTCCGGTAAAGGGTTTGTTATTAAAGACCTGGTAAAAGAGCTGAATCCTAAGCACTTTAAAGTCAGTGTTTTTGAGAACCCGACTGAAGACGAAAACAAGCGTCCTTTTCTTTGGCGGTTCTGGAATAAACTGCCGAAAAAAGGGGATATAGCCATATATGACCGCAGTTTTTATTTCAACGTATTCAATGATTTGTCTTTAACTGGTGAAGCATTGGATAAAGATATCAGAGACATCAGTTCAATTGAGAAACTTCTATTAGATGACGATACGATCATTATTAAATTTTTTCTGCATCAGAAAGAAAAAACGCAGCAGAAAAGAATAGATAAGCTGAAAGAAGATGAAGACCGGTCATTTATGATCAGTGAGCGGGATGAAGAGCAATATGAGAACTACGGAGACTATCTGAATCATTTTGATACTGTTTTAAATAAATCGGACTTTACTTTCAGTAAATGGCATGTGGTCTCTTCTGAAAATAAAAAGGATGCTTCCGATAACATTTTAGGCATGACGATTGATTTAATTCATGAGGGTATTGATCGCATAATGGGGATGAAAAATGGCGGGTTGAGAAAAGAACTGAGAGACTACTCGCCGCAGGAAAAGCCATTGGAAAAAGTGAATCTAAAGCTTGAACTGGATGACGAAGAATACGATAAGCTCAAAGATGATTTGCAGATGGAAGCTCAGCGCTTATCATTCAGGCTGTATACAAATGGTATTCCAACAGTAATGGTCTTTGAAGGAGTGGATGCATCCGGTAAGGGCGGGGCAATCGAGCGACTGACAAGAGAAATGGACCCGAGAGGATACGAGGTCCTGACAACGGCTGCTCCTTCAGAAGATGAAAAAGCGCATCACTATTTGTGGCGCTTTTACAAAGACTTTCCCCAAAAAGGGGATATGAAAATTTTTGATCGCAGCTGGTACGGGAGAGTTATGGTGGAGCGAGTCGAACAGTTTGCTGATATGGAAGAATGGGACCGTGCCTATAATGAGATAAATGAAATGGAACAGCATCTTCATAACTTTAATACACTGATTTTAAAGTTTTTTATATACATTGATAAGGAAGAGCAGCTTAGACGGTTCAAATCCAGGGAAACAGAGCCGGATAAAGTATTCAAATTGACTGATGAAGACTGGCGTAATCGCGAAAAATGGACTGACTATATTGAAGCGATGAATGAAATGCTGGTGCGGACGGATACTGACTATGCCCCCTGGACCATAGTTGAAGGACAACAGAAGAAATACGCGCGAATTAAAGTGTTGCAGACATTTATTGAACAGGCTGGAAAAATACTGGATGAAACAACTTAATTAAAGACAAAAAGAGTATTTCGTGAGAAATACTCTTTTTGAGGTGTTGTTATGTTAACGTTGAGTTCCAAATAGTTGAGTGGCATAGAGGAATTCGCCATCAAAATGGACACCAATCCCTATTTCTTCAAAATCAGGACGAATCATATTTTCGTAATGACCTTCACTTTCAACCCAACCGTTAAAAATTAGTTCAGCCATTTCTTCATCGCTCAAGTAATGAGTGGCCATACCCAGATTTTCTCCTGCGACTCTGTAGGGATAATGAATGCCTTCTTCGTTGAAGACAGTAAAGGTCTCAGAGCCGTCCGGTCTCGTATGTGAAAAGAGCTCTTCCGTCTCAATAGCCCGTATAGTCGCAGCAGCCCTCAGCATATCGTTCGACTTCAGGGGGTCAGCCCCGAGTTCTTCTCTTAAATCATTGAGCAGCTGAATGATTGTCTGTTCAATCAGGTCAACATCAATGTCTTCTGTCTGTTCGCTGGAAATGGCAGGCGCCTCAATTTGGTCCTGTTCCGTATCCTGTCGGGTCAGTGAATTACTCGAAAAGGGTGTCTGATCAAAGGAAATGGTTAGTCTGTCAAAGTCGGTCGTTGATGGGAGGTAACTGACAATCGTATTCATCCAGTTTCCCGCGGTTGTGCCATTCAGTAATCCAGTCGTCCCCAACCAGAAGCCTATAATAAGGGTCAACAGCAGGACAACTAATTTTCTGATAAACTTCATTTTGTGTTCACCCTTTCTAGTCTAAAAGCATTGTATCAGAAAGGTATGAAAGTAAAAAGAATAAGGATGACATTTTATTTGTTTTTTTAGTGTTATTTACTTCTTTTTGTAGGAGGGTTTTTGTATAATATAGAAGTTACTTACAGATAGTTAGTCAAAGATAAATTTAGGGGCGTCATATTATGAGTAAAATGAATTCAGAACAAATGGGCAAGATGCCGATGAATAGACTGGTGCTGACATTGTCCGTACCTATGATGATATCCATGTTCGTCCAGTCTCTTTATAATGTAGTCGACAGTATATTCGTCGCTCAGATTAGTGAAGAAGCTCTGGCAGCCTTATCGTTAGCTTTCCCGATACAGATGCTGATGATTGCTATTCAAGTCGGGTCCGGTGTAGGTATGAATGCCGAGTTATCTAAACGCCTCGGAGAAAACAACAGGAAACTGGCCAGTGCTGCGGCAAATAACGGGGTCTTTCTAGGATTTGTGCATTACGGCTTATTTCTGATCTTTGGTCTTTTATTTATTCGACCATTTTTCGAATTGCAGACTGACAATCCGGAGATCGTCAGGTACGGAATGGAGTATACTGTGCTGATTACCACTTTATCAGTCGGGAAATTCATGCAGTTTGTTTACGAACGGATACTTCAGTCTACCGGTCGAACATTCTATACGATGATTACGCAAGGGACCGGAGCAATATTAAATATTGCACTGGATGCCATTCTAATTTTTGGATTGCTAGGTTTTCCGGCAATGGGAGTCTATGGTGCAGCTATCGCTACTATCATTGCGCAAATCACCTCTGCAATCATGGCGTTTGTTATCAATGCCAAGGTCAATACTGATGTGGATATGGAATATAGAACATTCAGACCTGATTTCAAAGTGATCAAACGTATTTATTCGGTCGGTATACCGTCAATGGTAATGACATCAATCACATCACTAGTAACTTTATTGTTTAATAACATTCTGTTGCAGTTTACATCTACAGCAACAGCTGTTTATGGGGTCTATATTCGTCTGCAGGGATTTGCGTTCATGCCAGTCTTCGGGCTTAATAATGGCATGATTCCGATTGTGTCATATAATTACGGTGCAAAAAATAAAGAACGAATGATTCTAGCCATTAAAATATGTCTGGGATATGGGGAATCCATCATGCTCCTGGGGACGGTACTGTTTCAGTTGTTCCCTGAACAGTTCCTGCTCTTATTCAATGCATCCGACGAAATGATGGAACTGGGAGTAGCCGCATTAAGAACGATTAGTCTGAGCTTTGCTTTTGCCGGAATCAGTATTATGCTGGGGACTGTCTTCCAATCGCTGGGGAATCCGATGCTGAGTTTGTGGATACAGGTCATTCGTCAGCTGATTGTTTTAATCCCTGTCGCTTATGCACTGTCTCTGACAGGAAACGTCAATATGGTATGGTGGTCTAAGCTCATATCAGAAGGAGTCACCGTCGTCTTTGCTTTGATTGCGATGAAATACGTCTATTCCAAAAAAATAGACCCAATGACAGATGCGGAACCCAAAAAACGGAAATTGAAAAAACAATTCGTCACTAAATGATCTAAGTATCAATTAAACCACGCCCACTAAATGAGTTTAGTGAGCGTGGTTTTTCGACTTTCAAGGGATTTTGTTTGTGTTCGGAAGACTAGTGTTATTTGAATAACCGAGTAGGCTTAAGTGAAGTAAGGTAGAGCATAGTGAGTCACTATGCTCATTGGAGTATACCGAAGTAGAGGAGACTTAGGCAGACTGAGAAGAAATGCTTTGGAGAGTATTACCAAGAGACGAGTAACTAGGTTTACTGAGAGATAACGGCAATGGAGTATGCCTAAGAAGCGTGGTGTTGGGTAATGTGAATGCTCAGATCATTCAGAGTATGCTAAAGAGTAGTCTAGTTGGGCAGACTGAAAAACATAGGAGGAATGAGTATGTCGAACTTTTCCAAGTTCGGCATACTCTACCAAATCATCAGATAGAGTAGAGCAAAGCTGATACCGAAAAGTTTATTTAGAAAAGTCAACGGTCTTACCCATCTGAGTTTGTCTCAAACTTTACCTTTGCCTATGGATATAGAGACCTAAGGAGGTCCAATTAATAAGTAAGTAGTTCACCTGAAAAAAGTTCCAATAGCTATTAATCGATTTTTGACCTGTTAGTTTGGTACACTGTAAGGGAGTTCTCATGGAAATTTCATAAATTACAGAACACATAGAAGGAGAGAATCATATGATTCCAAAAATCATTCATTATGCATGGTTCGGAGGAAACCCTTTGGGACCGTTGGAAGAAAAGTGTTTGGCGAGCTGGAAACGGTATTGTCCTGACTGGGAAATCAAACGTTGGGATGAAACGAATTTCAATCCTGAAGACCACGGAGAATATACTAAACAAGCTTATGAAAGAGAAGAGTGGGCTTTTGTATCAGATGTGGCCCGTCTGCATGCGCTAAAAGAATATGGCGGTGTTTACTGCGATACAGATATGGAGCTTATCAAACCAATCGACAAGTTCCGTAAATTCCCGGCCTTTTTCAGTTTTGAAATCGAAACGGAAATATCTACAGGGATTATAGGAGCAGAGGCGCATCATCCATTTATAGAAGAGTTATATAAAGATTATGATGGGAGAGAATTCATCCTGCCTGACGGATCTCGAGACGATAAAACAAATGTCATCCGAATTACCGAAATCATGACTGAACGCGGGTTAAAACCTGATAATACCTACCAGGAGGTAGAAGGGTGTACTATTTTTCCAAGAGAATACTTTTCTCCAAAGGATTACTGGACACGCGAAGTCGATTCGACCCGAAATACACATGGTATCCATCAATTCACAGGAAGCTGGTTATAATACAATTCAAAGTCAGAGCGTAACGGTCCTGACTTTTTTTTATGCGAAAAAAGATACGGGTTCAAACCGTCACTCGAGAAGAGTATAATGAGATGTGACCAGAAAGAGTTCTTATTAATGAAAGCAGGCGATTTTTAAATGAAATGGTTTAAAAACGGTAAAATTTATTTAAATGAAAATGAATTCGCTGAAAGCATGATTATTGAAAACAACAGAATCAGTCGCATTGGAGATAATGACCAATTGGCTTATGAGTTCAACAATGGAGAAATTATTGATTTGAATGGCCGGACTGTCATTCCCGGACTGATCGATTCGCATCTTCACTTTTTGATGACGGCAGAATTTCTGTCCCTTCTGCCTATTACAGGAGTCTCTTCGATGAAGGAACTGATTGAACGGTGTCGATCGTACATATTGAATAATCAACTATCTGCCGATGATGTTCTCTATTCAGAAGGCTGGAACCAGACACTGTTCACTGACGATAAACGAATGCCTGAAAGAAGCGATCTGGATCAGGCATCTATGACCATACCCATTGTGCTTGTCAGAGTGGATCGCCATGTTATGAGTTTGAATTCTGCAGCACTACAGCACTTTAACATTACGACAGAGAGTATAGTGGCAACTGGTGGAGAAATCCAGAAAGATCATTACGGGGAACCAACAGGCATACTCACAGAAGGGGCACTTGATTTGGTCAAAGCCCAATTGCCGGCTGCTACGATAGAAGTTAAAAAGACCATGATCAAAAACACTATGACGTTAGCCAATCAGTATGGTATCACTTCCATGCATACAAACGATGCTAAAGACGAAACGATAGAAGAAACGCTGTTTGTGTATTCAGAACTGGAAGATGAACAGGCGCTAACGGTACGGTTCTACCAGCAGATCTGGTTCAATAACGGCAACTATCTACCGGATTTTTTAACAAGAGGGTTCTCTTTCCGTAAAGGTACAGACTGGAATCGGATCGGTCCAATCAAGTTTTTCATTGACGGGACTTTAGGCGCCCGTACAGCTGCACTTAGAGAGCCTTATGCTGATGACCAATCCTCTAAGGGAATACTGACTAAATCTGAGGAGACACTGACGAGTGAAGTTAAACTGGCTGTTGATAATGGGTATCAGGTCATCATTCACGGAATTGGCGATCAGGGAATCGAAACGATTTTAAATGCTTACGATGCGGTGCTAGGAGACGAGCCAAATACTCTAAGATTGGGGATCAATCATATGCAGATCACTGGGTTAGATCTGATTGACCGTGTAGCTGATAAAGATTATCTGACATATGTTCAACCCATTTTTCTAGAGGATGATATCCCTATTCTTTATGACCGTATAGGATCACAGCGAGCAGAAACGTCTTATCTGTTCAATACGATGAAGAAAAAAGGAATTCATCAGTCGTTTAGTAGTGACGCTCCGATTGTTTCTTTTAATCCTTTTGAAAACATACAATGTGCAGTGACACGCAATAGACTGACAGATCCATTGGATATACCATACTTGCCGGATGAAGCAATGACAGTCTCTGAGGCGATTGACGCATACACGTATGAAGGAGCGTATGCCAGTTTTGATGAAGATAAAAAAGGACGCATCAGAGAAGGGTATTTAGCTGATTTTGTTGTTCTGAACCAGGATATCTTCACTGTTGAACAGTCCAAAATAAAAGACATCACTGTCCATTCTACTTATGTAGATGGCAATGAGGTCTACAGCGAGGAGAAGACATAATGGCGAGCAGTCACTTGATTACTAAGACGCGAATTAAAAATTTACTACTAATAGTGATCGGATCGATATTGTACGCGACCAGCGTGAATGTCTTTACTGTTCCAAACGGATTATCAGAAGGAGGCCTAACTGGGTTTTCACTGATTCTCTTTTACCTAGTTGATATTCCGCCTTCTTATACTATTTTCATTATCAATATTTTCATACTGGCAATAGGATATAAATTCCTGGATAAAAAGACCCTGCAGTATACCTTAGTTGCCAATGCGATCATCTCCGTTATGCTGCTTGCGGTCACTCGCTATCAGTTCATACCAGAAACTACTCTACTTGCCCCAATAGGTTCAGGTATCTTTATGGGAGCAGGAATCGGACTGATCATGCTGGGTCACGGGACAACTGCGGGCAGCGACATTCTGGCAAAATTACTGGAAAAATATTTTGGCATCAATGTACCGACAGGCTTACTGCTGATCGATGTGTGTATCGTATTACCCAGTGCCTTTATTATTGGAGCAGAGAATGTAGCTCTGACATTGATCAATTTGTATATACAGAGTAAAGTAATCGACTTTGTTTTAGAGGGACTGAACCCAAGAAAATCTTTCTTTATCATCTCTGAAAAACATATTGAAATAGCAGAAGCCATTGAAAATCAATTGGGAAGAGGCATTACGATTCTTGATGGGAAAGGTTATTTTACAAAAGAAAAGAAAGAAATCTTGTATATCATTATAAGCCGCAGGGAAGTGCTGCCCATCAAACGGATCGTTGCAGCACTAGATCCAAATGCGTTTATGACTATTTCTCATGTTCAGGAAGTGACAGGAGAAGGATTTACTTATCTTTCACCTGAAATGCAGGCTGAGCGTATTACAGAAGCGGAGGAAGACTGGCTGGAAGAATAAATAGTTGCGTCACAAACCTAATAGTTTATACTAGTTATTAGATGATATTAATTATAAAAAGGGGTTTGAATATGTCAGAATACCAACTGTCCTTAGAGAGTATTTCATTTAAAGCAGATGAACAAATTATCCTTGATTCAGTTTCTTTCAAGGTGAAAAAAGGCGAACGCATAACGATTACCGGTCCATCGGGTGGAGGAAAAAGTACATTATTAAAGATAATCGCCAGTATCATCAATCCGACACAAGGAACGGTCTACTTTAATGGAGAAGACATCCAAGAGTCTGATCCACTACCTTACCGTCAGAAAGTGGCCTATTTTTTTCAGAACGCTACTTTATTCGATCAAACTGTAAGAGATAATGTCTCTTTTCCCTATGAAATCAGAGAAAAAGAGTTTGATGAAGAAAAGTGTACTGCCATGCTGGAAAGAGTCAAACTCGACAGATCTTACCTGGATAAGCCCATCAAAGACCTCTCCGGGGGAGAAAAACAGCGAGTGGCCTTAGTAAGAAATCTGCTTTTTCAGCCTGAGGTCCTTCTTCTGGATGAAGTAACCAGTTCGCTGGATGCTGAGAACAAAGAAATTATTTATAGCATGCTTGATGAGCTGAATGAAAAAGAGTCGATTACGATCCTTTCCGTAACGCATGATGAACGTGAAATCGATAAAGCGGATAGAGTCTTAACTATCACAAACGGGAAATTGGAGGATTCAGAATGAATGAAAGCTTAGAAATTAGTAATTTCGCACTCATACTCTCGACTGGATTATTACTTATTGCTATATTTGTAGATTATAAGGAAAAACTGAATCTTGGTAATGACATATTTATAGCGGGAATCCGTGCCGTTATTCAGCTGTTTCTGATAGGGTACGTGTTAAGTTACATCATTCAGGCCAATAATATGGTCGTGACTTTAGCTATGGTCCTGTTTATTGTATTCAATGCAGGCTTTAATGCACATAAAAGAAGTGAGGGAATCCCCAAATCACTGTTTATTTCATTATCCTCGATTGGGATCGGGACTGTTATTACACTCGGGATACTAGTATTTTCCGGTGCTATTGACTGGGTGCCTTCTCAAATCGTTCCTATAACAGGGATGATTGCCAGCAATGCCATGATTGGATTGGGTCTGACTTTTCAGGCACTGAATTCGAAATTTGCGGACAGGAGACAGCAGGTCCTTGAAAAACTGGCTCTGGGGGCTAATGAAAAGCAGGCTTCAATGAGCATCATAAAAGAAAGTATCAAAATTGGTATGTCACCGTCTATTGATCGGACGAAAACAGTTGGTCTGGTCAGTTTACCCGGAATGATGTCCGGACTTATATTCGCAGGCATAGATCCTATAGAAGCAATAAGATACCAGATTGTTGTCATGTTCATGCTGATTGGGGTCACCAGTATTTCGAGTTTTATCGCAAGTTATCTGGCTTACAGACAATTTTACAATGACAGAAATCAGCTACTCATTTAAAAAAGCCGGCATTTAAGCATTTTTGTTACATCCCCGACATATCACCTATTTTTGTCACAGTCTCGTAAGGATATAATGAGAACAATACAGACTTACTAAAAACAAGTAACAGATGCCTTATACCCCTTTTCTTTTCATTATTGCATGGTAAGATGCTTACAGTTATCCGGACAACACATATGGGTAAATAGTATGGATCGATCATAGACAAGTAATGAAGATAATGAAAAGGGGTATAAATTTGTTTAATCATAAAAATCAATTTATCAAAGCAGGCGTAACTTTCTCAGCTGGAGCATTGCTGTTTTTGGCTAATCAGTCTGAAGTAAGTGCGAACGACTATACGAGCGCGAACTGGGAACCTAGAACCGTATCAGAAATCGAATCACAAATTGCAGAACAAAAAAATGACCAGAACCCTGACAAAGATGTTGTCAAATATTCATTCGTCTGGGGAGATACTCTATGGGGAGTATCAGAAGCGACAGATATTTCTGTTGATAAATTAGTTCAAGTCAATGGTATTGATGACCGTAGCATGATACATGTCGGTTCTACTATATACCTAAGTAAAGATGCTTCAGTTATTTCTGTTCAAAATGGAGATGAAGAAGTTGTCAGCTACGATGTATCTAATGGTGAAGCTGTTGAGACAGAGACGCCTGAAGAAGTAGAAGAATCGTCTCAAAGTGAAGCAGCTGAGGAAACGACTCAAGTTGAAGAAACTCCAGAAGAAACTGAAGAAGTGACCGTAGTAGAAGAAGTTGTAGAAACTGAAGCTGAGGAAGAAGTCGTTGAAGAAACAGTCGTTGAAGAAACTGTTCAACCAGCTGAACCTGCAGCAGAAAGTTCTCAGACAAGTGAAAATGGCTATACAATGACAGTTGAAGCCACTGCTTATTCTCGCAACCAGCCTGTTCTAAGTAATCATACCTTTACAGGTATTGATTTAAGAGAGAATCCACGTGTAATCGCTGTGGATCCTAATGTTATTCCGTTAGGCTCAACAATCGTTGTTCCAGGATACGGAGAATATGTAGCAGGAGATACTGGTGGTGCGATCATCGGTAATAGAATTGATGTCCACATTGAAAGCCTGCAAGAAGCAATTCAATTTGGAAGACGCACTATAGACATCCAAGTATTCGAATAATCAAACCATCTATCTACTGAACTATAAGTGGGAAGTCACCTTCCTGCTTATAGTTTTTTTATACATAAAATGTGAATATTTTGAGAAGTATTACAGCGCTGTCATAACTGTAAAAGAATGTGGCTGAATTGTAAAAGCCTTTTCTTTTGAAAAAGATTCAGTTCATGGTAGAGTATCTTTATAGCTGAAAATTGCCATTATGAACCTTGAATTGACAGTTGATGTTGTTTTAATACTAAAAAACACTCATCGGTAAATTCGGTCAGGTTTATTTCTTATATAAGGCTTATTACTTTTCTTTGACTGAGAATTTTGGTAATGTTTCGGTAGATAGACGCAAAACTGTATAAAAGGAGAGAGATAAATGAAAAAAATTGCTAAATTCACCGCATTGTCTCTAACTGCAGGAATGCTACTAGCTGCTTGCGGAGACGGGGAAGATATGGAAGAGGATTTTCCTGGCGTTGAAGATCCGGCTACAGAAGATGAGCTGGATGATGATGGCATGAATGATGACCTTAATGATGACTTAGATGATGACACAGACGAGTAAGACGATAAACCATTAAACTATGAGGAGAGATAGATATGAATAAATTAGCGAAATTAACAGCACTGACAATGACAGCGGGGATGCTACTGGCAGCCTGTGGGGATGCAAACGATGATGTAGATGACACATTACCGGGTACAGAAGAACCTGCAGACGATGGCATGGATGACGGATTAGAAGATGACGGAATGGACGATGGACTGGAAGACGACGGTCTAGAAGATGATATGGACGACGACATGGACGACGACGCATAATTTAATGAGTTAAAGGATAAACCACTAAACTATGAGGAGAGATAGATATGAATAAATTGGCGAAATTAACAGCACTGACAATGACAGCAGGGATGCTACTGGCAGCCTGTGGAGATGCGAACGATGATGTAGATGAAACACTACCGGGTACAGAAGAACCTGCTGACGATGGTATGGATGACGGATTAGAAGATGACGGAATGGACGATGGACTG
Organism: Alkalibacterium olivapovliticus; assembly: GCF_003003275.1. Classification (GTDB taxonomy): domain Bacteria; phylum Bacillota; class Bacilli; order Lactobacillales; family Carnobacteriaceae_A; genus Alkalibacterium; species Alkalibacterium olivapovliticum. The sequence continues at coordinate 32,195 of NZ_PVTO01000004.1, forward strand.
GAAGACGACGGTCTAGAAGATGATATGGACGACGACACGGATGACGACGCGTAAAAAAACCAAAAAGCCTTGAATTCTATTTTGAAGGAGAGACGATTTGATGAACAGATTAGCAAAATTAACTGCATTGACAATGACAGCCGGTATGTTGCTGGCTGCTTGTGGCGATGCGAATGATGTAGATGAAACATTGCCAGGTACAGAAGATCCAGCCGATGATGGTATGGATAACGGCCTGGACGACGACGGCATGGAAGATGATGGCGTTGACGATGGATTAGATGAAGAAGGTCTTGATTTCGATGATGACGAAGATGACGAATTAGGCGATGATGGACTGGAAAGTGAAACAGACGACGATTTGGATGATGAAGACGAATAATGTCTTGAATATCAATCTGAGTAGTTAAAAAAGGACGATCCTTTAGAGTGGGATCGTCCTTTTTCGTGCTGTTTTTTACAACAGTGGTCAATCGAGCAGAACATTCTGTCTGGCCTCAACGGTATTATTTTTTAAATATACTCGAGGGATACGTTTGCCGATTCCACATAGAATCTCATAATGAAAACTATCGGTCAGCTCAGCCATTCTATAAATAGAAGGGTGGCCTTTATCTGGATCTCCGATAAAAACGAGCTCATTGCTATTTGAAAATGCCTCAAAATCAGAAACATTTACCATCAGCTGATCCATACAGATGCGTCCGACAATAGGTGCTTTCCGGTCTCCGCTGGTTAAATGCCATCTGTTAGATAATTCCCTAGGGATTCCGTCAGCGTAGCCAAGTAGAATCGTTGCGATCGTCTCTGCCTTGTCAGTCTTATAAGTTCTGCCATATCCAATCGTCTCACCGGCTTGAACTTCTTTGACAAAAGCAGCATGAGTGCTTAGTGTCATAACCGGTTTTAAATCGATAAGGTCATCTAGAGCCTTATCCGGATGATACCCGAAGAGCGAAATACCCGTTCTGATCATATCCAGATCAAATTCAGGATAAAGCAGGGCTGCTGCTGTATTACTACAGTGATGGAGATCAAATGTCTTTCCCTCGTTTTTCAGATAACGGATGACATCGGTGAACAGTTTGAATTGCTGCTGTGTAAAAGATGGATCCTCGGTATTTTCGGCTTCTGCGAAATGTGTATAGATTCCTTCAAAATTAATGGTTGGAGCTTTAAGTGTCTGACATAATGTCAGTGCGTCCTCTTTTGTTCGGACACCAATTCTCCCCATTCCGGTATCGATTTTGACGTGTACAGTGACAGGCTGATTAGTCTGTTCCGCATAATAATTGACGGCTTCTGCTATAGGGTGTGAAAAAACAGTAATAGCGATGTTCTGCTGGATAGCGGTCGGTATAGTGTCTGGTTCTATTGGACTAAGGAGCAGGATAGGCGAAGTAATACCGGCTTCCCTCAACTCCAGAGCTTCATCCAGAACAGCCACAGCCAGGTATTCAATTCCCTGATGCTCCAAATGTCTCCCTATCTCCACAGCCCCATGTCCGTATGCATCTGCTTTTATAACGCCCATCACTTTAGTATTCTTTGTTACATGATTTTTCATCTGAAGATAATTGTAGGATACTTTATCTAAATCGATTTCGGCTTTAGTGTAACGATAACTTCCAAAATTCATAGGTATCAACTCCTTATGTCTCATATTTTAACATGAACAAGGATGTGAGTGGCTGATAAAATGCTAAATCTTCGTTTTTTAAACGCTATATTGGTAAAATAAGGATACAGTTAAAAAGGATTAACAGCTGTTGGAAGGAGACTGTAATGATGTTTAGAAGAGGGAAGCTGGCTCTGTTAAGTGGGGCCGTATTATTTATGGTAGCCTGTGATGAAGAGGTCACAGAGCTTGAAGAAAGTGGACAGGAAGAAGTAGCTGAGGATGCAACAGACGATGAAACAGATGAGGATACCACTATTCTTGAAGATGGGGGTACAGATGAAGAAGTGACCGCTCTGGATGTTGATATGGTCAATAGTGATTCAACGTACGTAGGGTCAGCTGTTTTTGACGAAGGAGAAGATGGGGTCACTTTGACACTTAATCTTGAAGGTCTGCCTGCAGGTGAATATGGTATGCACATTCATGAAGCTGGTATGGCTACTCCACCTACTTTTGAAGATGCAGAAGGACACTTTAATCCAACCGATGCAGATCATGGGTTTGATGCTGAAGATGGACACCATCTGGGTGATTTGCCGAATTTAGTGGTACCGGAAAACGGCATCGTCAGCGAAACAATTGAAATACCTGGAGTGACACTGCTCCCGGGTGAAGACAATACGTTAGCAACAGAAGAAGGCACTGCGCTGATTATTCATACTGAACCGGACGACTACGAAACACAACCAACCGGTGATGCAGGAGAGCGCATGGTTGGGGGCGTCATATTCGCACCTCAAGAATAAAGAGTAACATTAGATCGTCAAAGGAACCTAGGTTCTTTTTGACGGTCTTTTTTTCCTGTAATACTTAGAAGGCTTGAGCACCGTAAAAATAGCTTCATTTCTCAACTGCTGAATGACACCTTGTCATGAATCGAGATTTTAGGTATGATTAACTCATTCATAAGAAAAGGATGAGAAAAATATGAAAATAAGTAAAGAGTTGTTACATCAGTTTCAGCAAGAATTTGATTCGAACCCAACAAACCATGCTGTTAAAAATGCAATGGCGAAGGTCGGATTGAACAAGTCGTCAGTCGACAACAATTTAACACGCCGTCATCCATTCGTGTTTTCACATGAGACGAAAAAAGGAGAGATCACGAATCAGCAATCGAGTGGAAGATGCTGGATGTTTGCAGCCCTAAATACGGCTCGCGTGGATACAATGACTAAACTGAACGTGAAAACATTTGAATTTTCTCAAAATTATACACTGTTTTGGGATAAACTTGAAAAGGCGAATTATTTTTTGGAAAGCATTATTGAAACAGTAAAAGAACCATTGAATTCCAGACTAGTTCAGCACCTGCTTATGGATCCCATACAAGATGGCGGACAGTGGGACATGTTTTCCGGACTATTGGAGAAGTATGGTGCAGTGCCCAAGTCTGTTATGCCTGAGACATATCACTCTTCGAATACCAGAGAGTTGAATCAGTTACTGACTGCTAAGTTGAGGGATTTTGCTGCCAAGATTAGAACGGGTCACAAGAATGGGCAGACACCAGAAGAGCTGACTGATTTGAAAGAAACATATCTGTCACTGATTTACAGCCTTCTGACTAAAACGCTTGGTGAAGTTCCAGAAACATTTACTTATGGATATAGGGACGAGGAGAAGGCTTACCATAGAATCAGCGATATAACGCCTCAGGATTTCTTTAAAACATATGTGGACTGGGATCTGGATGAAAGGATCTCCTTAATCAATGCACCGACAGAAGATAAGCCCTATGGAAAAGCTTATACAGTCAAATATCTGGGAACGGTCAAGGAAGGAAAAGCCATCACATACGTAAATGCCCCAATCGAAGCTTTAAAAGAAGCAGCAGTCGCTTCAATCAAAGACGGAGAACCAGTTTGGTTTGGATGCGATGTAGGTAAAATGCTCGACCGGGAAGCCGGTATAATGGATGATAAAGCTTACGATTATGAATCGACACTAGGCGAGAATATCGAGCTTACAAAAGCACAACGTCTGGACTATGGTGAAAGCCTTTTGACCCATGCAATGGTATTTGTTGGAGTTGATTTGGATGATGACGGTAAGCCTATTACTTGGAAAGTAGAAAACAGCTGGGGAGATAAAAACGGAGATAAAGGGATCTACTCTATGAGTGATAAGTGGTTTGATGAATATAACTATCAGGTCGCTGTCAAACGTAAGTATGTTGAAGCAGAGTGGCTGAAAGCGTTCGATGAACCTGTAGTAGAGCTGGAACCATGGGATCCAATGGGGTCTCTGGCGTTAGTTCAGTAAAAATACGAAAATATAAAGATGAACACTTTAGTTGGCCATATAATAAGCCTTCAAGTGTTCATCTTTTTTAATTTGTATAAAGTTCAATGGCGAGCACAATTGAGGAACTGAGCGCCCCTCCAATAATAAAATACATGATCATTTGAAGAGGAATAAACCAGGCTATATCATCAAGATCTTTATCCTTATCAGAAGCTGTTTTAGACAAAAGAAAATACCCGATACCGACGCTGATGCCTAAAACAGGAAATAAACTTTGTATCTGCTGTGCTCTGAAATATCCGAATAATAGACCTGTCAGAAAGCCAAACAGCTGAAGCCACCTTCTTTTTGCTTTTTTCGACATGGGTTGACCTCCTTTGGATAGGTGATACAGGATTGAAGACACTGTATTTAGACATATTATAGCATGCTGATGCGAAAGATTAGGTGAAAAAAAGGCATGTTTTCCAATTCAGGAAAACATGCCTTAGACGTTGTAGTATTATAAGGTAACTGGAGCTCCAGGTCCTAATGGTAATCCTAAGACATACCAGATGACTAGTAGCAGCGACCATGCGATCAGGAAAGCGATCGTATAAGATAACATGGTTGAAATGATCGTACCCAATCCACTTTTCTTATCGTATCGTTGTGCAAAGACCAGGATCATTGCAAAGTAACTCATTAATGGTGAAATAACGTTTGAAGATGAATCCGCAATACGGTAAGCCATCAACGTCATTTCAGGTGCAATATTAACACTGTAAAGCATTGGAGCGAATACAGGTCCCATGATTGCCCATTTTGCAGAGGCAGATCCCATGAATAAGTTAATGAATGCTGTGACCAGAATGAAGGCCAAGATCAATGGCAGTCCAACAAATCCGATAGCTTCAAGGAAATCAGCACCACTTACAGCAAGGATAAATCCTAAGTTAGTATAAGCAAAGTAGTTGATGAACTGAGCAGCGAAGAATGCCAGCACCAGATAACCACCCATTGAGCTCATTGATTCAGCCATCCCTTTAACGAAGTCGTGAGATGTCTCAATTTTCCCTGTTGTCTTACCATAAACGTAACCTGGTATAGCAAATAGCAGGAAAATCATGAACAGCAAGCCTTGTGACAAGAAGTTGTTTAACGTCATCTCACCAGTTGCTTCGTCCAGCATTCTTAACGGTGCATTTTCTGGAACCATCAAGAAAGCCATGATACCTAAGAATACAAGTAAAGCGATCAAAGCGTTACGCATTCCTTTGTTTTCTGTATCAGAAATCGGCTCATCATTTGGTTTGTAGTCACCATCATATTCGCCAAGTCGTGGTTCGACAAACTTCGCGGTGACAATGGCCCCGACAATAGTCAGTACAAATGTTGAAACGATCATGAAGTACCAGTTAGCTGTAACAGCCACTTCATAGTTAATACCAGCTGAGGTTAAAGCTTCGTTTGTAATCCCAACAAGTAGTGCATCAGTTGGCCCGAAAATTAGGTTGGCAGAGAATCCTGCAGAAACTCCGGCAAAGGCTGCAGCTAATCCTGCAATAGGATGACGCCCGGCTCCAGCAAATACGATTGCTCCAAGTGGAATAACAACGACATACCCGGCATCAGATGCAATGTTTGAGATGATACCTGCAAATACCACGGTAGCGGTCAATAAGTTAGCTGGAACATTGCTAAGTAATTTTTTGAGTGTAGTGGAAATCAATCCAGTCCATTCAGCAACTCCAACTCCTAACATAGCAACTAATACAGTTCCTAAAGGTGCAAACCCTGTAAAGTTACTAACTGCACTGTTAAAGATGTGTGCAATTCCTGCACCATTCATTAATGAAATGGCTTCAATCGTTACTTCTTCACCCGCACTAGCATCAAAGTAATCTACTGTGACACCAAGACGGAAAACTAATTCGGATATAAGGACGATGAATAGCGCTAAAGCTATAAATATAATGACTGGATGCGGAAGCTTATTTCCGACGCTTTCAATCATGCCTAGAAATCCTTTATTCGTGTTCTTTTCAGATTCACGCATAATCTGTGTTCCTCCTTAAATTTTTTATGAAGTTAAAGCTAATCTTACTAATGACTATCAGATTATGTCTAATCATTAGTAAGATTAAAATTTGACTCCATTTAATATTGTACTATGAAATCTATTCTAATACAAATGGCACCATAATATCAATATAATATAATCGATTATAATAAAATTTCCTGTTATTTTTGGTAAGTGTTGAAAAATCAATGATGGTAACGCTTCTCTTTTTGTTATGTTTATTAGTGTAAGATTAAAAAACAACTAAATGAATTAGAATTGTAATTATCTGTGTTTACTTTTATAATTTAAGGAGACTGATCATTAAGGAGAACGACTAGTGAGTTTAACGTATACAGAAAGTAAAGAAATTGCTTATTATATGTGTGACCGTCATCAGAATCTGACTTTGCCAATGCTGGTGAATATTTTACTGGATGTGTCAGAGAAACAATCTGAATCACTGAACAGAGATGAAGCATTTGTTAAAGCTAGAGGACTGAGCTGGATTATATTGCATTATGAGTTCATGATCGAACGAATGCCGAAACTGAAAGAAACCGTACAGATTGAAACCTATGCAACGGAATACAATAAATTGTTTACTTATCGTGAGTTTGTTATAAGAGACGCAAACCACAAGGAACTGGTGAGAGTAAAGACTACATTTGCATTGTTAGATTCAGAAAAACGGAAAATGGGCCGAATCACAGAAGACATTGTTGAGCCATATAAAGCGACTTTTTCCAAGCGAATCAGGAGAAATCAGAAACCCGCTGAACCTGATTTAAATGAATACACTGAAAAAACATATGCTGTCCGTTATTTTGATATTGATGGAAATAACCACGTCAATAATTCGCACTACATTAACTGGCTGCTAGACAGTCTGGACAGTGAATTTCTTTCGCAGCATGACATCAGACACGGCGTCATTACTTTCGATAAAGAAGTGAATGAACACCAGACGGTCATCAGTCGTGTCAGTTACCGAAAAGAAGAAGAGCTTTATACTGACCATTTAATCCGAACAAATGGCGCTTCCCATTGTTCTGCCAGTTTTAAATGGATAAAAGTCGGATGAGGAGGATAAGCTATGGTTACGATCAATGATATTGCGAAAGAAGCTGGTGTAGCAAAGAGCACGGTATCCAGGTATTTGAACAATGGGTCTGTCAGCGCAGACACGAGACGGAAAATTGATAAAATTATTGAAAAAACTGGCTATACACCCAACAACTTTGCAAGGAGTCTAAAAGCTCAAAAAACGAATATGATTGGTGTTATGATTCCAAGGCTGAATTCAGCTTCTACTAATGAAGTACTTGAAGGCATTGATGAGATGACGCGCAAGCTGGGTTATCAGCTGATCATTACAAACTCTGATCAGAATAATGAAAGAGAATTTGAAAACATTCAGACACTGGCGAAACAGAAAGTGGAAGGGGTCATCATGTTCGCCAGAGAACTGACTCCCGAACATATTGACACCGTTAAAAAGACTGGAACACCGTTTCTTTTCATTGGTCAGAAAGCAGAAGGCATTCACAGTATTATTCATCAGGATTACCAGGCAGGTGCTAAAATAGGCACTTACGCCATTGAACTGGGTCACAGGCATTTCCTGTATGTCGGCGTACCGGAAAAAGATCGTGCAGTCGGAGTCGAACGCAGACAAGGATTCTTAGATGCTGTCCGTCCAGTTAACGGGTCAACAGTTGAAAAAATCGAATCGGATTTTTCCAGAACCTCAGCTTACCAAAAAGCTTTAGCCTTTCTTCCCAAGACCGAAGCGACTTATATTGTTTGTGCCACTGATAACATTGCAGTAGCCGTTCTGAAAGCAGCTAAAGACCTTGGATACAGTATTCCTGAAGATTTCTCTCTATCAGGATTTGGAGGGTATGAAGCGACCGCTTATGTCTCACCTACGATTACCACAGTCAGTTATCCGTACAGGGAAATGGGGTTGGAAGCCGTCAAAAAACTGGTCCGACTAATCGGGAAAGAAGAAGTTCCGAACATTAGCGAGATGGGTAATGAACTGGTGATCAATCAGTCCACAGCCTATTTTGACAAAATATAAGAAAGTGCTTTCTTTTCTATTGAATTGAAAGCTGCTTTTTGTTATGCTTTAGAGGAACCGGTTCTGTTGATTAGGCAGAACACTATGAAAACGGTTAATAAGAAAGGATGGATAACATGTCATACCAAGAATCGATTGACGGCATAATCGAAGCAGTCGGTGGAAAAGATAATATTAAGAATTTTGAGCATTGTGCAACGCGCATGCGTATTATTCTTAAAGACGATGATAAAGTAGATAAAGAAAAAGCTGAAAACGTTCCTGAATCAAGAGGCTATTTCTTTAATACAGGTCAGCACCAGTTTATTTTCGGTACAGGAAAAGTGAATAAAGTGTACAGCGAATTTCAGCAGGCTATGGGAGAAGGCGGTGGCGGAAATAATGATTCTGGAGACTTTAAAGATGATGTCTATCAGAATTTAAATCCAGCCCAAAAAGTGGTTCGCATACTGGCTGATATTTTAGTCCCATTAATCCCTGTTTTGGTTACAACAGGTCTTTTGATGGGTGTGCGAGGGTTACTTCTTGAATTGGGACTGGAAATGGACGATAGCTGGCTAGCTATTTTTGAAATGCTGACAGATACAGCATTTGCTTTCCTACCTGTTCTTATTACATTCAGTGCTACACGTAAGTTTGGCGGAACACCCATTATAGGGATAGTTGTTGGGTTGATGATGGTCGCACCACAGTTACCTAATGCGTGGGCTGTAGCCGGTGGAGATGCTGAGCCATTAAGATTGTTAGGCTTAGATATTGTTGGCTATCAGGGTTCTATTATTCCAGCAATTGTTGCCGGGTACCTTATTTCTAAACTGGAAAAAGGGTTAAGAAAATTTGTTCCTGACATGATTGATCTTATTGTGACACCATTTGTAACGATTTCTGTAACGATTTTTACAATGTTACTTGTTTTAGGTCCAATCCTTCAACTTGTAGAAAGTGGTGTACTTGATGGAATACTATGGTTAGTCGAAACACCATTCGGTATAGGGTATATCATCTATTCTGCCTTCCAGCAGGTCATTGTGATTACTGGCCTTCACCACTCGCTAAGTATCGTAGAATTGGGATTACTGAGTGATACAGGTGGTAACGTATTGAATACATTAGGGACTGCTTCTATGGCAGGTCAATTTGGTGCTGCAGTAGCAGCAGCTTACCTTATGAAGAGTCAGGTTAAAAGAGCGAACGCTCTATCTTCGTCAGTGTCAACATTATTCGGAATCACCGAACCGCTTCTCTTTGGTGTAAACTTAAGAGTAATGCGCGTATTCTTTTCCGGTATGATCGGTGGAGCAGCGGGCGGACTGATGGTTTCAATCTTTGGACTTGCAGCTACAGGGTTAGGCATTACGTTCATTCCAGGTATCCTGCTTTACACACATAGTGTAGCAGCGCTTATCCAATATATCGTTGTGATTGCAGTAGCATTCGCCGTTGCATTCATGATGGTAAGGGTTCAAAGCAAACAGATCAAAGCTGAATTAAATGTTGAAGCTTAGAAAAGGATGGTTAAGATGAGTGAATTGACCAACCAATATTGGGAAGATCTGGCTCAGGCACAAGCCAAGCTGAAGAAAAAAATAGAAAATGATCCATGGCGTCTGGCTTTTCACCAGATGCCGGAAACCGGATGGCTGAACGATCCTAATGGCGCAGTTCAATTTAATGGCCTGTATCATTTGTATCATCAGTATGTTCCGGATGACCCGGATGGGGGACTCGTGCACTGGGCACACAAAACATCAACAGATATGGTTCATTTCCAAGAAGAGGACCTGTTTTTATCACCCGATAAACCCTACAATAAAGATGGGGTTTATTCCGGAAGTGCCTTTGTGAAAGATGATGAGATTCATTTCTTCTATACGGGAAACGTCAAACATCCGGGGGAGCATGATTACACATTCAGCGGGCGTGAACAAAATACTGTTCATATTGTCAGCAAAGACGGGTTCACTGTTGACTATGAAGAAGTCGTCATTCCTCATGAGGACTATCCTGAAGGCTTTACAGATCACATCCGTGATCCGAAAATCTTCGAAAAGGATGGCATTTATTATATGGTGCTGGGCTCTCGTGCTTTAAACCATCGGGGAAAAATTTTACTGTATGAATCAGCCGACTTATATGACTGGACATACAAAGGAGTCTTTATCGAAGGTGAAAAAGAAATGGGTTATATGTGGGAATGCCCTGACTTTTTTGAGACAGATGAAAAAGACGTCCTGATTTTTTCACCTCAAGGATTAAAGGCAACATCGCATGAATTCGAGAATACGCATAACTCTGGCTACTATTTAGGGTCAGTTGACTGGGAGAAGGCTAAATTCATACCAGACTCTGATTTTAAAGAATTGGACCGAGGGTTTGATTTTTATGCTCCTCAGACGTTTGAAGACGAATCCGGCAGGCGAATATTATGGGGATGGATGGGACTGGGGGATATCAGTCCAGAATACTCTAATCCTACAGTTGCAAGAGGCTGGCAGCATGCTATGACATTGCCTAGAGAATTAACAGTTGAAGACGGGAAGCTGAAACAGCGTCCGTTGACAGAATATCAGATGTTGAGAGTGAATGAGAACGAACAGTCGTTATCTATTCAAGATTCATTTGAATGGGAGGCTCAGAATCAGAAGTCTTTTGAGCTGATCATTACAATTGAAGAAGTCAAAGATAAATTATCAATCACTTTAAAAGAAGATACTGTTCTTTCTTACGATAATCATCAGTTCTCTCTGTCTCATGGGCCTTCAGGATTCGGTAGATCTGAGCGGACAGTGGAAATCGACAATTTAACTAAGATCCATGTGATTGCAGATACCTCGTCGCTTGAGATTTTCTTAAATGATGGAGATTATGTCTTATCGTCAAGAGTCTATCCGAAAAACGAAAGAGATTCGATTTTGTTCGAAGGATATTCTGAATTATCAGTCGTTAAATGGGATTTAAAAAGTTAATAGAGTGAAATAAAACAGCAAAACTGGCAGGTGAGTCATTAGCCCGTCAGTTTTGCTGTTTTGCTGTAATGAAATGTTACGACTTTCAGTTGGAAACAAGCTAGGTTGCCAGCTCGATAAGGAATTGGTCGCGAGAGCCGTACTGTCATTTGATTCTCTTGCCCTCTCGATCAGAAATTGGCCGCGAGCGGTACCGTAATAAGGTTCTCTTGCCCTCTTGATCAGAAATTGGCCGCGAGCGGTACCGTAATAAGGTTCTCTTGCCCTCTCGACCAGAAATTGTCTGCGAGCGGTACCGTAATAAGGTTCTCTTGCCCTCTCGACCAGAAATTGTCTGCGAGCCATACCGTAATAAGGTTCTCTTGCCCTCTCGACCAAAAATTGTCTGCGAGCCATACCGTAATCAGGTTCTCTTGCCCTCTCGACCAGAAATTGTCTGCGAGCCATACCGTAATCAGGTTCTCTTACCAGCTCGGACTTAAATCAAGGATGAGTTAGTAAATCAATCAGATGAGCAATAGAACACGAAAGATCCAGGCAACTAAATAACCCCATACTAAAGTGATCAATAATCCTCAGCTTAGTATGGGGCTCTTAGTTTATAGGTTAGAAGGTATCTATTTCTGGAAACTGTCGGTCATCTCTGCCACGTCAAGGGTCTGTTCCAACAAGACTAGTAACTTGATTCGGGCTTTTGGTCCGGATAGACCCGGTGCAAATATGACGCCCAGTTCTTTTAAATGCTTTCCCCCACCGGTATAGGCGTAAATATCTTGAGCAATTCCGTTAAAGGCTCTGGATGTTATGACAACAGGGATGCCTTTTTCCAGTATTTTCTTTAACCCATTAAGTGAAGCGGGGGGCATATTTCCGGCTCCTAAGGCTTCAATCACTAGTCCGTCAAGCGCCGTCTCATTTAAAGCGTCAAATAAAGTACTATCCATTCCGGCGTAAGCAGTTAACAGGCAGACATTTTTGTCAGCAGTAGAAATAGAAAAGGTTTCATTATATACAAGTTTCTGGAAGAAACGGACCTCATGTTTCGAGACGATCCCGATCGGTCCGAAAGTAGGCGTTCTAAAGGTAGCTACATTTGTTGTGTGCGTCTTGGTGACGTAACGGGCCGTGTGAATTTCTTCATTCATAACAACCAGCACGCCTTTATCTCTGGCGTCCAGTGAAAGAGACGTCCAAATCGCATTCTGAAGATTGCTCACACCGTCAGATCCTAATTCATCGACGGGACGCATTGCCCCTGTTAAGACAATTGGAAAAGGCGTATCCAGAGTCAAGTCGAGAAAATACGCTGTTTCTTCCAATGTATCTGTTCCATGAGTGATTACAGCGCCATCGTAAATACCTTCTTCTGCTGCTTTAAGCAGGCGCTTTTGAAGTAAAAGCATATGATGAGGGGTTACATGAGGTGAAGGCAGCTGGAAAATATCTTCTTCAACAATTTTTAAATTTTCTTCAAATAGCTGACTGTATTTATGAAGGGGGTGCTCACCGCTTGGTTTGACTGCTCCTGTTCGCTGGTCAGTGCTCATTGAAATGGTTCCACCTGTGTGAAGGAGTAAAATACGTTTCACGTTGTTCTGCCTCTTTTCTAGTTAAAATAAGGATTCGTTCTTTTTTCATATTCAATTGTCGTTTGATTTCCGTGACCTGGATAGACAATAGTATCTTCAGGTAAACTAAATAATTCTTTTTTTATAGCCGGTATTATCTTTTCAGGTTCACTTCCCGGTAAATCTGTCCGACCAATACTGCCTCTAAACAGAGCATCTCCAGAGATGACGAAGCCGTCTTCTTCAAAAATAAAGCTGACACCACCTGGAGAATGTCCTGGTGTTGAAACAACTGTTAGTGTGAACGGACCGATTGTTATCGTTTCAAAAGGATCGAATGTATACTCCGCTGGGTTAGCTTTAACTTCAAAGGGATTGAAAGAAGACAGATTCTTTGCAGGATCGCCCAACCATTCCTGTTCTTCTGGACTGACATAGACGGGAATATCGTAATCTACTCGAATGTCTTCAAGGGATCCAATATGATCAAAATGAGTATGAGTCAAAATGATGGCAATTGGGCGTACACCTAGTTCTTCTATTTCATTTTTGATTTTACTTGTTTCATCACCTGGATCTACTATAAGTGCATCTGTTCCTTTATAAATAATGTAACAATTCTCTTCAATTGTACCCGTTACGATTTGCTGAACTTGAGTCATGTTAATTCCTCCTTCGTATTCATATATCAGTATAACTGATTAGTCAAATTCTGTCGAAAAATGAGGAAAGACTACAGTAACAAAAGAAATGAAGTGAAAGAGCTGAGAAAATTATTGTGCGGAAGTATAACTTGTTATATCTTCGCACAAATTGAATTGGAGTACGTACTATACTGATTAACTTGTTCAAATAATTGTTGCGCTTGTATTTAAGGTATGGTAATCTTTTTTTGTTAGGTTAAATGAGAAAGAGGTGAGAAAAGTAAGAGATTACTAATGTCATGTCGGGTATAAACACTCACTTACAAAGGGGATAAAATATAATGAAAAAATCTGTTACTACAGTATTTGCCGCTTCAATGTCAGTCCTTATCGGTTTTGGTTCTGTCCAGCCCGCTTTTTCGGTTGCAGCACAAGGGAACGACGGTAATGAGTCTTCCTCTGAACCAACGCTACATTTAGAAGCTGATTTGTTATCCGATGAAATAATATCGATTATAGTAGAAATAGAAGAAGAAGCTGTTCTCCAGGCAAGACAAAACGGTCGATTCCAATCTGAACAGATTTTATCTCAGGAACGTGAACGAATTTTAGAAGAACTTGAATCACATGGGGCACAGGCAGAACTGAACCATGAATATGATCAGGTATTCTCCGGATTTTCAATCGATCTAGCAGAAAATGAAATTGGAAACCTTCTTATGATTGATGGCGTTAAAGCTGTATTTCCTAATCAGTTGTACGAAGCGAACGAAGAATACCATTTCAATCTTGACGATTTCTCACCAGAAATGGCTGACAGTGCTCCCTACATAGGATCAACAGAAGCATGGGATGCTGGGTTTACAGGTAAAGGGGTCACAGTGGCTGTCATCGATACAGGAGTGGATTATACTCACCCTGATTTAGCTCACGCCTTTGATATGGATAACCTTGGATGGGACTTTGTAGATAATGACAACGATCCTCAAGAAACACTTGTCGGAGCTGTAACGGATCATGGTACTCACGTGGCAGGAACGATTGCAGCAAATGGGACACTTAAGGGCGTTGCACCAGATGCGACTTTACTTGCTTACCGAGTACTCGGACCAGGTGGAAGTGGAACGACCGACAATGTGATTGCGGCAATTGAGCGGTCGGTTGAGGATGGAGCAGATGTGATGAATCTTTCATTAGGAGCATCAGTGAATGATCCAGACTATCCTACATCAATAGCTTTAGACACGGCTATGGGGGAAGGTGTGGTGGCTGTTACTTCAAATGGTAATTCCGGTCCGCAGAACTGGACTGTCGGTTCACCGGGAACTTCCAGAGATGCTATTTCTGTAGGCGCAACTCAATTACCTTATAATGTTTTCAGTGCTTCAATTGAAACGACTTCTGAAAATACGTATCCTTCTGCCGACGTGATGGGGTATCCAAGTGAAGACGAATTAACTGCATTAAATGGGTCAACATCAGAATTCGTATATGCGGGCTTAGGCAGTGTTGCAGAATTTAATAATGTGGATGTTGAAGGCAAAATAGCCTTGGTTCAAAGAGGCGAATTAGCTTTTGTAGACAAAGCTCAAAATGCGGCTGATGCAGGAGCCGTTGGCGTAGTGATTTTCAACAATGTACCAGGAAGTCAGCCGGATGTACCTGGCATGGCGGTTCCTACACTGAAGGTTTCTTTAGAAGATGGCCAAAAACTGTTGTCTGACTTAGATAACGGACACAACACACTAACTGTCTCTATCGAGTTCAGTGATCAGGTTGGGGAGACGGTTGCTGATTTTTCTTCCAGAGGTCCTGTCATGGATACTTGGATGATCAAACCGGACGTAGTAGCTCCGGGTGTCAATACCTATAGTACAGTACCAAACAATGGATACGGCTCAAAATCAGGAACCAGTATGGCCGCTCCACATGTAGCAGGAGCAGCTGCTTTGATTTTGGAAGCACACCCTGACTGGAGTGTTGATTTCGTAAAAGCATCATTAATGAATACGGCAGAGCGCCTAACAGATAGAGATGGGAATTTCTATGCTCACAATACTCAAGGAGCAGGAAGCATACGTGTACTTGATGCGATCCAAGCAGAAACATTGATCATTCCCGGAAGCCACTCATTCGGTATTTTCAATAAGCAGCGAGGAAGAGAAACACGTCGTCAAAGTTTTGAAATACACAACTTGACTAACTCAAGAAAACGTCATTCAGTAAGCTTTACTGGAAATGATGGCATCAAAGTGAATAACAGTAATAACTTGAATATCCAAGGTGGAAGATCAAATTCATTTAACTTCATGGTTCAAGTGGATGCGTCGAACATGGAAGCTGGATACAATGAAGGCACGTTTATTATCAGTGACGGAACCAAGGCATATGAAGTCCCGACCATATTATTCATTCAGGAACCGGAATTCCCATTATTACAGTCTGTTCAGTTTGGTCTGTCAGATGGAGTACTTAATGGACTGGTTAGGGTGACGACAGATGTGGATCAATTTGCACTGCGTGTTAGAAATGCAGATACAGGAGAGTTGCTGACAGAAACAGCAGTCAGTCAAAATATTCCTCGAGGAGATCACTTCTTTGCATGGGATATGCTGATCAACGGTCAACCGCTTACTCCAGGTCGCTACCAGCTGAACCCGACGGCCACTTTAGGGGACCGTGTAACTGAACTAGAAGGCGGCGTTTTAACAATAGGCGAATAATTTAGATTAGCAGTAACTCAGGTGATTCTTTCGGGAATCATCTGAGTTTTTTGATGCATTTCAGTTGAGTTTGTGATGAATGTATCATAAACTGACTATAAGATTAAAATATTAGGAGGCGCTTTATTAATGGCAACAGAGTCTGTTGAGCAATACTTGAATAATTTAGTCGCAACGCAAGGTTTATTTTATACTAAACTGCATCAGGTGCATTGGTACATCAAAGGGCCTGGTTTTTTTAAACTGCATGTCAAGCTGGAAAAATATTACGATGTTTTAACTGAACACATGGACGAAAATGCAGAAAGATTACTTCAATTAGGCGGAGAGCCATTCTCTACGCTGCAGGAATTCATAGACCACTCGCTGATCAAAGAATCTACTGAAGATAAATATTTATCTCAGACTGAAATGCTTAAAGCGACTGTTGGAAATTTTGAAACAATAAGAGATGAATTATCTAGAGGGATAGAGCTATGTGATAATGCAAAGGATGATGTTACGGTCGATATTCTGACTGAGCAAAAAGCATATGTCGACAAAGTAATCTGGATGCTGTGGGCGTATTTAGGAAAAAATGCTTTAGGTGAATAAGTGTAAGCTGAAGAGTCAGTGTGAGCTGGCTCTTTTTTTATGTAAAAAGCAGATAGTGTATGGTACTATAAGGTATATTTTTGATGAAGAGGTTTTGCTATGAAGATAATCACACACAATGAAAATGAAACAAAACAGTTTGCAAAACAACTGGCGGCTTTACTTAAACCGGGAATGACCGTTTTACTGGAAGGGCAACTGGGTGCAGGCAAAACGACCTTTACAAAAGGTGTAGCTGAAAAGCTGGGGATCGAGCGGCCGATCAAGAGCCCGACCTATACGTTGATCAAAGAGTATTCAGATGGAAGTATCCCCTTATACCACATGGACCTCTATAGAATGGAAAACGCAGAAGATGAAGAACTGGGTCTTGATGACTATTTTTATGGTGAAGGCATCACGATTGTAGAGTGGGGTTCCTTTATGCAGGATGAGTTGCCGGAAGAGTTCATCTCAATCACTTTAAACGTAATGGACAATATGACGGATAGAGAAATCAGGTTGACTGCCAAAGGTAAACACTATATTGAACTACTGGAGCGATTAGAACATGACAACACGTGAAGAGATGGATTGTACGGTAAGAGAAGCCATTCCTGCTGATGCTAGAGGTGTTATTGAGTTATTGAATAAAACAGCGACCCAAACAGGTTTTATGACACAAGGGGAAGAAGGATTAAATATCACTGTAGAAGAAGAAGCTCACGAGCTGGATTCTATCTATTCATCCGAAAATAATTCTGTCATAGTAGCTCTTGTGGAGGGGAAGATTATCGGAATAGCCTCTATTAGTGCCTCATCCAAGCCTAAAATTGAACACATTGGAGAAATCGGAGTTGTTATAGACAAGGATTACTGGGGAATGGGATTGGGTCGGTTGATGATGGAGGATATCCTGGAGTGGGCTGATGAGTCCAGCATTTTAAAGCGGCTGGAACTGAAGGTACAGCACCGGAATGCGAGAGCCCGTGCGCTATATGAATCTCTTGGCTTTGATTTGGAGGCTATTATGAAATATGGTGTAAAAGATAACGGAGAATATTTGGACGTGTGCCTGATGAGTAAACTGATCAATCAGTAAAAAGAGCTGGAATCGTCTATGACGAACCAGCTCTTTTTGTTGAATTATTTTACAAATCGTTTCAAAGAGGAGACACCAAATTCTTTTTCCTGATTAAGCAAAATAGTAGCACATGCTCGTGCGTCATCTTGAGCATGGTGATGATTTAAAGGAATGCCGTAGTGAGCAGCAACAGTATTCAGCTTATTATTAGGTAAGGTTTTTAAAAGAGCCCGTGATGAGCGAACTGTACATAATGTCATAAAACGGGGAGTCTGTATATTATAATACGCCAAAGTACCCGAGAGCACGCGCTTATCGAAAGGCATATTGTGAGCAATAACCAGCTGCTCATCTGTAAAATACTGTTTCATATCTTTCCAGACTTCAGGGAATTTAGGAGCATCAACGACATCTGATTCGCTGATTCCGTGTATTTGGGTATTTATACGATCGAACCAGGTTTCCGGCTGGATCAGAGTGTAGTATTCATCAACAATCTCACTGTTCCTTACAATAGTCAATGCGACTGAACACGCGCTGTGTGTCTGGCGATTAGCTGTTTCAAAATCTATTGCGGTAAAATCCATAGGAGACCCTCTTTATCATTATTTAGTAAACATCTGTTTAGTATTTACAAAGTATAGCATGTTCCGCAGAACTTTCAAGAGAAGTTCAGCGAATAGATCGTCAGTACTCCCGGATAAGGAAAGCGGGATGACTGTGAAAGCTAACAGTAAAG
Organism: Alkalibacterium olivapovliticus; assembly: GCF_003003275.1. Classification (GTDB taxonomy): domain Bacteria; phylum Bacillota; class Bacilli; order Lactobacillales; family Carnobacteriaceae_A; genus Alkalibacterium; species Alkalibacterium olivapovliticum. The sequence continues at coordinate 50,547 of NZ_PVTO01000004.1, forward strand.
ATATACTCATTAAGTCAGACTATTTCTGGAGGCGGTAAAAAATGGACTATTATAACAAAGAAGAGCTGATCATACGCTCAATGCTTGAAAGAGACAGTCAGATACTCGCAGAGGCATTCTCAGCTCAAGGCTGGGACAAGCCAGTATCCCTTTTTGAAAAGTATTACAGACGTCAGGAAAGCGATGAACATCTGGTGTGTATAGCTGAAGTAAAGAATCAGCTTGCAGGTTATGTTACTCTATTGCCGGAAACGTCAGCTGGTCCTTTCTCATCCCTAAAGATCCCCGAAATCGTCGATTTAAATGTACTGATGGATTATCAGATGGATGGTGTAGGGAGCGCATTGCTTTACTGTGCTGAAATGCTGGCTGGCCAGTTCAGCGATACCGTATCACTCGCAGTCGGACTGCATTACGGTTATGGTGCTGCACAAAGGTTGTATGTGAAAAAAGGCTATATTCCGGATGGCTCGGGCGTGTGGTACCAAGGAAGTCAACTGGAACAATACGCTGACTGTGTAAACGACGATGAACTAGTCCTCTATTTGAGTAAACAGTTAGGACAGCAGGAAAATCACCACTATAATAGACTTTAAAGTAAGGGATTAGACCATCACAAACTAATAAAAGAAAGCGCTTGTCTGTAATCAATTACATACTTTAAGCTTGATGAGTACGGTATGGAAATTACCTAAAATCAGGAGGTTACAGACATGGCAAAAGACGGACTGAAGATCGTAACAATCGGTGGAGGATCAAGCTACACACCTGAACTGATCGAAGGATACATCAAGAGAAAAGACTTACTGCCCATCAAAGAAATCGTTCTGGTCGATATCGAAGCAGGGAGAGAGAAACTGGATATTGTCGGCGCTATGGCAAAACGAATGGTCAAAGCAGCAGGGCTTGACTGGACGGTCACTCTGACTTTGGACAGGAAAACAGCACTAGAAGATGCAGACTTTGTCACGACTCAATTTAGAGTAGGATTGCTTGATGCCCGGGTTAAAGATGAGCGTATTCCTTTGTCTCATGGAGTATTGGGACAAGAGACGAACGGAGCTGGGGGCATGTTCAAAGCGTTTCGAACGATTCCTGTTATATTGGATATCATTGAAGATATGAAGGTAGCTTGTCCAGCTGCCTGGCTGGTTAATTTTACGAATCCTACCGGAATGGTGACTGAAGCAGCGATAAAACATGGGGGCTGGAAGAAAACGGTTGGATTGTGTAATGTACCGATCGGTCACCGGAAAATGGCTGCAGAAAAGCTGGCTATCCCTGAAGACGATCTGTTCTTTAAATTTGCTGGACTCAACCATTTTCACTGGCACCGTGTCTGGGATAACCAGGGGATCGAGCGCACGGAAGATGTGATCGATGCAATTTACAAACCGACGGATGAGGACCAGGAAAGTCATCTGAAAAATATCCATAATGCGAGTTTCCACTATGAACAGATTAAGGCACTGGAAATGTTGCCCTGCGGCTACCACAGGTATTATTATGCGGAAGACGAGATGCTGAAGCATTCGATTGAGGAATTTGAAAAAGGCGAAACCCGCGCACAGGTCGTTAAGAAAACAGAAGCCAGGTTATTTGACTTGTACAAAGATCCAAAACTGGATTATAAACCTGAAGAGTTATCTCAACGTGGGGGAACACATTACAGTGACGCAGCATGTGAGATCATCGCGTCTATTCAAAATGACTTGCGGACCGAGATGGTCGTCTCTACCGAGAACAATGGAACGATCGTCGATTTGCCTTATGACTGTGCTGTAGAGGTGTCCGGGGTGGTGACGTCTCATGGCTTTGAGCCCTATAACTGGGGAAGCTTTACACCTGAAGCACGTGGATTAGTCCAGAGCATGAAAGGAATGGAAGAAACTGTTATCCGTGCCGCAATCGATGGAGACTATAATCGTGCACTCAGCTCGTTTATCATCAATCCATTAGTTCCCGGTGGAAAAGTAGCGAAGGATATCCTGGATCAGCTATTATATGCTCACAAAGAACATCTGCCTCAATTTGCAGATAAAATAAAAGAAATTGAAGAGCACCAGCCTGAAACAGTCAACTATGTTGACGAGCTGATGAAGAGTAATTAAAAAAACAACGCCCTATTAAACAAAGGGCGTTGTTTCTTTTTGGTTATCAGTCAGTCATTTTTACAGCGTTACTTTATTTGAAAGGGAGTAATTTTTTTCTAAGTTCCATGATGATTGTTGTGCTTAAAGCTAATCCGGCAGCTATTGCCCATTGGACTAATCCAAATGTCGCAGGAATAGAGAAGACACCTCTGATACCTGGAAGAAGAGTGACACCGTATAGCCCCAGACAGAACACAAAGGCAAGAATAACAAATTTATTCTTCAGAAATCCGGCTTCAAAACTAGTTTGAGTAATAGAACGGGCAGGGAACACCTGCAGAGTACGGGCCAGTATTAATGTAGTGAATGCCATAGCGATACTGATTTCTGCTGTATAATACTGCAATCCGATAAACTGGGAAATGATGACCGCAATACCAATCAGACTTCCTCTAAAAATAACGGTTTGAAGCGTCTGTCCTGAGAAAATTGTTTCATCCGGATCACGCGGTTTCTGACTCATGACATTTGGTTCTTCAGGCTCAAGACCTAAAGCAATGGCTGGCAGAGAATCATTCACTAAGTTTATGAATAGTAGCTGCAGAGCAGTAAATGGGCTGACCCAGTTCATGATCAGTGCAAATAATATAGCAATGACTGCCCCAAGGTTACCTGAGAATAAATAAGCAGTGGCTTTTTTGATGTTGCTGTATATGGTACGGCCAACGGACACGGCTTTGACGATTGAAACGAAGTTATCATCTGTCAAGATCATGGCTGAAGCATCTTTAGATACATCTGTTCCGCTACCCATGGCAATACCGATATCTGCTTGTTTTAAGGCAGGTGCATCATTAACACCATCACCTGTCATTGCCGTAATCTGTTTTTTATTCTGCCAAGCTTTGACTATTCGAATTTTATTTTCTGGTGTGACACGGGCATAAACAGTAATTTTCTCGAGGTTTTCCATCAGTTCTTCCTCGGATAATGCATCAAGCTCCTGACCGGTAAAAGCAAGGTCTCCTTCACTTGATATATTTAAATCTCTGGCAATAGCTCGAGCAGTTGTTTTGTGGTCTCCGGTAATCATGACCGTTTTGATTCCAGCACGTGTCGCGTCTTCAACAGCATGATAGACTTCCTGACGAGGCGGATCGATCATGGCCAGCAAGCCCACAAATATAAGATCATTTTCATCTTCAATAGAGACATCGTCAGTTTCAACCGGTTTGTAAGCGAAGGCAAGTACACGCATAGCCTGATCCGAAAAACGTTCGTTCTGATCAACTAGTTCTTTCTGTAATTCATCTGTCAGATAAACAATGTCACCATTCATTTTGATTTTAGAACAGAGAGAGAATATAACATCAGGTCCGCCTTTGACAAGCAGTCGTTTCTCCCCATCTATCTCATGTACAGTTGACATGCGTTTTCGACTTGAATCGAAAGGCAGTTCTGACAAACGAGGGTATGTTTTTCGAACCTGGTCATAAGGGAGGCTCTGCTTGTTGCTGTATGCAATGAGCGCAACTTCAGTTGGATCACCACTTGAATCTCCCTCGTCGTTTAAGGTTGAATCGTTAGTCAAAGTGGCAATCTGCATTAGAATCTGTTCGGACTCGGTCCACTTTTGTGGATCACCTGAGAATAAATTTGATGCTCCGTTTGGAATATAAGAATCGACAACAGTCATTTTGTTTTGAGTCAGCGTGCCCGTCTTATCGGTACAGATAACGCTAGTCGATCCTAATGTTTCAACAGCTGGAAGTTGTCTGATGATGGCGTGCTGTTTAGCCATTTTATTCGTTCCCACGGATAAGACAATAGTGACGATAGATTGCAGAGCTTCAGGGATAGCGGCTACTGCAACGGCTACAGCGAACATAAAGGCATTCAGCAAAGGAACCGTTACATCCTCTGTGTTTCCAAGGAAAATACGGCCTGCCTGAATAGCGAATATCAAAACAGAGAGAAGAAGGATTGCCCAGCCTAGTTTCTTGCTGAAATGGTCCAGTTTTCGCTGCAGAGGGGTTTGTTTGTGTGAAGCACTTTGAATCAGTTGTGCCACTTTGCCCATCTCAGTTGTTTCACCTATTTCAGTCACCAGCAGGCGACCTCGACCATAAGTGACAAGTGTACCGCTGTAAACCATATTAATCCGGTCAGCAAGCGGTGTATCTTCGGTCAAGGGAGTTGTTTTTTTATCAGATGAAACAGATTCTCCTGTCAGAGACCCTTCCTGAACCTGTAGAGATTCAGCTTCGATCAGCCGGCCGTCCGCAGGTATATTATCGCCTGCTTCGAGAATAATAATATCTCCGACAGTTATGTCTTTTGCATCAATAGATTGTGTTTTCCCATCTCTTAAAACTGTTGCATTGGGTGAAGCCATCTTTCTTAAGGATTCCAGTGAATCTTCAGCTTTTTTAGTCTGAACCACACTGAGAATTGAATTAAGGATCAGTACAGTGAAGATAATCAATGGTTCCAGTTGTTCTCCTATCAGAATTTGAATAATAGCAACAATCAGTAGAACAATAACCATAGGATCTTTAAACGATTCGACAAAAAGTGAGAAAATAGAGCGCTGATCTTTTTGAGCTATTTCGTTCAAACCGTATGTTTCACGACGTTTAGAGACTTCTTCACTGTTCAGTCCATCAGAGGAAGAGTTCAATTCACTGATGACGTCCTCGCTTGTCTGTTTATAGTAATCCATTTCAGTTTCCTTTCTGTTTGTCGGAATAAGAGATAAAAAAAGACGTATACGGAGATTTCACTCCGTATACGTCTCACAATTTAATGCAGCACCAGCAGATTAGATATCTACGATTGGTGGCACTGCAACAGAGAAATCTCTGCCTGTTACTCCCGTACAATTATTTGTTTGTAAATTTATTATAATCGCCCGTGATATAAAAAGCAAGATGCACGTCTTCTTTATTTTCAGTCAAGAGGCTGAAAGTGAGCAAAGGCTCCATCACCTTAGCCGAAGAGGGCAGAGCGGCGCTCCTCAGTTGTATTAGTCTACATATGATTAAATAATTGATAAAATACACTAAGGAAAAATCATCAGAGGTGTCCATATGAAAAAAATGTTATTGCGAATAAAGAAATGGCCGAATAGCTTGAAAATCAACCTGGCTTCTCTTATCTCAATAGGGTCAGGAGGGCTAATGCTCTCTCTTCCAATCAATCATACCACAGCTCAGACTGGGACTGTATTCGACCACTTTTTCACCTCAGCATCACTCGTATCAATCAACAGTATGACGTCGGTAGAATTTTCAGAAACCTATTCTTACTTTGGAAAAGGAATCGCTATATTCCTCATGAGGATCGGGGGACAAGATGAGGAAGAAGATTTTCTGCTCGAAATCAATGCAGATGCTGAAATAAAAAAAGAGATGACTTTGACCGATTGGCTGGAGAAACAGCGCTGGGCTATGATTTAAGACTTGACGATTAGGTGACAATTCATTACAAACCTACACATTCATTATAAATAATGTTAAAATAAACATGATTTGCTTACCAGAAGTAGTTACAAGGAGCTGAATCACTGTTTACGAGAGGACAATATAACCTAATGAATATAAAAAAACTAAAAAAGAATTTCCCAAACGTCAACATTAAAGAAAATGAACCTTTAGCCCATTATACTTACACAAAAACGGGTGGACCTGCAGATGCACTGATTTTTCCTAAAACAAAAGAAGAAGTACAGAAACTGATCAGTTGGCTGAACGAGGAAAACTGGCCCGTCACAATACTAGGGAATGCTAGTAATTTAATCGTTAAAGACGGCGGGATTCGTGGAGCTACGATCATCTTGACAGATATGAACCAGATTGTGATCAAAGAGGATACAATTAAAGTTTTGACCGGTGCCGCACTGATTGAAGTGAGTAAACGAGCCTATCAGTCGAATCTGACAGGACTGGAATTTGCCTGCGGAATCCCTGGAAGCATTGGTGGAGCCGTTTATATGAATGCTGGTGCCTATGGTGGTGAAGTAAAAGAAGTTATCAAATCAGTTACGGTCCTGACTCGTGAAGGACACATAATCGAGCGAGATAATAATGACATGGATTTCTCTTATCGTCACAGCAAGCTGCAGGAAACAGATGAAATTGCTTTAGAAGTTGTCTTTGAACTGAAAAAAGGCGATGCGGAAGAAATCAAAGATAGAATGGATGAATTGACATATTTACGGACATCCAAGCAGCCATTGGAATACCCATCATGTGGATCTGTCTTTAAACGACCGACAGGGTATTTTACAGGTAAACTGATTCAGGAAGCCGGATTACAAGGACTTAAATGGGGCGGCGCTCAAATATCCACTAAGCATGCAGGATTTATTGTTAATATTGATAATGCCACTGCCACTGATTATATTGAGTTGATCGAACACATTAAAGAAGTCATCCTTGAAAAAGATGGTGTACAACTTGAAACAGAAGTCAAAATCATTGGTGAAGACCATCCCGTAGCGGTTGAATCTAGAGATAATCTTATGAAAAAAGCAGCAAGTACATTTCATGCCCAACTAGGAAAAATTTTACCATTAACTGAAGACAATTAAAGCAAGGAGCAGTACTGAATCGGTGGCTTAAGCAAGTCGTGATTGGTTGAGTCTGCTCTTTTTATATTTAAAAAATGGAGGAAATCAGATGAATATTGGCGTTATTGGACTAGGAACGATCGCTCAGAAAGCGTATCTTCCGATTTACACAACTCACTTTCCACAGCACACATGGCATTTCTGTACACGCAATGAGGTCAGACTTAAAGAATTGGGTGAGAAATACGGTTTGACTGACTCTCAGCTGCATACATCCTGGGAAGAGCTGGCCAATTCAGTCGATGCGGTATGCATACATACACCAACACCAACACATGAGGAAATGATCCGGTTCTATCTTGATCGATCGATTCCTGTTTTTGTCGACAAACCCTTGACCGAAAATATTGAAAAGACAAAGGAATTGATTACCCTGTCAAATCATAAGAATACCCCTCTTATGATCGGCTTTAACCGACGTTTTGCTCCGCAAGTCAACCAGCTTTCAGAGATAAAAGACAAAAATATGCTGATTGTTCAGAAAAACCAATTCGCCGCTACTGATTTTTCTGTCAGGTACCGTATATACGATTTGATGATCCACCCGATAGACACAGCTGTTTATCTGATGGATGACCCATCATTATCGATCACTGCTTCTGAAGTCGTCGTGGAGGATGATCAGTTTAAGCGTGCGTGGGTCCTTTTGAAGTCTGCTCAGACTACAGCACTCGTTTCCGTAAATAATGAATCAGGTGCAAAAAGAGAAACCCTCGAGCTTCAAAGCCCTTCAGGAACGTATACTGTTGATAATCTGACAGAACTCTCACGATTTGATCAGAAAGGAAAGTTCAGTCAAACCGCAGGAGACTGGACAGAGACACTCGAAAAAAGAGGGTTTCACCCCATGATCGAGGCTTTTTTAAGTGCTTTGGAGAATAAAACGGTAATGCCTGTTTCAGTAGAATCCGCTTTGATCAGTCACACCATTTGTGAGGACATCATTTTGACCTATGAAAATAAGAAATAAAAGGGCTGTAGCTATAAATTCCATATATTAAAAACGAACAAAACGATTATTTTGAAACAGATTAGTCAGGACTGTCAATTTTTCAACAAATTTGAGTATCACGCGCTTTAAAAAATTGAATAAATATTGCTTTTCACCCCTTAATCGCTATAATTATAAAGGTTAATTAAATCGGTTATAAAGGGGTGTTTTTTGTTGACTGAAGAAATAATTGTTTCCTTCGATCAGGTTGAAAAAAAATATGATAAAGAAAGTGTACTAAAGACCATCACTTTTGAATTGGAAAGAGGCAAATTTTATACTTTACTGGGTCCATCCGGATGTGGGAAGTCCACTATACTGAATTTACTGGCTGGATTTACGTCCCCTACTGAGGGCTCTATTTATTTGAACGGAGAGGATACAAAAAACACCCCTCCAAACAAACGGAAAGTAAACACTGTTTTTCAGGACTATGCTTTGTTCCCACATATGAACGTGTTTGATAATGTCGCGTTCGGATTGAAAATGAAGAAACTCTCAAAAGAGGACATTAAAAAGAAAGTTAGTGCTGTACTGAAATTAGTCAGACTGAACGGATATGATGAACGTGAAATTACAGGTATGTCCGGTGGTCAGAAGCAACGTGTGGCAATTGCACGAGCTTTAGTCAATGAACCAGATGTGCTTTTGCTGGATGAACCCTTGTCTGCTTTGGATCTCAAACTGCGCACAGATATGCAGTATGAACTGAGAGAACTGCAGCAGCGTCTGGGCATCACTTTTTTATTCGTTACACATGACCAGGAAGAAGCACTCGCGATGAGTGATGAAATAATGGTCATGAATGAGGGTGAAATCGTTCAGACAGGGACACCTATCGATATTTATGATGAACCCATCAATCGTTATGTTGCTGACTTTATTGGTGAAAGTAATATTGTAAAAGGGCGAATGATAGAGGATTATGTCGTATCTTTTGCAGGCAAGTCTTTTCAGTGCGTCGATGGCGGGATGAATCCCGATGAAAAAGTGGATGTCGTGATCAGACCGGAAGATCTGGTCTTAACTGAAGCAGAAAAGGGTGCCTTGCAAATCAGGGTAGAGACGCAATTATTTAGAGGTGTTCATTACGAAATTGTGGGAATGGACAATGATGGTAATCAATGGATGGTGCACTCCACTAAAAAGACTGAACCCGGAAGACGTGTTGGCTTACAATTTGAACCTCAAGATATCCACATTATGCGAATTAACGAAACGGAAGAGTCATTTGATGAGCGGATCGAAAACTATTCAGCACCTGCCTCCTTTTCAGTTGAGGAAGGAGACAGGTTAGATGGTTAAACAAAGGAAGCTTTTGTCTGTCCCATACTATTTGTGGATCCTGCTGTTTGTCATATTTCCCGTTCTCTTACTGTTGTTCCAGTCGTTTCGTGGACTTGACGGGTCGTTTACATTAGTTAATATTCAAACATACTTTACCTCTCGTGTCTATTTAACGATGACGCTGCAGTCGTTTATCTATGCGTTCCTTATTACGGTACTGACGCTGACTATCAGTTATCCGGCAGCCTACTTTTTAACGCGGACAAAAAACAAGCAATTGTGGCTGCTTGTACTGATATTACCGACCTGGATGAACATCCTGCTCAAAACTTACGCCTTTATAGGGATTTTGAGTCAGACAGGAATGGTCAATCAATTGCTGGACTTTATGGGACTTGGTGCACAACCGTTACTTTTTACCCGGATCAGTTTTCTGATCGTAGCGACTTATATTGAAATCCCGTTCATGCTGCTTCCTGTATTCAATGCGATTGATGATATAAATGATTCCATGGTATATGCTAGTCGTGACCTGGGAGCCAGTGAATGGAAGACATTTTCCACTGTGATTCTGCCCCTTTCGCTGTCAGGCGTAAGAAGTGGTGTACAAGCGGTATTTATTCCTTCTTTATCTTTATTCATGCTGACCCGTCTTATTGCCGGAAACCGTGTGATCACATTGGGAACAGCCATTGAGCAGCATTTTCTGGTCACTCAGAACTGGGGTATGGGTTCGACAATGGGGATTGTACTGATCATCATCATGTTCGCCGTCATGTATCTGACCCGTAAACGCAAGAGAGGGGTGGCGGTCAGATGATCAAAAATAATAAATGGGCTTCACTATATCTAGTTGTCGTATTCATTCTGCTGTACACACCGATTGCGTATCTTATATTCTACTCATTCAATGAAGCGGGCACGATGAATCAGTTCAGCGGCTTTACCCTTGAGCATTACGCTGCTCTCGCGGAAGACACACGACTCATGATTATTGCGCTGGATACTATTCGAGTAGCGCTGCTTTCAGCATTGCTGGCAACGACTATTGGGACGCTCGGGGCGATTGGTATTTATTATTCCAGAAGGCGCGAGACTCAGAATCTCCTTTTAGGCTTCAATAATATTTTACTGGTATCGCCGGATGTTATTATTGGGGCCAGCTTTCTGCTGCTCTTTACTGTCGTCGGGTTCAGATTAGGGTTTTACTCTGTCCTTCTGTCTCACATTGCGTTCAGTATACCGATCGTTGTTCTTATGGTCCTGCCGAGGCTGGAAGAAATGAATGAAAACATGATTACTGCAGCCAAAGACTTGGGTGCGACTAACTGGCAGGTCCTCAAGGAAATTATTTTACCAAATATCACACCTGGTATTTTAGCTGGTTACTTTATGGCTTTTACGTATTCGATAGATGATTTTGCCGTTACCTTTTTCGTTACAGGAAACGGGTTTGCCACACTCTCTGTTGAAATCTATTCTAGAGCAAGGCAGGGCGTCAGTCTGGAAATTAATGCGTTGAGTACAGTTTTATTCCTGGTAGCGTTCAGTCTGGTTGCAGGTTATTACTTCATTCAAAAACAGCAGAGAACCAGAAAGCTGGCGCATATGGATCCGACAAATCATGAGAAAGCGGTGACGCCATAATGAAAAAATTAGTGAACCTGTCTTTACTCATTATCGGACTTTCAGCAGCTGCTTTTGCCGGTGGTCGACTGATTGAACAGGCACAGGGAACAGGTGGATCGGATGTCTTTCATCTGTATAACTGGGGAGACTACATTGATTCAGATTTGATCGATCAGTTTGAAGAAGAGACCGGCTACCGTGTTGTTTATGAAACATTTGATTCAAATGAAGCCATGTACACCAAAGTTCAGCAGGGAGGGACCGGCTATGATCTGGCTATCCCGAGTGAGTATATGATTGAGCGGATGATCGAAGAAAATCTGGTGGTTGAGCTGGACCATTCCCGAATAGATGGACTTGACCATATTGATTCCGATTTTCTGAATTTGAATTTTGACCCTGGGAACCGGTATTCAATTCCTTATTTCTGGGGGACGTTAGGGATCGCCTATAATGAAGACATGCTGGAAGGCTTCGAACCAGAAAGCTGGGAGGATCTATACCGTCCAGAACTGGCGAACAGTATACTCATGATCGATGGAGCTAGAGAAGTCTTAGGCATTGGCCTTCAGACGCTTGGCTACTCATTGAATTCAACAGATAACAGTGAACTTCAAGAGGCGACCGAACAGCTTCGGGGATTGTCTCCCAACATTAAAGCACTGGTAGCTGATGAGATAAAAATGTATATGATTCAGGAAGAGGCTGCCATTGCGGTGACTTATTCTGGAGAAGCTGCGGATATGATGTGGGAAAATGAATCGATTGTATACATCCTTCCAGAAGAAGGCTCAAATCTCTGGTTTGATAATATGGTGATTCCTCATACAGCTCAGAATGAAGAGGCAGCCTATGCGTTCATTAATTTCATGCTGGATCCTGAAGTTGCGGCTCAAAATGCTGATTATGTTGGGTACAGTACACCCAATGAAACCGCCATGGATTATCTGCCGGAAGAAACCATTGAAGATGAGCAGTTTTATCCAAGCGAAACAATGATGGATAACCTTGAAGTCTATGAAAATCTCGGACTCTATCACACAGGGATTTACAATGATCTGTTTCTGGAATTTAAAATGATCAAATAGTTGTAAAGGAAGCTGGGTTCCTATTTTAGAGTCCTGGCTTCCTTTTTAGTATGCTATAATTTAATTACTATACGTGTAAAGGGGTCAGTACAGTGAACTTGAAAAAAATGGTGGGGTATAAGGCAGCGGAATTTGTAAAAGATGGCATGATCGTTGGACTGGGAACAGGCTCAACAGCTTATTATATGGTAGAAGCTATTGGCAAACGGGTCAAAGAAGAAGGCTTGTCGATCATTGGAGTGACAACATCACATCGCACAACTGAGCAGGCCGGGGAATTAGGTATTCCCTTAAAAGACTTAAATGACGTTGATCATATTGATATAACGATTGATGGGGCTGATGAAATTTCCGATGATTTTCAAGGGATTAAAGGTGGTGGAGCTGCCCACTTGTTTGAGAAGATGGTCGCTAATCAGTCCGAAGAAGTCATCTGGATCGTAGATGACAGTAAAATGGTCCACAAACTAGGCGCGTTTCCTTTGCCGGTGGAAGTCGTTCAATTTGGCTGTGATCAGGTATTTAATTTATTCAACAGGGAAAACTTGAGTCCTTCTTACCGACTTGATGAAGGTGGCAGTAAGCTGATTACGGATTCCGGCAACGTCATTATCGATTTGCATCTGGATGTGATCGATCAGCCACACGAGCTCGCCAAATGGCTGGACTCAGTGACCGGTGTTGTAGAGCACGGTTTGTTTCTGGATTGTGTGACAAAGGTGATTGTAGGAAGAGAAGACGGACCCGAAGTAATAGACGTCACACGCTGAATGCATGAAAAGCCCAGATGAGACAGGTAGAAGTCGTCTCTGCCAGGTAATCGAGACGAGTAGGCGGAATGAACGGCTTATATGCAGTGCTCGCTCAATTAATCGAATCGAGTAGACGTAATGAGGGCTTATATGTAGTACTCGCTAAATTATTCGAATCGAGCAGACGTAATGAGGGGTCTATATGTAGTGCCCGCTCAATTATTCAAACCGAGTAGACGTAATGAGGGGGTAGTATGTAGTACTCGCTCATTTATTCGAATCGAGCAGACGTAATGAGGGCTTATATGTAGTGCTCGCTAAATTATTCGAATCGAGTAGACGTAATGAGGGCTTATATGTAGTGCTCACTCAATTATTCGAGTCGAGTAGACGTAATAAAGGGTCTATATGTAGCGCTCGCTCTAGCAGGTGAATCGGGCTGACAGAATAAGGCGAGATATGAGGCACTCGACCAGATAAACTTTCCGAGTGCTGCAAATGAGTATCTAATAAGAAGAAGTGATACACATTTCTCAAACCATCAGTCTTTAATGTCTTTAATAGCGGCTCTAGTCATGCTTTTAAACAATTAAAACGGACTAAAAAAATAGCCTGTATCCTGTCAGTTCCTTAAAGAAAGGAATAAACGTGATCACTAGTGTTGCATAAAACTTAGAATAAATAGGTTTTATAGGTTGTTACTTTTATCACAAGTAGTTTTCGTTAAAATTTCCAAAAAAGTCAATTGCTGGCGCAAGGGATGACTTTTTCCAGAAATTTTTAGGTTATTCAGTTGTGGATTAATCTATTTGAACTCTCGTTCACTTAACCAGGGGCGAACGATTCTTTGAAACACTCAAACGGTTCATACTGTAACGCTCTGATTTGTCTCAAAATAGTGAAGAGGGTTGATTTCAACTTTAATTCAAGTTTCAACAGTAACGTCAGTAAGTAGACAATCATCGCAAGAATCACTTGATTCTCTACGCCTTGTTCAGACTGTGAATAGTACGTTTTAATGGTCAAATGTTGTTTGATGTGCTTGAAAAACAACTCGATCTGCCATCTTGATTGATACATCTTTCCGATAGCCTCTGCTGAAAGATCCATTCGGTTCGTCAGGATACGTAGATTCGATTGATGCTTACGTTCAATCGTTACTAAGCGAAACAAACCCGTCAGGTAGGTCGATTTTCCCAGCTGAACCAATTGATCACTGATAATCCCTGATTCATGAGACACTTCCAGGTGCGCTTGAACATGAACGGCTGTATTCTTTTTAATGCGGGAAACGAAAAAGTAGCCCTCCCAGTTCATTTGATCAAACTGAGCGAAATCCAGATACCCGCGATCAAAAACATAGGTCGCCCGTTTCTCATTGATAAAGACGTTCAAGTGATCATGGTCGTGTTCAGATGCATGGGACAGTTCAAATTGTTCAGGGTGCACCCATCCTTCTTTCATATGACAGACTTTTAAGTGCAGTTTGATTCCCGACTTAGTCGGGCGAAACGTGCCCCAGGGATACAGTGTTTTATTGAGTGAAAAAGTGGATGAATCAATTAGAAACACTCTTTCTTTTGATTGCATCACTGTTTTTTCATGAACCACTGAAAGTAATTGCGTGAAAATATCCATCAATACAGAGGGTTCGATCTGTCGTAAGGCACGTGATAATTGAGAGAAGCTAATGGACTCAATATCAATCACTTTTTTTAAGTTTGGGTTGACTAACTGTTGATCCAAATGCCGTAGGCTATCGGTTTCATCATTAATCGCATAGAGAAAGAGTTTCAGTACTTTTTTAAACGTTAATTTTTTTGAATACCGATCAAACTGGCCGATAGCCTGTCGAGACGTTTCACTTAATTTTTCTAAAGAAATATACGAAAACCATTTATTTATGGTCATTTTTGTTTTATACTTATCCATGCTGTAAGTCCTTTGTTTTGGTCTTGGATAAGTCATCCACCCCCATTATAAAGGACTTTTTCATGTGTTGAAACAGTTAAAATTTTTAATGCAACACTAGTGAAACGTGATACAGACTATTTTTTTAAATCAGGTTATACAACTTTAACTTTTAACTTTGACAGCATGTCTGCGGTCATTTTTTCCAGATCGTATTTGGGAGAGAAACCCCATTCTTCTTGAGCGGCACTGGTATCGATGGCATTTGGCCAAGAATTAGCGATCCCTTGTCTAACTGGATCTACATCATAACTCAATTTAAAGCCAGGCTGATGTTTTTGAATAGCTTTCTCCACATCTTCCGGTGCAATGCTCATGGCACTGACATTGTAGGCATTACGGTGCGTTAGCTGATCGCTGTCTGCTTCCATCAGTTGAATGATCAAGTCTACTGCGTCGGGCATATACATCATATCCATGTATGTTCCCTTGTCAATGAAAGACGTATAAGCATTATTTCTAAGTGCCTCATAATAGATATCAACGGCGTAGTCCGTTGTACCGCCACCGGGTAGAGTGTCATATGAGATAAGACCAGGGAAGCGAACACTGCGGGTGTCTACTCCAAATTTCTGGAAGTAGTAGTCGCCAAGCAGTTCACCACTGACTTTAGTCACACCGTACATCGTTGTCGGACGCTGGATGGTAACTTGTGGCGTCTGATCTTTAGGTGTTTCAGGTCCAAATGCGCCGATCGAACTTGGCGTGAAGAATTTTAAATCAAACTCACGTGAAACTTCCAGAGCGTTCATCAATCCACCCATATTAAGTGTCCAGGCGAGTTGCGGTTTAGCTTCAGCCACAGCAGATAAAAGAGCAGCCAAATGGATGAATGTGTCAACTGTATAGTCTTCTACTAATGCTCTCATACGTTCTGCATCAGTAACATCCAGGACTTCAAAAATGCCGTCAGTTACTACTTTTGAATGCTCAGGCTGTCTGATATCGGTTGCTACAACATTTTCAGTACCGTAGACTTCGCGTAGTCTGGTTGTCAGTTCTGAGCCGATTTGACCCAGGGCCCCAGTAATAATAATTTTTTTCACTAAAAATCCTCCGATTTTATGTTTGGTTTAGTAAGTAATAGAAAGAGAAAAGAGCACGGCGCTCCTTTCTCCAAATCAGAAAAAATGACTAGCTGATAACGTTCAGTTCTTTACCGACTTTTTCGTAAATCTTCAGCACTTTATCCAGTTGATCTTTAGTATGTGCCGCACTTGGCATATTTCTTACGCGACCTGTTCCACGAGGGACAGTTGGGAAAACGATTGATTTACAGTAGACGCCTTCCTCAGTTAAACGCTTAGAGAAAGTTTGAGTCAGTTTCTCTTCTCCAATAATACATGGAGTGATCGGTGTGTCAGAATTCCCGATATTGAATCCCAGATTTTTCAAGCCTTCTTTCAAGTATCGGCCATTATCCCACAGGCGGTCATGTTCGTCTGTTGAATTTGACATGATATCAATTGCTTCGATACAGGCAGCAGCCGCTCCTGGTGTTAGAGAAGTAGAAAACAGGAACGGACGAGCACGCACCTTCAACCAGTCAATCAGGTTTTGCGAACCGGCAACGTATCCGCCAACTACGCCTACTGCTTTAGACAAAGTGCCCATCTGGAAATCGATTTTATCCTGTAGCCCGAAGTGTTTCACGGTTCCGGCACCTTTACCCATAACGCCTGAGCCATGGGCATCATCGACGTAAGTGATCAAGTCGAATTCTTCTGCCACTTCAATGAGTTCAGGTAATTTTGCAACGTCTCCATCCATTGAAAAGACGCCATCAGTGATGTACATAATTTTTTCATACAGTCCGCTTTCAACTGCTTCTTTTGCTTTGGCACGCAGATCATCGATATCCTGGTGCTTAACTCGAATAACTTTAGCACCGGATAACCGGCAGCCATCGATAATTGAAGCATGGTTCAGTTCATCGGATAAGATGGCATCGTTTTTGTTCATGACGGCAGAGATAGCCCCCATGTTACAGTTGAAACCTGACTGGAATGCAACGGCTGCTTCTGTGTGCTTGAATTCAGCGATCTTTGCTTCCAGTTCTTCATGTATCGTTTGTGTGCCGTTGATAGTACGTACAGCACCCGCACCAACGCCATAAGTTTCTGTTGCTTCATTTGCTTTTGCTTTTAAGCGCTGATCATTTGCAAATCCCAAATAGTTGTTTGAAGACATATTGATCAGTTGTTTCCCGTTGACTTTTATTTCTGCCCCATTGGGACCTTCAATAACGTCGATTTCATTGTAAAGTCCATTGTCTTTTAATTCGTGAAGATTCTTTTCTAAAAAAGTATTTAATTTTTGACTAGTCATGATATCGCTCCCTTGATTATTTGTTGTCTGCGCTTCCTTCCAATTTTACCATTTTTTGAAAATATCGTGTAGTAGAGATGGTCTTTATTGGAATATTCTTATTATCTCTAAGGAAACTCTCCTTATATATCAGTTTAGATGTGCTAGAATAAGGCTTACAAGATACTGTAGAATGGAGTGTTTGACTTAATGAGAATGATTGATTTGATTGAAAAAAAACAGCATGATGAAGCACTAACTACTGATGAAATAAAATGGATGATCGACCAGTACACAAAAGAAGTGATTCCTGATTACCAAATGAGTGCAATGGCAATGGCTATTTACTTTAAAGGAATGACTGAAGAAGAACGAAGTGCCCTGACAATGGCAATGGTCGAATCTGGAGATCAGATTGATCTGTCTGCAATTGAAGGAGTAAAAGTAGATAAACACTCTACCGGTGGCGTGGGGGATACAACGACATTAGTATTAGCACCACTCGTAGCCAGTGTCGGCGTTCCCGTTGCTAAAATGAGCGGGCGTGGACTTGGTCACACAGGTGGAACGATCGATAAACTGGAAGCTATTCCAGGATTCCACGTTGAGCTTTCTCAAAATGATTTTGCCGAATTAGTCAACAAAAACAAAGTAGCCGTAGTAGGTCAGTCCGGAAACCTGACACCTGCAGATAAAAAACTGTATGCCTTACGTGATGTTACAGGAACTGTAGAATCCATCCCGCTGATTGCCAGCTCTATTATGAGCAAGAAAATTGCGTCAGGAGCAGATGCGATCGTCCTGGATGTTAAAACAGGTGCCGGTGCATTCATGAAGAATGTTGAGCAGGCTAGGGAACTAGCTGAAACAATGGTTAAAATCGGGAAATCTGTCGGCAGAGATACAATGGCAGTTATTTCAGATATGAGTCAGCCTTTAGGAAACGCAATTGGAAATGGACTGGAAGTTAAAGAAGCAATCGATACACTTAAAGGAGAAGGCCCTGAAGATTTGACTGAATTATGTCTAGTTTTAGGTAGTCAGATGGCTTACCTTGGCGGGGCTGCTTCTTCACTGGAAGATGCGCGCGAAAAACTGGAAGCCAACTTGCACAACGGTAAAGCACTGGCAGCCTTTAAAGTCTTTGTGGAAGCCCAAGGGGGAGATGCGACTGTAGCAGATGACCCGGATGGGGTGTTACCTGCAGCAGCCTTCACTAAGGATATTATTTCTAAGGAAAACGGTGTTGTCTCGGAAATCGTAGCGGATCAGGTCGGTATTGCAGCAATGATGCTGGGGGCAGGACGCGAGACAAAAGAGAGCGAGATCGATTTGTCAGCAGGTCTTTACCTGCATAAAAAAGTTGGAGATAAAGTAAGCGAAGGCGATTCGATTGCTACACTTTATTCGAACAAAGAAATCAAAGAAGAAGTGGTCAGCAAGGTATTATCTAATATCCGTTTATCTGAAACGGGAACTGAACCGACACTGATTTACGACATAATTCAATAATAAACAAACGAATAGAGTGGATGCTGATTTTAAACAGTATCTGCTCTTTATTGTGGTCTTAAATATGCTATACTGTCTAAATATTAACATAACAGAGTTGGGGTGTCGAAATATGAACCGTGAAACAATCGTCAGTGGCGTTAAGGCAAGTTCGCCTATTATGGTCAGTTACATTGCCCTTGGTATAGCATGTGGTATTGTCCTGTATGATGCGGGATTCTCAGTCGTCCAGATATTCCTCATGAGTTTGTTTGTCTATGCCGGAGCAGCTCAATTTTTGGCAGCCAGCATGGTTGTTCTGGGTGCATCATTTCCTTCAATTATACTAATGGTGTTCTTTTTGAATTTAAGGCATGTGTTAATGTCAGCGAGTATATCCGGATTCGTTAGAAATCGGTCACTTAGATTCCTCGGGTTGTTTGGCCATACTTTATCAGATGAAACATTTGGGATCAATTATTCCAAATTTCAGCTGGGTAACTGGACTCCAAAAGAAGCGCTGGTCACCAGTGTATCCAATTATGGCACCTGGGTGTTGAGCACGATGCTTGGAGGCGTGATTGGCAGCCAGATTCCTATCAACACCTTAATTATGAATTATGCGCTGATTGCCATGTTCTTATGTATGATGGTGTTGCAGTTTGTTTCGAAACCACATATCATTGCGGCAGCTGTATCGATTATTTTTACTGTCATCCTGACTATAGTCCTTCAGCACAATATAGCGTTAGTTATTGCGACTGTTTTGGCTTCTTTCGCAGGGTATTATGTAGAAACGAGAGAACACAGGAGAAAAGGAGGGAGAGAACATGCTTAACCACCCATTATTTCTGATTGGCGGAATGGCTGTCGTCACATTCATTCCCCGATTTTTCCCGCTGCTCTTACTAAGCAAAAAAGAAATATCGCCATCATTGAGCCGCTGGATGTCGTTTATCCCTGTATCCATTTTCGCCGCTCTGGTTGCTTCTGATATATTTTTCTGGGAAGGGACCTTCAATATAAATCCAGTACTGAATATTAAACTGGTTCCGTCAGTCCTGGTTGTGCTGATCGCCTTGAAAACAAAAAGTTTATTATGGTCCATGGTGCTGGGTATTACGGCTATAACCATCATGTGGCTGATCTTTTAATACGAGGAGCATATACATGGAATTTAGGCTGATTGATAAGAATCATCAGATGTGGGAAGAGATGATAGACTATGCCAGAAAGTGTTCATGGAAAACAGCAGATCGCCTGGCTGAACTGATGGAGGAGGATACATTTGCTGACTGGGAAAGACTGTTAGTGGCAGTGGAAGGAAACCAGATCTTGGGCTTCTGCACGCTAACTAGGAAAGATACCTATCCGGAATTACCTTACAGTCCGTTCATTGGCTTTGTATATGTAACGGAAAACGCGAGAGGTCACAGGTTAAGTGAGCAGATGATTGAGGAAGGATCCCGATACCTTAAAAGGTGGGGATTCGAAAAAGTATATATAGTAACTGATCACGAAGGATTATATGAAAAGTTCGGATTCGATAAATGCGATAGATTAGAGCGGCCGAATGAAGTAGAAACGGTGTTCAGTAGAGACTTATGAAGAATGCAGATAAAAGGAAGAGACGTCTAAACTAGATAGAACGTCTCTTCCTTTTATAATTTAATGACTGATTGACGGTTTATTTAATATCTTTTCGCCTAAATTATTTGCCCACTTCTCTGTCCACAGTGAGGAGTAGGTAAGGCCGTCCTTTTTACGTTTGGTCTGGTAATATGTAGATCGTGACCAGATGAGGGACGTGATTCCGACAGTAAACAGATACAGTGGGCCTAAGATCAACGACTGATAGGTATGACCGTACTCATGAACTGAGATACGCTCACATGTGTCTTTTATCTTATCCCGACCCTGTGATGTTCTTTTGGATAAATTCGGGCTGTCCTCATTGGGAGTGAATATAAAGAAACCAAGAGAAATGCCGTTGAAAGTCGCCCATTTAGTACGTATGCTTCCATGATAAAAGTCGTGAGGCTCCTTTAGATGAATCAGGAACAAGCATAAGCCAAGTGCGCTTTGTAAAAAGCCCCATGTACATTGAAGAACAATATAAAGTGTCATCCACCAGGGTGAAGAAAAGGTCGACTGCTGTGTTTTCTTCATTACATCACCTCATCAGTTAAAGTGTATACGACCTGTTAGGGTAGGAAAAAATATCTCGTATCAGGAACGAGATGCATATTTCTGAATACTGATTTTTCTGGCTGAACACCACTCTGCTGTTTCTCCAGTAATAATGATGTCCGTTCTTCTGAGGTCTTCAATGGTTCTGGCCCCCAGTAATGTCATAATGTGTGTCAATTCAACTTTCCATTGATTGATCGTGTCGATAGCCTGATCGACATCATCAAGTGCCATGTGCATGAACTGGCTGGATAAGCCATTTAGTGAGGCCCCTATAGACAGTGCTTTGACCATTTCCATTGGTCGCCTGATCCCACCTGAAGCGATGATATGGGAATTAACGGCACTGTCTCCTGCTTCAAGTAGTGAGACAGCAGTCGTCTGACCCCATTCTTCAAAATCATCCAGTTTGAAATCTTTACGGCGGAAATTCTCGATTTGGGCAAAATTAGTTCCCCCTTGCCCGCTGACATCAATCAGCTTGACACCTACAGATTCTAATTGTCTGATGGTTTCTCTGCTCATCCCAAATCCGACTTCTTTAGCAATAACAGGGACGCTCAGACCATTAACAATCGATTCGATATTGGTCAGCCATCCTCTGAACTCACGGTCACCTTCAGGCATAACGACTTCCTGAGGAGCATTGATGTGAATCTGGAAAGCGTCAGCTTCCAGGAGATCTACGACTCTTTTTGCATTTTCCAATCCGTGACCTGCGCCTAAATTGGCAAAAATGAGGCCGTTTGGGTTAGTTCGGCGCACAACTTTAAAGGTCTCTTCTTGAGAAGGGTCTTTCAGCGCTGCACTGACTGATCCAGTAGCCATAGCTAATCCGGTTTCTCTGGCAATGACTGCCAGTTTTTCGTTTACTTTTCCAGTCCATTCACTTCCACCAGTCATGGCATTAATAAAAAAAGGAACAGAAAAGTTTAGACCTTCAACGGATACAGACAAATCAACATCTCTTACGTCCATTTCGGGAAAAGACTGATGAACAAATCTGATATCTTTGAAAGAAGAGACTTGCTGTGGATAAAATTTTTCTGATAAAGAGACATGCTCATTTTTGCGGTTATTAGGTTTAGACATAAGGTCACTCCAATAAGTAGATTAGTGTGTATGAATAGTAAGCGGTAAAGGTGTGATACCCGCTTCTATCCATTCAAGAAGCAGCGATTCACGGTCAACGTCTTCTGAAATTAGTGCTATTCCGCAGTCGCCGCCACCGGCTCCGGAAGATTTGGCTGCAGCGTGAAAAGTCTCGGCTATACAGCATAATGTCGACAGAAGAGGGGTTTCTAATTCGAACTGCTTAAATCGGCTCATCTTAAGTAACAGCTGCCGATTATAAGTAATTTCTTTAAAGATATCCGACGTCTTCTGCTGTTTGATGGCTATAATCAGCCGCTCGACACATTTCTTGCTTTCTGTTAAAAACACTTCGTAAGGTAAGCGGTCATGATCCGTCTCTACATGACTGACTAATGATTCTGTAGAGGCCGGTGAGCCAGTCCATCCAACAAGCAGAGAAACTTGGTTTAAACGAGGAAGCTGCTCGATGGATAGATGTGGCCAGTCAGCCTCGACAACAGTTTTGATGGGGTTCAAATTCAAGTTCTCCTGAACAGAGCGTTTATCAAAACTCGAGTACGCTATCAGACCAGAGAAGCTAGCAGCAGCTAGATCTCCAAAAGAGCCTTTACTGTTTAGCGACAAATGGGCCACAGCAGACAGTTTGTAAAGAAGTAATGGGGTGTAGCCTACAGAAAAAGAGTCGAGAAGAGCCTGGATCAGAGCTACGGTGACTGCACCGCTTGATCCGAGACCATATTTCAGCCCCTTATCACTGAGCATATCACTTGTAATAGTGATGTCATAATAGGGAATAGACGGGATAAACGAACGAAGGTATGCCTCAGCAGTGACCATAGCTGCGAAAACAATATCAGCTTTCAAAATGGATGACTGCGATAGGATTTGATTATTCTTTCTTTCCCATTTTATGGGGCCGGTGGAAAGCACAGTCGAATTAATCGATCCGAAGGTATTTTCCGAAGGAGCAACTTCTACTGTAATGAACCGGTCAACAGCCGCGATAATGGACGGGTGACCCGGTTCAACAACGGCATACTCGCCAGCTATATATAATTTACCAGGTGCTTTTGCGTGTGCTTTTTTCATGACAAGGCCTTTCTGACTATATAGTGGGTTGGGACTGATCTACGAGATGTAATCCCGGACCCGGTCTCGCCTCAATAAGCTGATCGTCTGTAAAGAGCGGTCTCAGCTTGTCTTTTATATCAGTTAACTGAGACTGTCTGCAGATGATTTTCACATTCGGTCCAGCATCCATTGTGAAATAGGCAGTGTATTCCTGTTTTCTTAAATCTCTGACAGCCGTCATGGCGGTCATGCTTTCCGCTGTCCAATAAGTGAATGGAGGATTCGCTCCTAATGTAGTGGCATGCATTTTCAACGCATTCCGTTCGGCAATACTGCCTACTTTTTCAATATCCCGTTCTGATATAGCAGCTTTCATGTCCCTTAAATCTTTATCAAGAGAGTCCAGCCACCCCTGGTAGAAAGGCGATGTTTCAACCGTTCTTCTCATCCCGTCGCGACTCGATACTTCTTTGACGGCATCGTTAACAATGACAAATAGCATGCCGATATCCCAGTCTGCATCATCTACAGGAACTGCAAAAGAGGAATCATGGTCGTGACCTTTAACCCATTCGGCAAATCCCCCATAAATGCTTCTGGAGGCTGAACCTGAACCGATTCGAGCCAGTTTCGAAAGCTCAGTATCAGATAGAGATAAGCCGGCTGCCTGACTGGCCGCTCCAGCTAATGCTGCTAATCCGGAAGCCGAAGAGGCCAGACCGGCTGCAGTAGGAACGTGATTTTTACTCTCTACACGGGCTTTCAGCTGAATACCGGCTTGAGATCTGACTTCGTCTAGAACACGCTGGACCTTATTTAGTGCAGAAGCATTTTGCATGACATTATCCAGAATCAGTTCGTCTTCTTTGAGGGTTTTGTCAAATATAACCTGTGTATCCGTATAGAATGCATCCAGGGTCAGCGATAAAGAATTATTTTTCGGAATGATCCATTCTTCATTTTCTTTGCCCCAATACTTGATTAAGGCTATATTCGTATGTGCTCGTACCCATTTAGTCATTAAAGTCCTCTCCTAATGCGTGGATCCATGTTTCAACCGCGCCGTTTTCCATTAGTTTATGAGCGATTCGTTTTGCCTGTTTTGCTGTTTTAGCCAGTGCGATCATACAGCCGCCACGTCCCCCGCCGGTTAGTTTAGCTCCCAGCGCTTTCTGTTTAAGTGCTGTATCGACCAAGTGGTCTAATGCCTCGTTACTTACATTCAGCTGTTTAAGGCAGTCATGAGAAAGAGTCATCAGTTCTCCAAGATGGACGGTGTGATTTTCTTCGATCGCCGTTTTGGCTTCTTCTGTCAGCAGACCTATTTTAGTGATTAGTTGTCTGGTCTGTTTATAGGACTGTTTCATTTGTTGAGCCACATCTTCAACAGCTTTTTTAGTCTGTCCTTTCATTCCAGTGTCAGCGGCAATCAGATAACCTGATACATGCAATGGAATGGATGTGAAACGACTGTTCTTTTTGAAATAAACAGGGGATTCGCTGCTCGTTACGCGAGCGTCAAGTCCACTGGGATTTCCATGAGCAATTTTTTCAGAGATATCGACATAGTTTAACAGGCTCGTCTGATCCAATGATTTCTTAAAGTAAGAAAACAGTGCACGAACGAGTGCCGTCGCTACTGCCGCACTGGATCCCATGCCCCGTTCGGGAGGAATCAGGCTTGAAATGGAAATGCTCATTCCATCAGCCGACTGATTTAAGTCAGCACAAATGGTTTCAGTTAATGTGTATATATTTTTTAGAGAAGAGGGCACATTCTTGAAAAACCCCTGATAATAGCTTGACGAGATAACGCTGTCGCCATCGATCTTCTCTATAATAACTTCCACAGGAGTGGCAAGAAACGGCATTGCGATTGCCGGTTCATTGTATACAACGGCGTGCTCTCCGATAAGAATGATTTTTCCGTGTGCAGTTCCCACTGCCTGATCAGAAAGTGTCTTCATGAATTCACCTCAGCTTGTTATGAGACTTAATATCCTGTATATCATAACGTATTTTGTACAGAAACTCTAACTTATGATACCAAGTTAAACTTAAAATTAATTAAAGATTCAGTCAGCGTTCATTATTTATTAATGACCTTATATTGTGAAAGCATCACGACATTTGGTAAACTAGTAAAGATAATTAGGAAAGAGCGGAGGAAACCGCATGAAAGAGTCCGATTCATTTTATATAATCGACAGGGACGAATGGAAACAGTTAAATAATAAAACGGAAATTTCGTTATCCGATCAGGAAGTCGATTCTTTGCGTTCATTGAATGATCAGGTATCTGTTCAGGACGTTAAAGAAATCTATCTTCCTATTCTACAAATACTGCATCAATACATTAAGTATTATCATGCGAGACAGAGTGAAATAAAGAAAATTTTAGATAGACCGGAGTCTAAAGAGCCTTACATAATAGGGATTGCAGGGAGTGTGGCTGTCGGAAAGAGTACTCTGGCACGTTTTCTTCAGACGATGATGGCTAGAGCTTATCCTGATAAGAAAGTGAATCTGATCACGACTGACGGATTTTTATACCCGAATGAAGTGCTCGAAGAACGGCATATGCTTAACCGGAAAGGTTTTCCGGAAAGTTACGACATGCACCGTCTAATTTCTTTTATGGGGGATGTGAAAAGTGGGAGACGGGACATTAAAGTGCCCCTGTATTCACACCGTTTGTACAATATCGTTCCAGACGAATTTGAAATAATCGATCAGCCCGATATTCTGATCGTTGAAGGCATTAATGTCCTTCAATTACCAGCGAACGAAAAGATTTTCGTCAGTGATTTCTTTGATTTCAGTTTCTATGTCGATGCTGAACCGGATAGAATAGAAAAATGGTACCTGGAACGGTTTGGGCTCCTTTTACAGACAGCCTTTAAAGATCCGACAAACTACTATTACCCCTATGCAGCCGGTGACAGGAAAGAGGCTTTTAAAATGGCTAAAAACGTCTGGCGGACAGTCAACTTGAAAAATCTTCAGGAATACATTCTGCCGACGCGTTTTAGGGCAGATATGATTATTCATAAAACGACTGATCATTTTATCGATCAATTGCTTCTGAAGAAACATTAGGCTGAAAGGGTGGGTAATTAATGGTAAACAGATTTATGACACTCGTTGCCGTCAGTCTGTTTCTGACAGGTTGTTTTGAGCAGGATCAGACAGATGAATTTACAGGGATCGTCATCGAAGTACAGGTAACGAATCATTTAATAGTTGAGCCCCATGAAGGTGAACCCATCAGGTCGTCGGGCACTGAAGTATCTATATCAGCACCGGCAGATCAGAACTTTGAAATAGGCGATGAAGTGAGGGTGACGCATGAAGGACCTGTAATGGAAAGTCACCCGCTGCAGGTTCATTTGATTTCTATTGAACTCGTAGACTAATCGAATCAGACCATAGGGGTAGGAGCAGCTGGAAGGGCCAATATCGGAACGAAAATCGACAATTGTGTGAACTCGTTCTAATTCTATTGAATAGAAGCATCCCTGACATATTAAAGCCCTGGTATCTGTATTATACTAGAATTAGAGGAGTCGGTATCATGGCAGACGAAATGCAGGAATTAGAAAAATTAAAAGTTGAATTTGAAACGATGAAACGATTGAATAAAGAATTACTTTCAATGCAGGAAAACCAGGACTCTCTTGAGTTTTCTTGGACTGGTAATTTAGGCCACTGGTTCTGGGATTTCCCAGCAAATAAAGTAACATTTAACCCAATGAAAGCTGCAGCACTTGGCTTTAATAAAGAAGATTTACCGGAAACTGTAGATTTTCAGTTTTTCACAGATCGCCTCCACCCGGATGATTACGAATTTGTGATGGATGAAATGAGAAGACATTTAGCCGGTGAAATCTCTGTCTGGGAAGTCAAATACCGTATAAAAGCACTGGATGGATCTTATAAAACATATTATGATAGAGGAAAAGTAACGCAGCGCACACCGGAAGGTAAACCCCTTTTCTTATCAGGCATCGTTTTTGATATTACTCATCATGAAAATGAAAAAGAAGAATTGCTGCGTAAGAATAAGGAATGGGAATTTCAGTCAAGAAGGGACACGCTGACTGGCTTATTTAACCGGTCGAACATCCTGGTAAAATTAGGCCAGGTCGTCCAGAGAGTAAATACTGGTAAAGTAGAAACGGTCTCACTAATCGTTCTTGATATCGACAACCTGGAACATCAGAATGCCCTGTTCGGGCCACTGTTTGGAGATGAAATGATCAGAGAGGCTGGAAGAGTAATCAAACATACGATCGACGATTCGCATTTCGCCGGAGTATTTGCTGGAGGGAAGTTTCTGATTGTCCTTCCGGATACTAGACTGAAACAGGCAAAGCAAATAGCAGAGACAATTAGGTTGTCTTTCCACGGAAATGGGTTTACTGAACCAGCTGAAGTAACTAGCAGTGCAGGAATAGCGGAGTACAACCCAAGTGAAACCGTCAGCCAGCTGTTCAATCGAGCAGATCAGCTGCTTAATAAAGTCAAACGAAATGGTAAAAATCAGGTCATGTCAGATTAAGTCAGTTAAATAATCCCATAAAGTCAGCCACTTGAGGGACATTGACGGTCTGTCTGAGTATGTCTAGTATTTAGAATGGATGGAATAAAAATGCAGAACAAAATAACGATTCTCGGTATTCCTTTTGACAATTTGACACGAAAAGAATTTTTGAAACAGCTTTACACACGGATGGAAAATAACGATAAAACCTTTCTGGTAACAGCTAATCCTGAAATTGTAATGTATGCACTTGAAAATCCTTCTTATTATAATTTGCTGATGGAAGCTGACTACATTGCGCCTGATGGGATTGGGATCGTGAGAGCATCGAAAAAACTGGAAACACCGATAAAAGAAAGAGTACCCGGTTTTGAGCTGATGCTCGGCTTACTCGAGATTGCTAATATCGATCAGAAACGTGTGTATTTCATTGGGGCGAAAGAAGATATTCTCGATTTGACACTCAAAAACGTCAAAGAAAAATGGCCCGACCTAGTTATTGCAGGGTCGCATCACGGATATTTTGATCACGATGATCCTGTTATGATTCAAAGAGTTAAGGCATCACAGCCGGATATAGTCCTAGTGGCATTTGGCTTCCCGAGACAGGAAAAATGGATTAAAACCTACCTTAGTAAGGCTGATAAAGGTATTGCAGTGGGTGTCGGTGGAAGTTTTGATGTGTTGTCAGGTAAGACGAAACGGGCACCTTTTTTGGTTCAGCGTTTTCACATTGAATGGCTGTATCGATTGATCAAGCAGCCGTCAAGATACAAACGAATGCTGGCCCTTCCCTACTTTATTAAAGCTGTAAATAAACAGCATAAACAGGAAGAGTCCTCATGAAAGTAGCCCATATAAATGCAGGAAATGAATTCGGTGGTGGGCTTGTCCACATCATTTCTCTATTGACTGCTTTGCAGGAAACTGGAACTGAAGCTGAGCTGATCGTGCTGGAAGAAGGACCTGTCGCAAAGGCTGCACGGGAAAAAGGGTTGTCAGTAACGGTGTTTGAACAATCAAGTCGGTATGATTTAAGTGTTTTAAAACAAGTCAAAGCTTATATTCAGTCAAATCAGTTTGACCTGGTGCACACTCATGGGCCACGTGCCAATATGCTGGTCAACCTGCTGAGGCCATTTCTTAAGGTGAAGTGGGTTGTCACGGTTCACAGTAATCCTCTCTTGGATTTTGAAAATCAAGGTTTAAAAGGGAGACTGTTTGAAAAAATAAACACTAAAAGTCTGATTAAGGCAGATGGCGTCATCGCCGTCTCAAATGAGATCAAAATGATCGTCTGTGAACTGGGAGGGCGTGCGAGTCAAATCGCTACGATACATAATGGTATAACGTTCTCCGAGCCGCTCTCATCTGTATCCCATGAAGAGATATTTACTATAATTGCAGTAGGAAGGCTGCATCGAATCAAGCAGTTCGATTTACTGCTGGATGCCTTGACCGAAATGGGCACGACAAACTGGCAGTTGATGCTGTGCGGTGAAGGGGAAGAAGAAGGCAGGCTGCGCAGGCTAGCTGAAGAACTCCATTGTTCACCTCATATTCATTTTGAAGGATGGCTTCCAGCTGAGCGCTTAAAAGAGGTTATTGCTCAGGCAGATATAATGGTCCATCCATCTAAAAGCGAAAGCTTCCCACTGGTCTTGTTAGAGGCAGCCGAACAGGAAGTACCGGTGATTGCAACTGATGTAGGAGATGTCAGGGAACTGATCACTGATTATGAACTAGGCTGGCTGATTGAATCAGCTGATAAACAGGAGCTGGTCAGAGCCCTGAATGAAGCCTACAGTGAATGGATCGAAGGGAAATTGCCAATAAAAGGGAAACAATTGCGTGAGCATGCTTTAGCCTATTCGCTGACCGCTCAAGCTGAAAAAGTAACTTCTTTCTATAACAGAATACGCTATTAAAGACAGAAAAGTGAGCGGAAGCCTTCTCTGTCTTTTTGTTTTTTAATAGTACCAAAGTAAACACATCGCATTCGAAAACAATAGAAATATGGTATACTTGCTAACAGAGATGTGCCTGTTTGAGGAGGAAAAGTAATGGTTAATACTTATGCAGATGACAGTATGGCATTGCATACAGATTTTTATGAATTGAATATGATTTACACGCACTGGAAAAAAGGTAATCACCAGAAGAATGCCGTATTCGAAGTTTATTACCGCAGTAATCCTTTTGGAATGGGGTATACGATCTTTGCGGGACTGGAACGTGTGATTGATTACATTTTAAATGTAAAATTTTCTGAGTCGGATATCGAATACCTGAGAGAAGAAAAAGAGTTTCCTGAAGAATTTTTGGATTTTCTTAAAGAGTGGCGGTTTAAAGGGACGGTTCGGTCGTTCAAAGAAGGGGAAGTTGCTTTTGCCAATGAACCTATCATTCAGGTAGAAGGTCCAATTGTTGATTGCCAGCTGATTGAGACAGCTGTTTTAAACATCGTCAACTTTCAGACACTGATAGCCACTAAGGCGTCACAGGTTAAAAGTGCTGCTGGAGATGACCCTGTTCTTGAGTTTGGGGCTAGAAGAGCACAGGAATTTGATGCAGCTTTATGGGGATCAAGAGCCACATACATAGGTGGTTGTGATTCGACGAGTAATACAAGGGCATCTAAAGTTTTTGGCATTCCTGCCTCCGGAACGCACGCTCATGCACTTGTTCAGGCTTACCGGGATGAGTACCAGGCATTCAAAGCTTATGCTGAAACGCATAAGGACTGTGTCTTTTTGGTGGATACGTATCACACAATCGATTCTGGTGTGCCAAATGCAATCAAAGTAGCTGATGAAATGGGAGACAAAATTAATTTTCTCGGAGTGAGACTGGATTCAGGAGACTTATCCTATTTGTCCAAACGAGTCAGACAGCAGTTAGATGAAGCGGGTTATCCAGATGCGAAGATTTTTGTTTCCAATGATTTAAACGCTGAAACCATTTTAAACCTGAAGATGCAGGGAGCTAAAATAGACGTCTGGGGTGTCGGAACCAAGATGATCACTGCTTTCGATCAGCCTGCATTAGGAGCTGTTTATAAAATCGTATCTGTTGAAGGAAAAGATGAAGATATGCACCACACCTTAAAACTGACTGCGAATGCTGCCAAAATTTCGACACCTGGGAAAAAACAAGTCTGGCGAGTCAGATCTTATAATAACAAGAAACCGGAAGGCGATTACATCACCCTTCACGATGAGCAGCCGAATGCTGAAGATTCTCTGTTCATGTTTCACCCACAATACACTTACATCAATAAGACTGTTGAAAATTTCTATGCACGTCCATTGCTGGAGCATATCATAGTAGAAGGGGCGCTTGTATACGATCTGCCTCAACTTGATGAAATAAAAGAATATGCAGAAACAAGTTTGTCTGAACAATGGGCAGAGCATAAGCGGTTATTAAACCCGGAGCCTTACCCGGTAGATTTATCACAGAAACTCTACGATGCTAAAGTTGAAACGATCAAGCTGTTCAAAAAGATTGCGAAATCGACGAGTTCTGAAGAAAATGCTATATTTTAATTAAGGAGTAAAAGACTAATAATAAAAAGGGGCTGTTTTATATGATGTCTGATTTACAGAAAAAAATTGTTGAAGAGATGAATGTCCAGCCGGTGATCGATCCAAAAAATGAAGTGAGACGAACGATCGATTTCATGAAAGAGTATATGAATAAGCACTCTTTTCTGAAAACGATGGTCCTTGGTTTATCTGGCGGACAGGATTCGACACTGCTGGGTAAATTGGCTCAGATGGCAATGGAAGAGTTAAGATCAGAAACTGGTGATGATGCTTATGCATTTATCGCTGTCCGTTTACCTTATGGAGAACAAGCAGATGAACAGGATGCAATGGATGCTATTGACTGGATCAAGCCGGACAAAGTGCTGAGAGTCGATATCAAGCCTGCTGCTGATGCGATTGAAGAGAGCGTAGGGGCTAATGACTTCAAGTTGAGTGACTTCAACAAAGGGAATATTAAAGCGAGACAACGGATGGTGGTCCAGTATGCCATTGCCGGAGATGCCAATGGCGTAGTACTGGGCACGGATCACCCTGCAGAAGCGGTGACTGGATTTTTCACAAAATACGGCGATGGTGGAACCGATCTGAACCCATTATTCCGTCTGAATAAGGAACAGGGAAAACAATTGCTTAGAGAACTGGGTGCACCGAATCATTTAGTCCAGAAAGTACCAACGGCTGATTTGGAAAGCGACAAACCCGGTCTTGCTGATGAAGAAGCTCTGGGAGTGACATATGATGAAATTGACCAGTATCTGATTGGAGAAGAAGTATCCAGTGAAGCTGCTGAAACAATTGAAAAATGGTATTTACAGACTATGCACAAACGCCATCTGCCAATCACACTATTCGATGATTTCTGGAAGTAACGACCACTAAACCAACGTATAAATGCATGACCCTTTGCTGGTTTTTAGTGAAGGGTTTTGTATACATAACCAAGTTAACTGGAGGGGAACATAATGCCAAAGGTCTATATTAATGCTACACTCTACACTGGTGAAGGTCAGATTGAGAAAGGGTATATCCGTTTTTCAGATGAAATCATGGGTGTGGGGAAGATGGAAATCTATGAAAAAGACGATAGTGATGAAGAAGTGGATGTCGAAGGAAATATAATCATTCCCGGATTCATAGATGTCCACAGTCATGGAGGGTATGGTGTTGATAATATGGACGCCGAACCTGAGAAGATAGATAAGATGATCAATAAAATGCTGGCTGAAGGAATTACGTCTTATTTCCCGACAACGATTACCCAGTCAGATGAACAGATTGAAGCCTGCCTTAAAGCAATAAAAGAAGTAGAAGAATCGAACCCGCTAATTCAGGGTATCCATATTGAAGGGCCATTCATTTCTAAAGAATTCAAAGGCGCTCAACCTGAAGCGTTTATTCGTCCGGCCCAGCTGGATACACTTAAAAAATGGCAGAAAGCAAGTGGAGATTTAATTCGTCTTATAACCTATGCACCCGAAGCAGGGGACGTCTCTGAATTTGAAGAGTATTGTAAGGGAAATAATATCGTTTTGTCAGCCGGTCATTCCGGCGCAACTTACGAGCAGCTTATAGAGTCTGAAGCTACTCATATCACGCATCTTTTTAATGGGCAAAGGGGACTGCATCACCGTGAGATCGGAGTCAGCGGATACGGACTACTGGAAGATGATGTGATGGTCGAGATGATAGTGGACGGCTATCATATCTCTAAACCAATGGTTCAGCTGGCGTTTAAAGCTAAAGGAGCAGATGGCATCCAGCTTATCACTGATTCGATGCGCGCAAAAGGGTTACCGGATGGTGACAGCGAGCTGGGAGGCCAGAAGGTCACAGTGAAAGATAAACAGGCTCGTCTAGAAGATGGGACGCTTGCAGGGAGTGTTTTAACATTCAATGATGCCTTTAAAAATATGATTGAATTTACGGGCTGCTCTATACTGGAAGCCGTAAAAATGAGTTCGACCAACCAGGCTAAAGAATTTAAATTAGAAAAAAAAGGGCAGTTAAAGCCTAGCTTTGATGCAGATATGGTATTGATGGATAAAGATCTGACCATTAAAGAGACAATAGTAGGAGGAAAAATACATGAATTCAACTGAAAATGGGAATATGAAAATCATAAAAGTGAAAAATAAACAGGATGGGGGAGAGATAGCTTACAAGCTAATCAGAGAAGCCCATGAGAGTGGAGCGACTGTTTTTGGACTGGCGACCGGCAGTACGCCCGAAACGCTTTATTCAGTTTTAAGAAAAAGTGATTTAGATTTCTCAGATAAAATTGCCATAAATCTCGACGAATACATCGGTTTAGCTGGAGATCATCCTCAAAGTTACAAAACGTTTATGAAAGAGCATTTGTTTAATGATAAACCCTTTAAAGAAACATTTATTCCTGATGGACTTGCTGAAGAAGAGTCTGAAGTTAAACACTATAATACTGTTATTGAGTCAAATCCTATAGATGTACAGATTCTGGGTATTGGAACGAATGCTCATATCGGCTTTAATGAACCTGGAACACCTTTTGATACGCAAACACATAAAGTGGCTTTGACGGATGCAACTATCGAAGCCAATAAGCATAACTTTGATTCCGAAAATGATGTCCCTCGCTTCGCTTATTCTATGGGCATAAAGTCTATTATGTCAGCAAAAAAGATCATTCTACTTGCATATGGTGAAAACAAAGCCGAAGCTGTGGCAAATACAGTCAGTGGGCCGGTGACCGAAGATGTACCTTCCAGCATCCTGCAGAAACACCCTGATGTGGTCCTAATATTGGATGAAGCAGCTGCCAGTCAACTTTAAACTGAGCAGATTAAGAAAGGATGGGGCATGTCAAATAAAATTCCTGTGTATATTGAAATGCACAATAAAATGAGGCAACTGATTGTATCAAATGAATGGAAAAAAGGAAACAAAATACCTTCTGAGAGAGACCTGGCGGATGAATTTAATGTCAGTAGAATGACTGCAAGACAAGCCGTCAGCTCACTTGTCGAAGAAGGTCTGCTGGAACGAAAAAGAGGATCAGGCACTTTTGTCGCTTCTGAAAAGGTACGCGAAAAACTAAGTGGGATTCCCAGCTTTACTGAAACGATTGAAAAGTTGGGGAAAACGCCATCAAGCAAACTTGTCTCTTACTATACTAAACGGGCAAGTGAAAGTGAATCTGAGAAGTTGGCGATTCATCAGGATGAGATGGTATTGGTAATGGAACGTATTCGTTATGCAAATGGAGAACCCATCTGCTTCGAGGTTGCTACGCTTCCACTGGTTATTATTAAGACCTTCAGTAAAGAGCAGCTGACGAAGCATTTGTATCGGACTTTATCAGATAATGGCTATGAAGTGGCTCGAGCAGAGCAGACTCTTTCAGCAACACTTGCTTCTGAGAAAGTAGCTGACTTACTTCAAATCAAAAGAGAATCGCCTATTCTGCGCTTGCGACAGGTCAGTTACACACAAGACAGTACGCCGTTTGAGTATGTTAGAGCACAATATGTTGGATCACGCTATGAATTTTTTTTAGAAGCATTAAAATAAAACAACAATGCAGACAACGCTCAAATGAGAATTGTCTGCATCGTTTTAGTTTGTTTTTAGTTAGTCAAAATCTTCCCCGGAAATATCTGACTCGTCTGACTCGCCTTCGATTGTTTCGTAAAGAGATTCGTTCTCACCCTGCCTAACGGGTTCGTCGATGTTCATGTGATCTCTCAGTTCTTCCTGCAGGTTAAGCAGATTCTGCTCATAGGGGAGATAGACGTAAAGTTCCTGCCCGTATTCTGGAATGTATACATAATCATCAGTTCCCAGAATTTCAATTGATTCAATCGTTTCTGCTGCTGCTCTGTAGCTGGAAGCGACAGCCATTATCTGCTGGCCGGACATATTAGTCTGTAGATTCGGCCTGACAGCATTAAGGATCGGCGTTAAATTAGTGATTGACCCGAATGACATCAAATCCTCAATCATGGTTTCAATAACCTGGCGCTGGCGTTCCTGTCTTCCGAAATCGCCTCTTGGATCCTGTTTCCTCATACGGGCATATCCGAGGGCCTGCTCACCATTCAATTCCTGCAGGCCTTCTTCGATTTCGATTGCACCAGTATTTTCTTCGCTGTCCTGAACGGTGAATGAGAGAGGAGAATCGATGGTAATGCCACCTACAGCATCTACAAGGTCAACTAATCCTTCAAAATTCAAAGTAGCGTAAAAAGATATGGGTATCGTCAGATAATCTTGAACATAATCGATTACACCACTGATACCATATATTGCATACAGCGCATTAAATTTTTCCTGTCGCTCACTGTTAGGTAAAGTAATCAGTGTATCTCTAGGAATAGACACCAGTTTTGTGGATTCTTCTATGGGGTTGATCGTGGCTACCATAATAGAGTCAGAACGACGGGCGCCGTCCTCTTCATCCAGACCAAGGATAAGAATTGAAATCGGGTGCATTGCTCGAATCGATTCGTCGCTTTCTGAAGTATCTTGTAATTCTTCAGGGGTTTCTTCTGATACATCCGCCAGTAACTGAACAACCTGGTAGCCGTAATAGCCGGCAGCTGATCCAATCACAAATGCTAATATAATAGTTGCCGTTAAAATGATGCGTTTAATCAATTTTGTTCGATTATTTTTCTTTATATGTTTGTCAGATCGCATAAGGGCCTCTTTTCTATAACGAGAATTGTTAAAGTCTTTTATAAGTTTAATCTAAGTACTTTTCAATTGCAATTGTGATTTTCAATATAGTGATGCTATAATTAAAGAAAATGTCTATAGAAATGAGTACTGTTATGTATAATATGTTTATTGTTTTGATGGTCTGTATATTTACGATGCTTGGTACATTGGTTCTGACGCCTATTTTCAAAGTGTTCGCCAGGAAATTCAAGATTGTGGACGAGCCTGAAGCCAGACGTGTCCATGAAAAAGTTATGCCGACAATGGGGGGCATAACTATCTTTATTGTGTTCTTTTTTTCATCCTTTGTCTTGTTACCCATTCCAACCTCTCAAATAATGCCTATTTTCGCAGGGGCTGCAGTGATTGTTATAACGGGTGTACTCGATGATGTGTTTGAATTAAAACCACTGGTTAAGCTGACCGGAATGATTGTAGCAGCAAGTCTCGTTTATGTATTAGGGGATGTAGCACTTGAAACAATGACGATTCCATACTTCGGAACGCTTACTTTCGGATCATGGCAGATGCCATTTACTATATTATGGATAGTGGGCCTGACAAATGCAATCAACTTGATAGACGGTCTGGACGGTCTGGCTAGTGGAATATCGATGATTGCGCTCACCACCATGGGCATAATCGGATTTTTCTTTCTCACTATAGAAGAAGTATCAATTTCAATCATGATATTTGTTCTGGTTGCTGCGATTGCCGGTTTCTGGCCGTATAATTTTCAACCTGCCAGTATTTTTCTCGGGGATACAGGGGCTTTGTTTCTAGGTTATATGATTGGTGTTTTTTCACTACAAGGTTTGAAAAATGCAACGCTTATCTCGCTGATCCTGCCTATTGTCATATTAGGTATACCAGTTACAGACACTTTGTTTGCTATTCTAAGAAGGACCTTAAATAAGCAATCGATTTCAGCAGCTGATAAAAATCATATCCATCATCGTTTGATGAGCATAGGCTTGTCACACAGACAAACGGTTCTGGCTATCTACTGTGTTTCAGCCATCTTCTCCGTTATAGCAATGCTGTATAATTTCTCAACTCTGATTGGATCGATTCTATTGACAGTATCAGTCATTGTCGGTGTCGAATTATTTGTAGAGATAATTGGGCTGGTTGGGGAGGAAAGAAGACCTTTATTGAAAAAATTAAGTGAGTTCGGCAGAAAGCTCAATAACTAACCTAATTTCAATAAAAAGCGACCGCTCATTCAAATCTGGATGAGCGGTCGCTTGACGTATCGTTTATTTAATCTACTGAATCAGTTGAATTTGAGGCCTCTTCACTATTATAGCTGGAGCTGCTTGTATTTGAATCATTCGTTTCTTCAGTGTATCGAGAGGAATTGTTTGTTTCTGTCTGAGTCAGTGAGTTTTGAAGAGCGCTTTGGATCGTTGTAAAACTGTCCGGTATGATTCTAACTAAATCCATATCCCGTTCCATAAAACTTGTCCATTCGAATACATGGGATTCAATTGTAAATGACTGATTTAAACCTGTTTGTGCTACGGCACTCATATCTCTTAAACGCATATTTGTGCGCATATTACTGCCGACTGTTTCAGCCATAGCTGTATATTTTGGAACAGATTGGAAACCAAGTGCTTTCTGGATAATCGCTTCAATAATCATTTGCTGACGGTGTCCACGTGCGACATCATCATCAAGTTTACGTGTACGAGCTAACGCCAGTGCTTGCTCACCGTCAAGGTTTTGTATCCCTTCTTCTAGGTAAATGGCGCCAGATTCATCGTTAGAATTCATTTCAGTGATTGTCACAGGGACTTCCATTTCAATACCACCTAATTCATCAATGATTTCTAAAAAGGCATTAAAATTAAAGGTCGCATAGTAATGCACCGGAACGTCCAGCCATTCCTCAATGGTTTGAACCATGACACTTTCTTCGCCGACAGCATATGCCGCATTGATTCTGTCCCATCTGACAACTGATCCGTTTCTCATGATTGGAACATAAGTATCTCGCGGAATTGACAGCATGTTCATTTCGTGTGTATGTGGATTCAATGTTGCATATATGATTGAATCAGCTCTTGTCGAACCAAGTTGTCTGTCTTCGTCATTATCGATACCTAGAAACAGAAAGGAGACAGGCTGATCTATCGGGTTCACTTCTTCGACTGGTTCTGGTCGGTCTATCTCAACGTAAGAAGCGTCGATTTCGTTTTCAACAGTGGCGAAAAGATGTGCGATATATACCGCAGCAAATAATGCGACTGAAAATAAAGGAATAAGGATGCATAAGATGATACGTTGCTTTTTCTTTCGATTTCTATGGTTTGATTGCATTCTGGACGTTTTCTGATGGTTTGCCACTGTAGTTTCTCCTTCATTTCCAAACTCTGTAGTATATCTTGTACTATTATCAGTATAATTAGCAGATGTGTCAATAGTCTATAAAGAAATAGACGGTCAGACTGATAGAGTAGTCACTGTTTGTTCATTGTTGAGGTCTTCTTACATTTCTACGGGAACTTCTAACCAAGCGTGATCTCCGTATTCAATAACTGCCTGGTCGCTGGTCCATTCAATGATATCTCTGCTAAAGGCATCTTTTTTTTCAGCGTCGATGATACATTCGAATATGACTTGATCGGTGTAATCCACTGACTCAAGACGGTAATCAGACTGATGAAGTGCGTTTTGGAGTTTACCGCTGATGTGGTAAGAGACCGTAATTGAAATGAATTGATGCAGGCGCTTCTCTACGATACCAGTTTGTTTGACGGCTTCACTTGTTGCCTTCCCGTAAGCTCGTATCAATCCTCCTGCACCAAGTTTGATACCACCGAAGTATCGTGTGACAACAGCTGTCACATTCTGGAGCTCATTCTTTTTTAGGACTTCCAGGATTGGGACACCAGCTGTTCCGCTTGGCTCTCCATCATCAGAAGCACGCTGGATACGGTTGTTCTCACCAATCAGATAGGCGGAACAGTTATGATTAGCTTTCGTGTGCTCTTTCCTGACTGATTCCAGAAACTGAAGGACTTCTTCTTCTGTCTCCGTTCGTTTCAAAGAGCAGATAAAGCGGGATTTTTTTACTGTTGATTCATAGACGGTATCTTCTTTAATTGTCCGATGGTTTTTCATACTTAAGTCCCTTTCAATTCATACTTTAGATAGTGTATAATAAGGTTCAGCCTTCTATAGGAAGGGCTCTGCATTTGATTACTGCTGAGAAAGTCTACCAGTTTAACTTATAAATCAGGAGGTGAAGAAAAATACATGCGTATAGCAATTGTAACAGATAGTACAGCTTACTTAAATAAGGAAGAATATAATCAGAAGGGCGTTCACTTCGTTCCTTTGTCCTGTATATTCGGGACAGACATTTATAAAGAAGAAGTGGATATCACCACTGAAGCTTTTTTTGAAAAAGTGGCTCTGTCCGAGCAGCTGCCTACCAGCTCTCAACCAACTGTAGGAGATTTTACCACCTTATATGAAAGTCTGCAGAAAGATTATGATGCCATCATTAGTATTCATTTATCCAGTCGGATTTCTGGAACTTATCAAAATGCCTTCAGCGTAGCTAAATCTATGGATGGAACTACCATTTACCCATTTGACTCCGGTTTAGCCGGCGCCGGACTTGCTTTTCAGGTCAAGGAAGCGGCAAGGTTAGCAAAGCAGGGAGAATCAGTCAATACAATCATTGACAGATTGGAAGAATTAAAAACGATTACGGATATTTATTTTGTAGTTGATGATGTGACGAACCTGATCAAAGGGGGGCGAATATCAAAAGCAGCAGGTGGAGTGGCTACCCTTTTAAAAATTAAACCAGTTTTGACCATGAGGGCAGGCGAAATCGTGCCCCAGGATAAAATCAGGACAAAGAAAAAAGCGATGAAGAAAATGGAAACTCTCTTCGAAGAGTCCGTTAGAAATGCACATTACCCTATTCAGGCTACTATTGTACATGCTTATTGTGAAGATGAAGCAAGAGCATTCATGAGTCAGCTGGAAGAGAAATACCCAACGGTTCGATTTAATTTCAGCTTTTTAGGCCCTGTCGTCGGAGTACACACGGGTCAAGGCGCAATTGGAATGTCATGGACTAAGGATTATATGAGAATGTGACCATATTGCACTTATATATTTATATTATAAAAGACATCAGGATTCTGATGTCTTTTTTTCGTGATTTTTTCATTGATTGAGCAATAGTAATAAGTAAGGAATCCAACGAAGAAGTCTGTATTACAAGATATTGAGAGGAGATTTATGAACGATAGAACAGTATTATACGGTCGTGAGTTAGTGCTGCGGGATGCACTTGCCCAATTTACTGATGACGTGATAGATGAATGTGCAAAGAAACCCGGGTTTGTCAGTATAAAAGGGGTTCTTCGGTGTAACCGATGTCAGACAGTCTTATCTTTAAAACAGCCTTATCCTTGTATATGCGGTAAAAGATGCTTTTACTGCAGGGAATGTATACAGCTGGGTAAAGTTAGAGCGTGTGATGAACTGGTAACCATGACAGAACCGAATCAGTTTTCACCTGTGCAGAAACCTTGTCTGAAGTGGAATGGAACGTTATCTCAGCAGCAGAAAGAAGCCTCTATAGAGATCAATGCCTCCCTGGCTGCAAATGAAGAGAGGATCATATGGGCTGTTACTGGAGCAGGAAAGACGGAAATGCTTTTTTATGGAATCGGTCAGGCTTTGGATCAGGGGAAAAGAGTTTGTATCGCCTCTCCCAGAATCGATGTATGTCTGGAGCTGGCACCGCGTCTTCAACGTGTGTTTCCCGGTATATCTTCGATACTGTTATACGGAGGATCAGAAGAAGCCTACAGGTACACACAATTGGTTATCACGACGACACATCAGCTCCTTCGGTTCAATGAGGCATTTGATGTTCTGGTTATTGATGAGATCGATGCTTTCCCGTTCTATTTGAATACTGCTCTGTATTATGCCGCGGAAAAGGCAAGGAAAAGAGTTTCCAGCGTTATTTACCTTACCGCCACACCAGACAAAGAAACGCAGAAGAAAATAAAAAGAGGGGACATCAAAGCGTCAATTTTACCTGCACGCTACCATAAACATCCGCTGCCTGTTCCTAGAGCTGTATACAGCAAAACAACTCTGACAGATGGCTCTATAGGGAAGTCTGCTGTATTTAATCATATCTGCAGGTTGATTGACTTGAAAAAACCATTTCTCGTCTTTATTCCAACAATTAGTCTAATGGAAAAAGTCGCACCGTTGTTCAAGACCATTTTTAAAGAGAGTCAATTCGAGTGGGTTCATTCCAAGGATACAGACAGAAAGGAAAAAGTGATGAAAATGCGCAGAAAGGAGTTGGATTTTTTGCTGACGACGACTATTCTCGAAAGAGGGGTAACATTTGAAAATATAGATGTCATTGTTTTAAAAGCGGATCATGAGGTATATACAGAAGCAGCTCTGGTTCAGATAGCGGGTAGAGCCGGAAGATCAGTCGCATACCCTGACGGCGAGGTAACGTTTTATCATCAGGGATGGACTCGAACTATAAAAAGGGCAATCAGTCAGATAAAGTACATGAACAAATTAGGGAAAGATAAAGGACTGCTGATATGAACAGGTGTTTATGGTGTGGATCGTCTGTTACTTCAGTTATAAGCGTAAAGGACTTCATCCAGTTTAAAATAATTGAGCATCCATTGTGTGAGAAATGTAGAAACAATTTGAATAGGCTTGAGAATCATGAAACCTGTAAAGGGTGCAGCAGAATCTACTCCGGTCAAGATTACTGTCCGGACTGTTTGAAATGGAAACGACACTATCCAAGCTATGAGGGCTGTCATTACGCAGTTTTTGAATATAATCTTTTTGCCAGAGAACTGATTGAACAGTTCAAGTTTACT
Source organism: Alkalibacterium olivapovliticus (assembly GCF_003003275.1). GTDB lineage: Bacteria > Bacillota > Bacilli > Lactobacillales > Carnobacteriaceae_A > Alkalibacterium > Alkalibacterium olivapovliticum. The sequence goes on from NZ_PVTO01000004.1 coordinate 91,831, forward strand.
GGGGACTGTGAAACAGCTGATTTGTTTAAAAAGGAGGTAGGCGCCTTTTTCAGAAAAAATATGAAGGATACAATTGTGATCCCAATCCCTTTATCTGCAGAGAGCTTCTCAAGTAGAGGATTTAATCAGACAGAAGTACTGCTTGAATCTGCTGGAGTGGATTTTGTGTGTGTGCTTGAAAACAACTATCAGATAGGGAAACAGTCCAGAAAAAACAGAGCAGAAAGAATGAAATCACCACAGCCATTTGCGCTTAGTGAGTATCATAAGGACATCGTCAGGGGAAATAACATTATATTAGCAGACGACATATATACCACCGGACGGACGATTTATCATGCGATCGAACTGATTAGGAGTCATGAACCGGCAACTGTTAATTCCTTCTCATTGTTCAGATAGTGTGAGTAAAGAGTTTGTTCAATTTCATTGAGAAAGTAACCGCTCTCATGTATAATTAGGATAAGCAATAAGGAAAGATAATTGCTTAGAGATAGTATGGGATGTATACTGACATTTATACTATACTAGATTTGGAAGGGTGAAGTATTATGCTTAGATACAATGTTAGAGGAGAAAACATTGAGGTGACTCAAGCAATTAGAGAGTACGTAGAGAAGAAAGTAGGGAAAATTGAAAAATATTTCAATGATGTTCCTGAAGCGAACGCACATGTCAATCTTAAGACATACTCTGATAAAACTGCTAAGGTTGAAGTCACTGTTCCACTCCCGTATGTGGTATTACGTGCGGAGGAAACTTCCCCAGATTTATATGGAAGCGTAGATTTAGTCGTTGATAAACTAGAACGACAAATGAGAAAATATAAAACAAAAATTAATCGAAAAAATCGTCGGTCTCAAGGTGTTGAGGTTCCTCAACCAGTCGATCAGGATTTGTGGGCTGACTTGAGTGAGGATGACGAAGAAGCAGATTTAAGTGCTTCAATCGTCAGAACTAAACGGTTAAGTTTAAAACCGATGGACGCTGAAGAAGCTGTTCTTCAGATGGACATGCTAGGTCATAATTTCTTTATTTTTGAAGATGCAGATACGAATGGAACCAGCATAGTTTATAGACGTAAAGATGGAAAATATGGACTAATTGAAACGGATTAGGACTCATGAGTTAAGGCGGGCAGCTTGCCCGTCTTTTTTATTTGAACAAATTAACACACTTCAGTGGATATAGGCCGTGAAGCCTTTTTTTTGGGGGACAATAGTGGTATGATAATACAGTATGAGAAAATCTGGAAGTGTATAAAAGAATCAACAATAGAGGAGATTTGTATTCATGGCTCATTTATTAAAGAAAATTTTTGAGAACGACAAAAAAACATTAAGACGATACGGTAAAATCGCTGATAAAGTCGAAGCATTATCTGATGAAATGGCTGCTTTGACAGACGATCAGCTGAAAGCTAAAACAGAAGAATTCAAGAAACGCTATGCAGCTAATGAAACACTGGATGATTTGTTACCGGAAGCATTCGCTTCAATCCGTGAAGCAGCCAGACGTGTTCTGGGTCTTTATCCCTTTAGAGTACAACTGATGGGTGGGATCGCTTTACACGAAGGGAATATCTCGGAAATGAAAACTGGGGAAGGTAAAACACTAACTGCTACTATGCCTGTTTACCTTAATGCAATTGCGGGTGAAGGGGCTCACGTGGTAACAGTCAATGATTATCTGGCTACTCGAGATGCAGATGAAATGGGAGAGCTTTACCGATGGATGGGGCTGACGGTTGGCTTGAACCTGAATGCGAAATCCTCTGAAGAAAAACGTGAAGCATATAAATGCGATATCACTTACTCAACGAACAATGAGCTTGGCTTTGATTATTTGCGTGACAACATGGTTGTGTACAAAGAACAAATGGTACAAAGACCATTGAACTTTGCAATACTGGATGAGGTCGACTCAATTCTCGTCGATGAAGCTAGAACGCCACTAATCATTTCTGGACAGGCAAATCGGTCGACATCGTTTTACACGCGCTGTGATTTCTTTGTTAAAGGACTTAAAGAAGAACGTGATTACACAATCGATCTGCAGTCCAAGTCGATTTCCTTAACTGAAGAAGGCATTGAAACAGCTGAAAAGACATTTCGTGTCACTAATTTATACGATATCGAAAATCAGGCTCTGATCCATCACTTGGACCAGTCATTGAGAGCTAACTTTATTATGCACAGAGATTTTGACTATGTTGTCGATGATGGCGCAGTTAAGATCGTGGACCAGTTCACGGGGCGTATTATGGAAGGTCGTCGTTATTCTGACGGACTGCATCAGGCTATCGAAGCAAAAGAAAATGTTGAGATTCAGAAAGAATCGAAAACAATGGCTACTATTACATTCCAGAACTATTTCCGTATGTACAGAAAACTGTCAGGGATGACAGGGACTGCTAAAACGGAAGAAGAAGAATTCAGAGAAATCTATAACATGAATGTTATTGCGATACCGACAAACCGTCCGCTGATTCGTGATGACCGTGATGATTTACTTTATCCAACTCTGGAAAGCAAATTTAATGCTGTTGTTGAAGATATCAAGGAACGTCACGCTAATGGACAGCCGGTTCTTGTAGGGACTGTAGCGGTTGAAACATCAGAAGTAATCAGTACGCTGCTTAAAAAAGCAGGTATTGCGCACGAAGTATTGAACGCTAAAAACCACTTTAGAGAGGCCGAAATTGTTGTTAACGCTGGTCAGCCGGGTGCTGTAACCATTGCGACTAACATGGCCGGACGTGGAACAGATATTAAACTGGGACCTGGAGTTAAAGAATCAGGTGGACTGGCTGTTATTGGTACTGAACGTCACGAATCACGTCGAATCGACAATCAGTTAAGAGGACGTTCTGGTCGTCAGGGAGACCCTGGGGTTTCTCAATTTTATCTTTCACTTGAAGATGATCTGATGAAACGTTTTGGTTCTGAACGAATCAGAATGGTGCTTGAACAGCTTAAAATTTCAGAAGATGATGCCGTTATTCAAAGCAGAATGATCAGTCGTCAAGTTGAATCAGCTCAGAAACGTGTTGAAGGAAATAACTACGATACAAGACGTAACGTACTGAAATACGATGACGTCATGAGAGAACAGCGTGAAGTGATTTATTCTCAGCGTCAGGAAGTTATTCTGGAGCAGGAATCACTGAGTTATGTCACGATTCCAATGATTAGACGGACAATCGAACGCTATGTTCAATTGAATACACAACAGGAAGATCCGTCAAAATGGAACCTTGAGCACATTGAAGAATTCGCTCATACTGTTTTGGTTCATCCTGAAGATTTGACTACCCAAGATCTTAAAGGTAAATCAGCTAAAGAAATTGAAAATCTGCTGGTTGAACTTGCCCGTTCCACTTATGAAGAGAAAACAGCTCAGCTGAATGGGAAAGAACAGGTACTTGAATTTGAAAAAGTCGTTATGCTAAGAGTAGTGGACAGAAAATGGACAGACCATATCGATCAGATGGATCAGCTGCGTCAGGGTATCGGACTTCGTTCTTATGGACAATTCAATCCATTGACAGAATACCAGCAGGAAGGATTCACGTTATTTGAAGATATGATTGGTGAAATCGAATATGAAATCACTCGATTATTGATGAAGTCTCAAATCAGACAGAATCTGCAAAGAGAACAGACCACACCTAATGGCGGTAAAAAGCAACAAGTCCGCCGTAAAAATGAGAAGCCAACCTTCTCTCATGATGAAGAAACACACACACGAATGGGTTAAATAGAATAGTGAGTAGAAGGAGCGGATATCTTTATCTGTTCCTTTTACTTCATTATAATCGGAGGTTTAATATGGAAATAAGTGAAATGATTCAAATGTTAAATGCATCAAAGAAAAAGGTCGAAGACTTTAGGGGGTCTCTTTGACTTAGAGACTATGGAAACGGATATTGCGGAATTTGATCATATGATGGCTGATCCAGAATTCTGGAACAATCAGGAATCTGCTCAAAAAGTAATCAAAGAAGCAAACGAAGTGAAGTCGGTTTATCAGGCGTTCAGAGATATCGAAACGAAATCTGAAGAAATTGAACTGCTCCTGGAAATGTTAAAAGATGAAGAAGATAAAGATATTCGCGAAGAAGTCGAGAATAGACTAAAAGAGTTGTCGAAAGTGGCGGATCAGTTTGAACTGGATATGCTGCTCAGTGAACCGTATGATAAAAATAATGCAATCCTTGAGCTGCACCCTGGTGCTGGAGGAACGGAATCCCAGGACTGGGGAGAAATGCTGTACCGAATGTACACACGCTGGATTGATAAAAGGGGATTCACTTATGACATTCTTGATTATCAGAGTGGAGATGAAGCCGGGATAAAAAGTGTCACTCTTCTAGTAAAAGGGCTGAATGCTTATGGGCTTTTGAAGGCTGAAAAAGGCGTTCACCGATTAGTGAGAATATCTCCTTTTGATGCCAGTGGTCGTCGACATACGTCTTTTGTATCAGTCGATGTCATACCTGAAATAAATGAAGATATCGATATCGAAATCAATCCTGATGATATAAGAGTGGATACATTCCGTGCAAGTGGAGCGGGTGGACAGCATATCAACAAGACTGAATCTGCTGTTCGTCTCACGCACAAAGAAACGGGCCTGGTTGCTTCAAGTCAAGCCGGACGTTCTCAATTAGCGAACCGTGAAACAGCAATGAACATGCTGAAAGCTAAACTGTATCAAAAAGAAGTGGAAGAAAAGCAGAAAGAAATGGATGATATTCGTGGAGAACAGAAAGAAATTGGTTGGGGATCTCAAATAAGGTCGTACGTATTCCATCCTTACTCTATGGTGAAAGATCACAGAACCAACCTGGAAACAGGGAATGTTGATTCTGTAATGGATGGAGACATTGATCCGTTTATCGAATCTTATTTACGTTTCAGCATGACTAAGTCGTGATTCAGGTAATTAGCAGATGAAAAAGAATAATTAATCAAAAAAGAAATGACTTGGTAATTGAAGTCGTTTCTTTTTTTTACGGCTATAATCAATAAAGGCTGAGTAGAAGGACGGAGAAAGTAGCCAATAAAATACAAAGACAACTAAACGTCAACATATTTATTAATATAGGGAAAAACTAATAAAGTTGCAGAAGATTTAGCTATAAAAGTATTTGTCGATTTTTAGACATAATTATATTGCAATATTTCGCGAATGTATGTAATAATCGATAGTGGTTTACCGTCCCACGAATAATACCTTTTTATGGATTTAAAAAATATAATATACCATAAAATGGGCTGAAATTGCTTGGTATTGGAGACTGCACAACTTAATTTGTTTGAATATTGAAAGCTTGCAGTTGTTTTAATACGAAGAGCTTACAATGAAATGTTTTTGTAATTGTTTTAAAACAGACTTATGGATTTCCAGTGATATACTAATTTAAGGCTGTGAAAAGCTTTAAGAACATACTCATCGGAATGAAAGAGAAAAATTTAAATAGATAGGTGATTATTTAATGATAGAAATGACTAATGTCTACAAAAAATACCCAAATGGTATTACAGCGATAAATGGATTGGATGTAAAAATCGACCAGGGTGAATTTGTATATGTCGTAGGCCCGAGTGGTGCTGGAAAATCCACATTTATTAAAATGATTTATAGAGAAGAAGTGCCGACCCAAGGTAATGTTAAAGTAGGCGAATTCGATTTAGTTAAATTAAAAGCTAAGAAAGTGCCTTATCTGAGAAGACACGTTGGAGTAGTTTATCAGGATTTTAAATTATTGCCTCGACTGACAGTATCTGAAAATGTTGCGTATGCTATGCAGGTCGTCGGAAAGAATCCTAAAGCGATACAGAAACGAGTATTGGAAGTTCTGGATTTAGTTGGACTGAAACATAAAGTCCGAATGTTTCCTAATGAGCTTTCCGGTGGAGAGCAGCAGCGTGTTGCTATCGCTAGGGCTATTGCGAATATGCCTCGCGTACTGATTGCAGATGAACCAACTGGAAACCTGGATCCTGAAACAGCTTGGGGAATCATGGACCTTCTGGAAGAAATTAACAATCATGGGACGACCATTATTATGGCAACTCATAACAGTGATATCGTTAACCGTGTGAGACACCGTGTGTTGGCAGTTGAGAACGGCCGTATCGCTCGTGATCAAGAGGGAGGAGAATACGGATATGAAGGCTAGAACATTCTGGAGACACATAGTTGAATCATTGAAAAGTATTAAACGTAACGGATGGATGACAATCGCAGCTGTTAGTGCAGTAGCTGTTACTTTATTACTCGTAGGAAGCTTTATTGCTATTCTTATGAACGTAAATAAATTGGCTTCAGATGTAGAAGAAGACGTAAGTGTGAGAGTGTACGTCGACCTTGCTGCTGAAGAAGAAGATCAGGAAGCTCTACAGGAAAGTCTGGAGGAACTTGATGAAGTTGAAACAGTGGTTTATTCAAGCAGAGATGACGAGTTGACTCAGGTCATCGGAAGTTATGGGGATGAATTCGGTCTCTTCGATGGTGATGACAATCCGCTCTATGATGTGTTTATTGTAAACACAGCAGCGCCAGAAGTGACCTCTGAAGTAGCCGGACAGGCAGAAGAGTTGAGTTATGTTGCGGATGTCAATTATGGTGGCGCAACAGCCGATCGATTATTTGAAGTAATGGCAACGGTCAGAAATGTCGGAGCTATCATTATTATCGCGCTGATCTTTACCGCTGTCTTTTTGATAGCCAACACGATCAGAATTACAATCTTCTCAAGAAGTACAGAAATCGAGATTATGAAGCTGGTAGGGGCAACAAACTGGTTTATCCGCTGGCCTTTCCTGATTGAAGGAGCATTGATTGGGTTTATCGGGGCACTGATTCCTGTATCAATAATCTCTTATGTTTATCTGAGTGGATTTGACACGTTAATGACCTATTTATCAGGAACATATTTTGCTTTACTTCCACCTAACCCGTTCTTATATCAAATTGTAGCATTATTGTTAACAATTGGAATAGTTATCGGTAGTGTGGGATCATCATTATCCATTAGAAAATTCTTAAAAGTTTAAGCACAAGAGGGGGGTCTCCCCCTTATACATATAAAAACAGAATAGTCGGAAAGAGGCAGACAGACGTGGACAGTAGAAGGAGACATTTAAAATGGATCATAGCAGGTATCATAGGACTAACAGTCTCAGGAGGATCGATCCTAAAAGTAGAAGGATCACCTTTGACATCGGGAAATTACTCTGAGCGAATACAGGATCTTGAGACGAAGGAAAAAGAAGCCAAAACAGAACTTGAAGCTATAGCAGAAAAAATGGCTAAAACAGAGCAGGAAGCTGAGAACCTTCTGACTGATTTAAAGCAGACCGCTGAAGAGTTGTCAGAGCTGCAGGGTACGATCGACCAGGTATCCAGCCAGATCGATGCGCGTGAAAGCAGACTTCAGTCGCAGGTTCGTGCAGTACAAGTGACAAGCGGATCAGCAAACATTTTAAGTTTCATTATGGAATCTAATTCTTTAGGAGATGCAATGGGACGGATCGATGTCGTTAATACATTGTTCTCAGCAAATCAGAACCTCATGCAAAAACAGATTGAAGATAAAGAAACTATAGAAGAAGCCAAACGCTCCCTATATGAAAAGCATGAAGAACAGACACTCTTGGCTGCTCAACTCGAAAACGCTAAAGTCGAACTGGAAGAGAATCAGGCTGAACAGGAAATGACTATGGTGCGTATTGCAGTTGAACGAGCGGAAATCGGTGAAGAAAGAGAAGCCTTAGCCGCTCAGCAGCTTGAAAGTGAGCAACGGTTTGAATCGATTCAATCCTCTCGTATAGAATCTGAAAATACTGCAGTAGTAGAAATTGCTGATGAAGTGGAAGCAGAAGAAGAAGCAGAAGTGAGTCTTTCATCATCAAATTCTTCTCCTTCAGCAACAGCTTCAACTGGAACGGTCGTCAATGTTGCTCACAGTCTGACAGGTACACCGTATTCATTTTCGGGAACGACACCTGCAGGATTTGATTGCTCAGGATTCACTCAGTTTACATACCAGCGTTCTGGGAAGAGCATTTCAAGAACGGCTGCTTCACAATTCAGTTCGAGCACACGTGTATCTCAGGCAGAAGCTCAGCCGGGAGACCTGATATTCTTTAATCAGTCAGGTTCTATCGATCATGTCGGGATATATCTTGGTGGAGGACGATTTATCGGCTCGCAAACATCTACAGGTGTAGCAGTTGCTTCGTTTACATCTGGCTACTGGTCTAATTATGTTGCTGGTTTCGGACGTCCATAATAATCAGTAAATGAGTCTTGCATGCGATTGGGAGCTGGTACCGTTCCGATTGTATGCAAGACTTTTTTTACTGGAATAAAGTGTAGGCTTTTATCGTCCTTTCAGGAAAGGTATGATAGAATAAAAAGGATGATAGATTAGAAGGGATGACAAATATGACCGTACTGCAGAATAGTTTACTAGCAATTGTCCTATTTATATTACAGCCCACTTTCTTAGCAGGGATTGCATTAGTTTTCCTTGCAAAAAGCAGGCGCTTCAAGTATTCTCGTGCTCAATTACGCGCTTCGATTTATAAAGACCATTATGAACTCAGACGATTCTTTTTTTGGGGAATTATACCTGGTATAGCGATTTCCTTAGTCTCATTTCTGGCTGGCTTGCCTGTCAGTATAGACTGGATCATTTCTTACCATATCATCACAATTCTCTTGCTTGGATTTGGATACCGATTTATCCATCCTGTTTTTACATTTACATTGTCTGCACTGGCTGCATTAGTCATTGGTCAGTTTGTTTCACTTGATGAACAACTCTCAAGCATTTTAAATCAGTGGAACAGCCCATTTGTTCAGACAGACAGTCTGTCTTTTCAAAGCATGCAACCTGTCCTGGTTCTGACCATCCTGTTACTGTTAAGTACTATACTAACGCTGCACATCAGCAAGTTAAATCAGTTTACCCCTCGTTTTATGAAGACAAAAAGAGGGAAGCTTGTTGCAAGGTACCGAATGACACCACTATGGCTGGTGCCTCTGGTTGTCATTGTACCAGGAGAGACATTTACTCAATTATTTAACTGGTGGCCGGTATTTTCAATTGGCAGTCAATCCTATTCTTTCCTGATCATACCTGTTCTTCTTGGTTTCAGATACACTGTACAAGCTCAGATGCCGACACAAGCTAAAAACGCTTTATTAAGAGATTTTCTAATATTAGCTGTCATTTCAGTGGCTATTTTTGGATTCACATTCTGGCAAGCGGAAATCGCGGTGCTGGGCCTGCTTGTTTTACTAGTAGGTGGGATAGTCGTTCTTTACAGACACCGTCTACGCGAAAGACAGTGGAGTTTCAGATTTGGACCGGCTGAAGAAGGATTAAGAGTTGTTGCTGTCAGGCCAGACAGTCCAGCTGAGAAAATGGATATTGAAATCGGAGACGTTATCATGGAATCCAATCAGCGGAAACTGGAAACTGCTGAGGACTTTACTGAATCCCTTTATTCCAGTCGCTCATATATTAAACTGAAAGTTAAGCGAATTGATGGGGAGCTCGTCATCACTGAAACGGCTTTATATGAAAATGATGCACATGATCTGGGCATGGTTTTGCTGGAAGATATTCAACTAATCAATTAACTAAATGAGTAAAGGAAGAGCTGCTTAAATGCGGCTCTTCCTTTTTTTAAAAAGAATGACATATGCTATTGACAGGGTGATTTAAACTGATAAAATGAACATATGAATAGATTTGCATATGTAATAAGGAGGATTTATATGGGACTTTCCAGTTTGATGATCGATGAAGTTACGGGCCTGTTTAAAGCATTGAGCGAGCCAGGTCGGTTGACTATTATTTATAAACTGTATGATGCTGAATTGAGTGTGACAGAGCTGGCTGAACAACTCGGCATCGAACAATCAGCTGTATCACATCAATTGAAAATACTAAAGAATGCACGGGTGGTTACATTCAGAAAAGAAGGAAAGAGGAGACTGTATTCATTGGCTGATGACCATATTTATATACTGATTGAGCAGGTGATGTCACATGCAAGAGAAAAGAGGGAATGAGATGTCTCGTTATCAAATAAAAGGACTTCATTGCAGAGAGTGCTCCAGCGAACTGGAGAGAAAATTGAACGCTGTTCAGCCAGACGGAGGTATATCGATCAATTATGATCATCAGCTGTTGAATGTCAGCAAGTCCTTATCTGATCTGTCGGCAATCAAGAAGGTGCTGGAGTTTGAAAAACTAACTTTGACAGACTATCAGACTAATGAAAATTCACTGAACACTGAATCAGATCCTGGGAATGGCCATAGTCATAGCCATGGAATAGAGAAGCTGGTGAATCAGACTGCTACTAAGAAGATAGCAGTAGTCTTCTACCTCAACCTGTTTTTTTCTGTTATTGAATTTATTTTCGGCTTTATGTTCAACAGTATGGCTATCATCAGTGATGCCGTTCACGATCTAGGGGATGCTATGTCAGTAGGGTTAGCAGGTTATTTTCAAAAAATAGCAACCAAAGAAGCGGATGATCAATATAGCTTTGGGCATCAGCGGTTTTCCCTGCTCGGAGCCATGGTGACCTCCATTGTATTGATTGTTGGGTCAGTCATTGTAATTTTCCATGCAGTACCCAGAGTCTTCTCACCTGAACCTGTTTATTATCAGGGGATGTTCTGGCTTTCTATAGTTGCGATCGCAGCTAACGGATTTTCAGCCTGGCTGATGAGTAGAGGATCATCACACAATGAATCGCTCATCAATCTACACATGATGGAAGATGTATTAGGATGGCTGGGTGTACTGATCGTCAGTATCGTTCTTACCTTCACTGACTGGTATTTTCTTGACCCATTACTGTCTATAGCTGTCGCCGTTTTTATATCATTTAAAACATGGCCCCTTTTTAAAGAGACAGTGGAAATATTCCTGGAGGCAACACCAAGATCGATTTCGAAGAAAGAAGTCGAGTCAGATCTTTTAAGCTACAGCAAAATAACTAACTGTTCTCATCTGCATATATGGTCTATTGATGGAAAGGAACATGCCCTGACTGTTACCTTAAGTACAAATGAGGCAGACAGCAAGGTTCTCGAGGACATTAAAGAAGATATTCGTCAGAAGCTTATCGCCTACGATATCACTCACAGTACGATTGAATTTGTCTATGATCCATCCAGTCTGCTGGAAAATTATTGATAATGGGCTGAAAAGTTGGTAGGATAGAGTAACTTTACACACTAATTAGGGGGAAATGTTATGGGGATGCATGAATATTTTAAAAGTTTAAGTGACCTGGAAAAGATCTACCGTTGCCCTGGTAAATTCAAGTATGAAGAACATTCAGTTGCAGCACATTCTTTTAAAGTAACTAAAATAGCGCAGTTTTTAGGAACTGTCGAAGAACGTAACGGCAAGGAAATCAATTGGAAGTCTTTATATGAAAAAGCATTGAATCACGATTACGCAGAGATATTCATCGGGGACATCAAAACACCCGTGAAATATGCTGATCCTGATCTGAGAGACCGCCTGGCGAATGTAGAAGAATCAATGACGAAACATTTTATTGAGCAGGAAATTCCAGAAGAGTATCAGGCCATCTATCATGAGCGACTGAAAGAAGGAAAAGATGATTCCATTGAAGGGAAAATTTTGTCAGTAGCTGATAAACTGGATCTCCTGTATGAATCCTTTGGCGAAATTCAAAAAGGGAATCCGGAAAATTTATTCTCAGAAATATATCAGGAGTCACTCGATACAATACTGGCCTTCAAAGAAATGACGTCTGTGCAGTATATTTTGTCTGAAGTCTTACCGGACCTGCTTAGTGGTGAATTCACCAACCAGGCTCAATTGGAAAAAATATCTGAAACGATACTGAAAAATCACAATATAGAACAAACATTCGCATTAGGAGAATGACTATGCTATAATTATAGGGTGTAAATTAGGAAAGAGGTGACCTCTTTCCTTTTTATTTACCCATAAGTATAAAGTCAAATAGTCGAATAATAGAAAGAAAAAACGTACAATAAACATAGTAGGCAAGAAGATATTAGATATCTATATAAAGGTAGGCAAACAGAATGGCAAATGACAAAATTGAAGTGCGAGGCGCTAGGTCTCATAACTTAAAAAATATTAACGTCACCATCCCAAGAGACAAGCTCGTCGTTATGACCGGCCTGTCCGGATCGGGTAAAAGTTCGCTGGCATTTGATACCTTATATGCGGAAGGACAGCGTCGATACGTTGAATCCTTGTCGGCTTATGCCAGACAGTTTCTGGGACAGATGGATAAACCTGATGTTGATAGTATTGAAGGGTTGAGTCCCGCTATTTCTATCGATCAGAAAACCACCAGCAATAATCCTCGGTCAACTGTGGGGACTGCTACAGAAATAAACGATTATCTTAGATTAATGTATGCACGGATCGGGAAACCAATCTGTCCAAATGACGGAACAGAAATTTCTAGTCAGTCAATCGAACAGATGGTAGACCGTATTCTGGAATACCCTGAGAGTACACGAATCCAAATTCTAGCACCGATCATTAAAGAGAAAAAAGGTCAGCATAAAAAAACACTTGAGAAGATCAAGAGTGAAGGGTACGTAAGATTAAGAGTTGACAATGAAGTCATGGACATTGGGGACGACATTGAGCTGGAGAAAACTAAAAACCACTCGATTGAAGTGATTGTTGATCGTGTAGTAATCAAAGACGGCATTCGTTCACGCTTGTTTGATTCGCTTGAAGCAGCATTAACCTTAGCGGATGGCTATGTCATAGCGGATATAATCGGACAAGAAGAGGTGCTGTTTAGCGAGCATTACGCTTGTCCGGTATGTGGGTTTACGCTCCCTCCTCTAGAACCCCGCCTGTTTTCTTTTAACGCCCCTTTTGGAGCCTGCTCTGAGTGTGACGGATTGGGAACCAAGCTGGAAGTAGATGTTGATCTGGTCATTCCTGATCCTGGATTGTCCATTGATGAAGGGGTCATTTTACCGTGGAGACCGATCAGTTCTAATTATTATCCGCAGATGCTATCGCAGGCTTGTGAGTCTTTTGATATTGACACAACGATTCCCTTCAATGAACTGCCGAAGAAAAAGCAGAACATTATCTTGAATGGGTCTAAAAACAAGAAATTCCACTTCCATTATAAAAATGATTTTGGAAGTGTGAGAGATACTATGATTCCATTTGAAGGGGTCATCAGTAACATATCCAGGCGGTATCATGAAACGAGCAGTGATTTCACACGCAATCAGATGCTGCAGTATATGACGGAACTGGAGTGTCATGTGTGTCACGGCAAACGATTAAGTGATGAAGCACTTGCAGTAAAAGTGGAAGGACAGGATATTGGGGAAATCAGCAGTTATTCGATCGAAAGAGCGTATGAGTTCTTTAATTCTCTGACCCTATCGGAAACGGATAAAACGATTGCGGCTCCCATCAGAAAAGAAATTAAAGACCGCCTGACGTTTCTTCGTAATGTCGGACTGGATTACCTGACGCTAAACCGAAAAGCTGGAACCCTTTCGGGTGGGGAAGCACAGCGGATTAGGCTGGCAACTCAAATTGGATCTAATTTATCAGGAGTTCTGTATATCCTTGATGAGCCGTCCATCGGTCTTCATCAAAGAGACAACAACCGATTGATTGATTCCCTTAAGAAAATGAGAGACTTGGGCAATACACTCATAGTCGTCGAGCACGATGAAGATACGATGCGGGCAGCAGACTATGTTATTGATATCGGTCCTGGTGCAGGAGAAAGAGGCGGCGAGGTAGTTGCAACGGGAACGCCTGAAGATATCGAAAATCATGAAACATCGATTACCGGAGCCTATTTATCTGGTAAAAAAGGGATCCCTGTACCTGAGACCCGTAGAAAAGAAAATCTAGGAAGCATTGATATAAAAGGGGCTCAGGAAAACAATTTGAAGAACCTGGATATTTCATTTCCTTTAGGTCGCTTCATTTCAGTTACTGGTGTATCCGGATCGGGTAAAAGTACACTGATCAATGAAATTTTGAAGAAGGCACTGGCACGGGAAGTAGGTCGTTCCAAAGCAAGACCAGGTAAGTTTAAATCCATCAAAGGATATGAGCAGCTGGAAAAAGTCATTGATATCGATCAAAGTCCGATTGGTCGGACGCCCAGAAGTAACCCGGCAACGTACACCAGTGTATTTGATGATATAAGAGACCTTTTTGCCAAAACGAATGAAGCGAAAATGCGAGGGTATAAAAAAGGCCGATTCAGTTTCAACGTTAAAGGCGGCAGATGTGAAGCGTGCAGAGGTGACGGGATACTGAAAATTGAAATGCATTTCCTTCCCGATGTCTATGTTCCGTGTGAAGTCTGTAAAGGAACACGCTATAACTCCGAAACTTTGGAAATCAAGTACAAAGGTAAAAATATTTCAGAAGTACTGGGAATGACTATTGAAGAAGCAGTAAATTTCTTCTCTAACATACCTAAAATAGAGCGTAAACTCCAAACCATAATCGATGTAGGGTTAGGTTATGTAAGGTTAGGCCAGCCAGCTACCACTTTGTCTGGTGGAGAAGCTCAGAGGATGAAACTCGCAAGTGAATTGCACAAGCGTCAGAATGGTCATAATTTTTATATACTAGATGAACCGACAACAGGACTGCACGCTGATGATATTGCCAGACTGCTGGTCGTACTTGACCGACTGGTAGAAGCCGGCAACACGGTGCTAGTTATCGAGCACAATTTAGATGTCATCAAAGTGGCTGATCATATCATCGATCTGGGACCTGAAGGCGGTCAGGGAGGCGGTTCGCTTATCGCCACTGGAACACCTGAAGAAATAGCAGAATGTGAGAACAGCTATACAGGGTATTATCTGAAGCCAATCCTGAACAAAGCAAATAAAGTAAAAGAAAAAAATCAGTCGTAAGCCCTATGACAAAATCCGGTCTTTCATTCATACTATAAGATAGATACCAAGATAGTAGACAGTTCCCGATATTAAAGGATGTAAACTAAATAGGAGGGTAAACAATGAATGAAAGAGAACGTATATTGGAATTAATGAAAACAGGCGTGATTTCTACAGAAGAAGGTTTGGATTTACTGGAATCGATTGCCACTAAAGAAGACAAGAAACAGGAAGACCCTGTATTCAACTCAGATGAAGTAGAATTTGAAGATCAGTCAGAACCGATTGAAGATGAAGCTGAGAATGAGAAACAGAAACAGGCAGAAGAATCCCTGGAGCAGTTAGTCTCTGAAATTAACGAATACTCTGTAGAATTAGACACAATCAGTGCTAAGCTGACGGACAGCAGAAAAGAACTGCAGCTTAAAAAAGAAGAGCTGGCTGGTATTGACCAGTCCAGTAAAGAATCAATCCAAAAAGAGAAAAATAACATTATCGAAAAAATTAAAACGATTCAGAAAGAACTTGAATTGATCAAGCAGCTGGATGAAGTAGACACTACAGAGGAAATTATCGCATTAAGAGACGAAATCAATGACCTTGATAAAGTCCTGACTGATATAGAAGAAAAGTCAGATGATGATGAAACAGGTAAAAAAC
The DNA here is from genome assembly GCF_003003275.1 of Alkalibacterium olivapovliticus. Taxonomy (GTDB): domain Bacteria; phylum Bacillota; class Bacilli; order Lactobacillales; family Carnobacteriaceae_A; genus Alkalibacterium; species Alkalibacterium olivapovliticum. The sequence continues at coordinate 107,449 of NZ_PVTO01000004.1, forward strand.
GTATTGAGTTCGAAGAAGAAATTATCGAACTTGAAGAAAAAATTAGCGAACTGAGTGAGCAAAAAGCTGAGCTCATGAAGAAATTGCATAAATCTAAAATGAAACAATGGACCTTAAAAGCTAAGCAGGCAACTGCTCAGTTTGAGATTCCGGAAGACTGGGAGAAAAAAGCAAGTGAAGAATTCTCCAAAGCTGGTGAAAAACTCGATGCTGCGAGCAAAGAGTGGTCTAAACTGTTCAAAACGAAAGTCGATAAAGCATCTAAAAGCGATATTTCTGAAACGGTACGCTCTAATATCGAAAATGCTATGAGCCACTTTGACTGGAAAGATATCAATATGAAAGTTCCAGCATTGAGCACAAGAGATTTTACAAAAGAGTGGACGTATGAGAACACAACAGCCACTATCCTGGACTTCAAACTGGCTAACGGAAAAGTTGTCCTGAAACCTGGTACTGACGAGAAGATATCTTTTAAAGCAAAAGGAAAATTATATGGTAAAATGGATGAAGAAACACCAGTAGAATCATTTGATGCACGCAGTACTATGACGATTGATGAAGACAAACTGGTCTGTCATGTGCCGAATAAACGTGTGTATGTCGAATTGGAAGTGACGCTTCCTAAACGGACTTATGATTATATCTCCATCACAATGCTGAACGGGAAACTTTCGATCAAAGACCTGGCAGCAAAAGACGTTTTTGCCAAATCCACTAATGGATCACTTACCTTTGAGCAGTTACAGGCAACCATGCTGGAAGTGAAAGGCTCAAATGGTGCTATCAGTATTAAAGAGTCTGATCTGAAAGATGTTCTGGCGGGATCGGTCAACGGATCTATCCTGTTCCACGGCAAAACAGAGAGTGCAGACTTCTCAACCACTAATGGGGAAATAAAAGTAACATTAACAGATAAGAAAGTAGTCAGAGTGAATGCCAATACGATAAATGGTAATGTCAAATTAGCTCTTCCAGCAGGTAGAGGGATCGAAGGTAAAGCAAAAACGACATTTGGGAAAGTGAAAAGTCGCTTGTCTGATACTGAACCGATGGATAAAGTTGAACACACGATGTACATCAAGCGAGTTACGGGTGAAACACCTTTAGACTTTTTTGCAGGAACAACAACGGGTAACATCCTGATCAAAGATACAGATCAATAAATCAATGGAAACGAGGGGTGCAAAATGAAAAAGTTAGCTAAATCAAAAGATAATGCAGTTATTTTTGGAGTGTTAGGCGGATTAGGCGACTACTTTGGAATCGATCCAGTTCTACTGAGAGTTATTGTCGTAGTGGCAACTTTCATTGGCGTAGGTTCGACCGTTCCAATCTATTTGTTATTAGCGCTGGTCATGCCTGACACTAATGAAACAGTAAGTAAACCGTCTTCTCACACAAAAAAATCGTCTCCTTTCGGTAATTTAAACGAAAAACCCAAACGGAAAGAGGCAGAAAAAGTAGAAGACGAGGACTGGAGTGATTTTTAATTTATGAAATGGTGGCAACGAATATTAGCTAATACTATTATTTTTCTAGCGCTGGCAGGTTTTCTTGGAGGCTTTTACATTGATTCGTGGGCAACCGCACTAGTTGCAGCAGTTGTTTTCGGAATTCTGAATGTAATCGTCAAGCCGATTTTAGTGATACTGTCATTCCCCATAACGATGATGACGCTGGGACTTTTTTACTTCGTCATAAATGGGTTGATGTTATGGCTGACAGCTGCGCTCGTTAGTGGATTCGGGTTCAGTTCATTTATAATGGCACTGGTCGTAGCGTTTATCGTTTCAGCGCTCAATGCATTCTTTAATAACGCATAAATAAAAGTGCCGGAAAATAACTAGTTAAAGAAAAAACACCGTCAGACCAAGGATTATATTCCTTGGTCTGACGGTGTTTCTATATGCCTGCATTCCTGAATTTCTAAAAGCGACTTTAGTATCAGCCAGTCATTTAATTTTTGTTTTTATACAGATACATTGTCAAAGGACCAAAGAGGGTTACTAATAATCCGGAAGAGACAAGAGTCCAAAGGATTTCTGTCTGAACATCGTAACCATGCATTAACCCTCGAACGGAGTCGACTAACATCGAAATAGGATTAACATTTACGAACCATTCCAGCACAAGCGGCATTGTTTCCGGATCTACAAACGCACTGCTCAAAAACGTGAGTGGGAAAATGATCATCATGGCTGTTGCCATCAATGCATTTTCTGACTCCATGACAAGAGCGAGAACTGTCCAGATCCATGATAAACTGAAGGCAAACAGCAAGAGTAAAGCCACAGCCATGCCTACGCCAATGAGATTGCCTTCAGGTCTGAAGCCTAAGATCATCGCAAACCCAATCATGATGACCGAGGCTACGCTGTATCTTAAAGTGTCAAAAAGCATCGCACCGACAAGCGAAGAGGGAGACCAGATCGGCAAAGTTCTCTGACGGTCGAAGAATCCTTTCTGCAGATCTTTATTCAAGTCCAGTCCGGTGTACATGGTGATCTGGACTACAGTCTGGACAAGGATACCAGGTAAAATGTACTGAAGGTATTCCTGAACTGATCCAGCGATTGCTCCTCCAAAAAGGTAAGTGAACATCAGAAGAAAAAGTATCGGCATAGCAGTAATATCCATTAAGGCCATAGGTGTATGCTTTGTTTTAAGTAACGACCGCATCGCGAATGTACCGACTGAGGCCATCGCACCAGGTGGTGTCGGTCGTTTTGTAGATATGATAGCGTCATCGAGATTTTTTTGTCTAGTGTCCATATCAGGACCTCCTTCTCTATTCTTCATCTGTAAGCGCAAGAAATACTTCATCTAAGCTGGGCTGACTCAACGAGAAAGTGATTAGTTCAATCTCAGCTGCGGTCAGTTCATTGAGAGCTTTAGCGGCAACAGCAGGGTCAGTGACTTTAACCAGTAATTGAGATTTTTTTGTTGATTCCTGAAGGACGGACCCTATACTATCCTCCAATATGACTCTGGAACGATCATAATCATACTCGTTTTTTAACGTGACATGCAGCATTCCGGTCCCTACAGATGCCTTTAGTTCAGTGGATGTCCCTTCTGCTATGATTTTACCTTTATTTATCACAGCTATACGGTCAGCAAGCTGATCAGCTTCATCCAGATACTGGGTGGTCAACAGCACAGTGGTCCCGGCTTTGGTCAAAGTACGAATGACGTCCCAAACCTGATTTCTGCTTCTCGGATCCAATCCGGTTGTCGGTTCATCCAGAAATAGAAGGTCAGGTGTAACAACTATACTTGCAGCTATATCTAATCGTCTACGCATGCCTCCAGAGTAATCTTTAGACTGTTTACCGGCGGCGTCGGACAATCCGAAAGCTTTTAATAATTCGCTTGCTCTTTTTCGGGCATCTTTTCTTGAAAAACCAACTAGTCTGGAAACCATTACCAGATTTTCCATCCCAGTCAGATCTTCATCAATCGACGCATACTGACCTGTCATGGCGATTCTTGGACGGATTTTTTTTGACTCGCCTGTCACATCGTGACCAAAAATAGAAGCGGTTCCTTCATCTATCTTTAATAAAGTACTTAACATTCGAACCGTGGTGGTTTTTCCGGCTCCGTTAGGACCGAGGAATCCATAAACTGTTCCTTTTTCGATTTTCAAGTCGATTTCATCGACTGCATAGAAGGCATCAAACTTCTTAATCAACCCTTTGGCTTCTACTGCATACTCAATAGTCTGTGCCATACTTGCCCAACTCCTTCTGTTTTTTATGTTATTCGAAGCAACCTTTTCAATACTAAATACTGAGTTGCCTGATTCCGCACCTCCTTAACCAGTGTACAACACTTATGCAAGTCCCTAAGTAGTGCTGGTCTGGTCCTTGTCAGTTAAGGGGTAAAATTAAAAAAACCTGTCATGTGCTTTAACCTTTTACTTTAAAGTGGAATTGAACTATAATAACCAGAAGGTGAAGGTCACGTGTACAGTTACATGATTTCAAACACTGTTCAGCGAAAGGATGTAAACGATGAAGGGAATAGAAATAGCAAGGCTATGCAATGTGTCTACCAGTACTTTAAAACATTACGAAGAATGGGGTCTTGTTCCGGAGATACCCAGATCAGAGAATGGATACCGTAATTATTCACCTGTTCATTTAGCCTATTTCCAGTGCATTATCAGTTTGAATATTGGGTATGGTATGGCATTTGTTAAAGAACTGATGCCGCTGATTCACAAGGGAGAGACCATGACAGTATTATGGAGCGTGAACCAGGCTCAGTCAGTCCTGCAGGAGGAAAGACGTCAGGCAGAGCAGATACTGAAACTGCTTGAAAAGGAAGATGTAGACTGGTTCGATTCTATTCGCAGAAAAAAAAGTCACTACACGATAGGTGAAGCTGCAGAAATAGCAGGAGTTGCGACATCAGCCATTCGTCATTGGGAGCTGGAACAGCTGATCAATCCTGCACGGCATGCGGAAAGTGGATACAGGTTATTTTCTTCTGAAGATATCAGACGGATTTTGATTATACGCACAGTATCTAAAGCCGCCTGGTCACTTGATATTGTTAGAGAAGTACTTGAAGAAGCAGATAGACATGATCTGACTAGAACTAAAGAGATGGCAGCCCGTTCGCTGGAGTATATTGATGTCACACTGATAGCCCGCATTAAAGCAATGGCTTCGTTAACTGCCTTACTGGACCTCATATGCACCGAAAGCGATATTTGGGCAGCTGAGAATCTGGGTCATTATGCCTATTATCAGAAGTAAGGCTTTAAGACAATGCTGATCAGCGATGTTCCAGCAGCTAGGAGAGAGATGAGCAGACATACAGGCATCAGCAGCGATGTAAACTCCTTCGGAAGCCATCAGACTCTTTCATCTATAAAGGCAAGCTGAAATATGATATGATTAAGACATGTTTGATTATGTGTAAAGGAGATTGAGAATGGGCGCTTCAGTAAAAATACATGAACTAGTAGATGCAATGGATGACATAAGTGTAGTCATCGGAGAAGAGCATTTGGATCGTGAGATCGTAATCAGTGATCTATCTCGACCAGCACTTGAATTAACCGGTTATTTCTGTTTTTACCCACAAAACAGAATGCAGCTTTTAGGTAAAACGGAATTGTCATTTGCTGAACGAATGACAAGTGACGAACGCTATATCGTAATGAAACGAATGTGTCAGGCCGATACACCAGCATTTTTGGTGTCACGGAGTTTAGAACCACCTAAAGAGCTGATTAAAGCGGCTAAAGAGAAGGGGATCCCGGTTCTTGTCTCTAAACGGTCGACTACACGATTGTCGTCCAACGTCACCAACTTTTTAGAAGAACGTCTGGCAGAACGTATTTCTCAGCATGGTGTTCTAGTCGATATATACGGGATGGGTGTGCTCATAATAGGAGATTCCGGAATTGGAAAATCAGAGACGGCACTTGAACTTATTCAGCGTGGACACCGACTGGTTGCTGATGACCGTGTAGAACTGTATATGATGGATGAAAGACGTATCATTGGTGAACCACCAGAAATACTGAGACATCTAATTGAAATTCGTGGCATAGGAGTCATTGATGTCGTTAATTTATTTGGCGTAGGGTCTATACGATCGAAAAAAACAGTGGATTTGGTTATCAATTTAGAACACTGGGACAAGAACAGACAATATGATCGTCTGGGGCATAATTTGGACAAAATGAGATTCTTTAATGTTGAGATTCCTAAATTGTCGATTCCCGTAAAAGTAGGACGAAACCTGTCCATCATTATTGAAATAGCAACGATGAATATACGAGCTAAAGAAATGGGATATGATGCGACTAAAACCTTTGAAAAGAATCTGAATAATCTAATCAGAGAAAATACTCAAGGAGACTAACAGGAGGAACTTGAATGAACACTATTATTGGGAGTATTGATCCTGTTGCCTTTCGTCTTGGCCCTATTGAGCTGGCATGGTACGGATTAATTATTGTTTTTGGAATGTTTGTAGCCGTTTGGCTAAGTATGAAAGAAGCGGGAAAAAGAGGAATCGAAGAAGATTTCATCGTTGATCTGGCTTTTTGGATTTTACCAGCCGGAATTATCGGTGCCAGAATATATTATGTCCTATTTAAATTACCTACTTATCTTTCGAATCCTATCCGGATGTTTTATTTTTGGGAAGGTGGCCTTGCTATATACGGAGGACTGATATTAGGCTTCATAACTTTATACTGGTACAGTGAAAAACGTCGTGTTCCTGTTTGGCTGCTGGTTGACATACTGGCACCGCATGTAATGCTTGCGCAGGCTATAGGCAGATGGGGGAATTTCATCAATCAGGAGGCTCATGGAACAGAAGTGTCACGTCAGTTTCTTGAACGGCTGAGATTACCTGAATTTATTATCAATCAGATGAATATCAGGGATGTCTACTATCACCCGACATTTTTATATGAGTCGGTCTGGAACGTTATCGGGTTTACTATCTTGATGATCGTCAGAGCCAAGACGAAGCTGATGATTAGAGGAGAAGTCTTCTTAAGCTATCTGGCGTGGTATGGGTTCGGACGTTTCTTCATTGAAGGTATGCGAACGGACAGCTTGTATATTGGAGGCCTACGAGTATCACAACTCCTGTCACTCGCATTATTTATAGGCAGTATCGCATTGATGATTTACAGAAGAGTGTACGTGTATCCTAAACCTGAGTATTATACAGAGGGGACAGAACCGGAAAAAGTGTTTGAAGAAAAGAAACAAAAATATGAATCTAAAAAGAAATAAAGAGAGATAAGGAGAGAAAATAGTGGGACATAAAATTGCTGTATTAGGTGCCGGATCATGGGGAAGTGCGCTGGCCGGTGTTCTCTTTGAAAACGGTCATACTGTTTCTATTTGGACAAGAGATAATGATCAGAAAGAAGAAATCAATAATCAGCATACCAATAAAAAATATCTGCCACAGTTTTCTTTTCCTGAAGATATATTGGCTTCAACTGATCTTAAAGAGGCAGTGACGGGTGCGGAAGCTCTATTATTTGTCATCCCGACCAAAGGGATGAGAGCCGTCGCAAAACAAGTTAATGCACTAATCGATCATAAAGTAACGGTCATTCATGCTTCAAAAGGTCTGGAAGAGCACAGTCATAAAAGGATTTCTACTATATTGTCTGAAGAACTTGTTCCCTCCTGGTTAACAGGAATTGTAGCATTATCCGGTCCTAGTCACGCTGAAGAAGTTATCAAGAAAGATCTGACGACGATTACAGCTGCATCTGAAACGGCTGTTTCCGCTCAACTTACTCAGGAATTATTCATCAATGATTATTTTAGAGTATACACCAACAGTGACATTGTTGGTGTCGAAATTGGTGCTGCTTTAAAAAATATCATTGCTATCGGAGCCGGTGTCATTGCCGGTTTAGGATATGGTGATAACGCAAAAGCTGGATTAGTGACCAGGGGGCTGGCAGAAATCAGTCGTCTGGGCATCGAGCTGGGAGCAGACCCTTTAACCTTTATGGGCTTAAGTGGTGTAGGCGATCTGATCGTTACCTGTACAAGTCCTCATTCGAGGAACTGGAGAGCTGGCTATCAAATCGGTAAAGGAAAAGAAATCGACTCGATTCTAAGTGAGATGGGTATGGTCGTTGAGGGTATCTCGACTACGAGAGCTGCTTTTGAGCTTGCAGCCAGTCATGGAATAGAAATGCCTATTACTGAAGCCATCTACAATGTTGTATACAATGACTCAGATGTTGAATATGCTATACTGAATTTAATGCAACGAGAAGGAAAGTCAGAATGAGACAAACTGGAAATCGACTATTAATAAGGGAGTAGACAGTTATGCAAAAAGTTAGAAAAGCAATCATTCCTGCTGCGGGATATGGGACTCGGTTTTTACCGGCTACCAAAGCTATGCCTAAAGAGATGATTCCGATTGTAGATAAACCGACCATTCAGTTTATTGTGGAGGAAGCGATTGCGTCTGGCATAGAAGATATTCTGATTATCACAGGTAAACTAAAGCGTCCGATCGAAGACCACTTTGATTCCAACCCTGAACTGGAGGAAAACCTTCGCGCTAAAGGAAAGGCTGACCTCCTGGAACTGGTGGAAGAGACAACGGGATTGAACTTATACTTTGCAAGACAAGCCTATCCCCTGGGATTAGGGCATGCTGTCCTTCAGGCTAAAGCGTTCGTCGGAAACGAGCCTTTCGTGATCATGCTTGGAGATGACATTATGGCCGATGAAGTGCCATTGACAAAGCAGCTGATCGACAGCTATGAAAAAACACACGCTTCTAATATTGCGGTCATGAAAGTGCCGCATGAAGAGACGTCCAGTTATGGCATTATCGATCCGGAAGCAGAAGCAGGCGATGGGCTTTATAATGTCCGCAAATTCGTTGAGAAACCAGATCCAGACGATGCACCAAGTGATCTAGCAATCATTGGTCGTTACTTGTTGACTCCAGAAATATTTAATATATTAGAACACCTTGAGCCAGGAAAAGGTGGAGAAATTCAATTGACGGACGCCATCGATATCCTAAACAAAACTCAGCGTGTCTTTGCTAAAGAATTTAAAGGTGAACGATATGATGTCGGCGATAAATTCGGATTTTTGAAGACGACGATTCAATATGGTCTGAAACATCCTCAGGTGAAAGATGGATTGAGAGAGTACATTCTGGAACTTGCAAAAGATCTGGAAAGTGGAAAAGTTGATAATAAAATGAATGCAGAATCTCACGATTTAGAAGAAGCGAAAGACTAGTAGCACAAGACTCAGGAGGGCTCTTTTTACAGTGAACAGAATGAGGGACAGCTGTTTAATGTAAAAGGAGCTTTTGCTCTTGACTTATAGTATGAGTCTAGTATACTTATAGAGGTAGCAAGCGAGCTTACTAAAAGTAAGCGAGTATTCACGATAATCAATTTTCACCTTCAAGGAGGTTTACAAAATGGAAGAAACAAAAACAGTTTATGATGTCATTGTAATTGGTGCGGGTCCAGGCGGCTTGACTGCAGCATTATATGCCTCGCGTGCCAACCTATCAACTTTGATACTTGAAAAGGGCCTACCTGGTGGACAAATGAATAATACAGCAGAAATTGAGAATTACTCAGGATTCAACAGTATTATGGGACCAGATCTTTCTATGAAAATGTATGAAGGGGCCAAACAGTTTGGAGCCGAGCATGTTTACGGTGATGTAAAAGAAATCATCGACCATACGACAGAAAAAGAACTCGTTACAGGAAGTAAATCTTATTTTGCCAAATCGGTTATTATAGCTACCGGTTCTGAGTATAAAAAACTGGGTGTGACGGGTGAGGCCGAATATAATGGACGTGGTGTTTCTTACTGTGCGGTCTGTGATGGCGCATTCTTTAGAGATAAGCACGTTGTAGTAGTGGGCGGAGGAGATTCTGCTGTAGAAGAGGGTACGTATCTTACTCAGTTCGCCAGCAAAGTAACGATCGTGCACCGAAGAGATACCTTAAGAGCCCAAAAAATTCTTCAAGATAGAGCCTTTAATAATGATAAAGTTGATTTTATCTGGGACTCTGTTGTAGAAGAAATCGTTGGGGACGAAAAAGTAACAGGGGTATCCATCAAGAATGTAAAATCCGGAGAGGTCTCAGAACTGGATGCTGATGGTGTCTTTATCTACATCGGATTGCTTCCAAATTCTGATAGTTTCAGAACCCTTCCTATTACCAACGAAGAGGGCTGGATCGAAACGGATGTTCAAATGATGACAGCTGTTCCGGGTATCTTTGCAATAGGAGATGTTCGCGATACTGTGCTCCGTCAAGTTGCCACTGCAGTAGGAGACGGATCAGTCGCCGGGAATGCAGTTTACCACTTTGTTGAAGAATTAAAAGAAAGTCTGGAAAAGCAGCAGGCATAAATTAAATAGAGCAAAAGAGGTGGGAATTTATTCTCGCCTCTTTTTTATACCAACGTGTATACTTTCTTCATGCAAGATAAAGGTAAAAATGTTACAATGGAAGTAGAAAAGAAAGCGGATAATTTAATCTTGCAGAAAAGAGGGAATAGAATGGAATGGAAAGATAATTATAATACATGGCTAAATTTTGATCAGCTGGATAATGACCTGAAAAGTGATCTGGAACAGAATAAAGGGAATGAATCGTCATTGGAAGATGCGTTTTATACGTCTTTAGAGTTCGGGACCGCAGGTATGCGCGGAATCATAGGAGCAGGGACAAATAGAATGAACTATTATACTGTACGTCAGGCTACAGAAGGATTAGCTTTGTTCATTGAAAGTCAGGGAGACAAAGCAGCTGAGCGGGGAGTGGCGATTGCCTATGATTCACGTCATATGTCTAAAGAATTTGCTATTGAATCAGCAAAAACTTTAGCAGCCCACAATATCAGAGCCTATGTATTTGAAGATCTGCGTCCGACACCTGAGTTATCCTTTGCTGTAAGACATTTTAAAGCGGCAGCAGGGATCATGATCACCGCCAGCCACAATCCACCTGAATATAACGGATATAAAGTTTACGGAGAAGATGGGGGACAACTGCCTCCGAAAGAAGCAGACGATCTGACACGCTACGTTAGAAGCGTAACGGATATCTTATCAATCAACACAGTATCTGAACAGGAAGCAAAAGATAAAGGGCTGCTAAAAATAGTAGGGAGAGACGTTGACAGAGTCTACTTAGATTATTTGAGGACGGTCACGATTGATCAGGAGTTAGTGGATCGTCAGGGAAGAAACATAAAGATTGTCTTCACACCTCTTCATGGAACCGGAAAAATGATTGGCATGAAAGCACTCGAGCAGGCTGGATTCAAGAAAGTATCGTTAGTAGAAAGTCAGGCAGAAGCGGACCCTGACTTTTCTACAATCAAGTCACCTAATCCTGAAGATCCTAAAGCTTTCGAACTAGCTGTCGAACAAGGAATAAAGGAAGATGCAGATGTCCTGATTGCAACGGATCCAGACGCAGACAGACTGGGTATGGCGGTAAAAACAGCCAAGGGGCACTATGAAGTCCTGACTGGAAATCAGATAGCCAGCCTGATGGTCGAATATATGTTTAAAGCACACACGACCAATGGGACATTGCCGAGTAATAGTGTCTTGATCAAATCAATCGTTTCAAGTGAACTGCCAACTGCTATTGCCGATAAGTATGGTGTAGGTACACTTAATGTGCTGACTGGATTTAAATTCATCGCTGAAAAAATAAAAGAATTCGAAGCAACTAGAAGTCACACATTCATGTTCGGTTTTGAAGAAAGTTACGGCTATCTTGTTCAGCCGTTTGTGAGAGATAAAGATGCTATTCAGGCTCTTCTTATGGTCGCAGAAATGACCGCCTACTTCAAAGAAGAAGGATTCAGCTGTTTCGATGCACTGCATGAGCTTTACCACCAGTACGGTCATTACAAAGAAAAAACGATCTCCATCACAATGGAAGGGATGGAAGGAACTGAAAAAATCAACAACCTGATGAATACATTGAGAGAACAGGCTCCTTCTCACTTTGGAAATATCAAGGTTTGTAAAGTTGAGGACTTTAATGAACAGACAAGAAAAACTGTGCATGGGGATGAGTCAATTGATCTACCTAAAGCAAATGTTCTTAAATACACATTAGCAGATGGAAGCTGGATCGCAGCAAGACCGTCTGGAACAGAACCGAAAATCAAGTTTTATATGTCTGCTCAAGATGACTCTGGTGTTGTTGTCGTAGAGAAATTAGAGGCATTTGAAGCGGATATTCAAAAAATTATTGATAAAGGGTAATTAGACCTGATCAGGAGGTCATATAATGAAAATGAATGTCGGGAAAACAGACAGCACCATTCGGATTATATTGTCACTATTATTACTGCCTCTTTTGTTCACCAATAAGGGACCGTCCAGATGGATAGGGTTATTCTCTATCCCGTTGCTGGGGACAGCTTTAACGCGTAAATGCGGTGCCTATGCACTTATGGGGAAGAGCACTTGTGAAATAGAATAAGAGCACTACTGAAAATCCCGGCTGAGTATGTGATCAGTCGGGATTTTACATATGAAGATAATATGTCTCTTTCCGGGGAAGAGTATACATGACACGCCTGGAATGTTATAATAAGAAGACTTAAGCAGCAATAGTATCAACAGCCAGGTCATCTAAGGAGTGGAGATAATGAACGAGCATTTAGAATTAGTCATCATCACAGGTATGAGCGGCGCCGGTAAGACAGTTGCCATGCAGAGTTTCGAAGATATGGGTTATTACTGTATTGACAATATGCCTCCAAATCTCCTTCCGACATTCTGGAAATTAGTCAGAGAGTCCGGCCAGTTCAAAAAAATAGCACTGGTAATGGACTTGAGAATGAGAGACTTTTTTGAAGAAATCAATGCGGCTATCGAGACCATGGATAATACACCCATGATCACCACTCGAGTAGTTTTTCTTGATGCTTCAAATGAAGAGCTGGTTACACGCTATAAAGAAACCAGACGCGCCCATCCTTTAGCTAAAAACGAACGCACAATTGAAGGAATCAGAAAAGAACGTGAACTGTTAAAAGACATTAGATTAAAATCACAGATAGTGATCGATACAACTCAACTGACTCCGCGCCAGCTGAGAGAAAAGCTCATCGACGCATTTAAAGTTAAAGAGAAAGAAATGTTCAGAGTGGAAATCGTCTCTTTTGGCTTTAAGTATGGTCTTCCAATTGATGCAGATGTTATAATGGATGTCAGATTTTTACCTAATCCGCATTATATCCCGGAGCTTAAACCGCAAACGGGTCTGGACAAAGATGTCTATGATTATGTGATGCAACAGACAGAAACAGAACTGTTTTATAAAAAGTTTACAGATTTACTGGAATTTACGTTGCCGGGTTACAAAAAAGAGGGCAAAAGTAATCTGACAGTTGCAATAGGGTGTACAGGTGGCAAACACCGGTCAGTAGCATTAGTAGAAAGAATAGCCCGAAAAATAAAAGCAGATGGGTATCCAGTCAATATCTCTCACCGGGATAAGGATAAAACAAAGGAGTCAATTGTCAGGTCATGAATCAGTTAAACAAGAACAAAAGAAGACCGAAAATAGTCGTTATAGGCGGCGGAACAGGTTTGCCGGTCATTCTAAAAAGCTTAAAAGAAAAAGATTCTGATGTAACAGCAGTCGTTACTGTAGCAGATGACGGGGGAAGCAGCGGAGCTCTCAGAAAGAGCTTTAATGCTGTTCCGCCCGGTGACTTGCGCAACGTACTGATTGCTCTTTCAGAAATCCCGGAATTACAAAAAGAAATATTCCAATATAGATTCAAGTCACAGGACGAAGCGTTATCAGGACACACGATCGGGAATCTGATTATCCAGGCAACATCAGACATGAAAGGCAATATTTATGATGCTATTCAGCTGCTGGCAACTATGATGCATGTCAAAGGACATGTATACCCAGCTGCTGAAGAGCCTCTCGTTCTTCATGCAAGATATATGGATGGGACCACAGAATCAGGAGAATCCAGAATTCCTAAAAGTGGTAAAATGATTGATTATGTGGCGGTATCCTGTGCAGAAGGGCGTAAACCGGTCCATGCCAGCCGAAAAGTGATATCAGCCATCATGGATGCGGATATGGTCGTACTCGGTCCTGGAAGCTTATTTACGAGTATCCTGCCAAATCTGATGATACCAGATATTGGAGAAGCCTTAATGAATACAGAAGCCAACGTTGTGTACATCTCCAATATCATGACCCAGTTAGGAGAGACAGAGGGGCTGTCTGATGCAGACCACTTACGCGTGCTGCATAAGCATCTGGGTGGAAAATTTGTGGACATTGCGATTACGAATATCGGACTTGTTCCGGAAACATACATTGACGAAGAACCGAACGATGAATACTTACTGCAGGTCGAACATGATTTCAAAGGGCTGCAGGACGAAGTGCCTTTGATCATATCGGATAATTTTCTGGAGTTACTGCCACGCGGTGTGTACCATAATGGCGAAAAAGTAGCTGAAGAAATATTCAGAACGGCATTCAACAGCCAGAGAAAAGTTAAACAGTTTTTTGATAACCGTTGACTAAAGCAAAGATTACGGTCAGTAAGGAAGTGAGAATATGTCTTTTGCTTTTGAAGTAAAAAAAGAATTAACATTATTAGAAGTGCACCCTGAACATGCCAAAGCGGAATTAGCTGCACTGATTCGCATGAATGGCACATTAAGTATAGTAGATCATGATTTTCTGCTCAATGTTCAAACTGAGAATGCAGCGATAGCCCGGCGTATCTATACGCTAATCAAAGACAACTTTGATGTGGAATCTGAACTGCTAGTCAGAAAAAAGATGAAGCTGAAGAAGAATAATGTGTATATCGTCCGCTTGAAAAGTGGCAGTAAAGTGATCTTAAAAGAATTGGGGATAATGGACGGCATGTTATACAGCGGTCATATACCTGATGAAATCAAAACGAATAAGCAGAAAATAAAGTCATATCTGCGTGGTGCTTTCCTGGCTAGTGGATCAGTAAACAGTCCGGATACCAGTCGTTACCATCTGGAAATTCACTCCAGTTATGAGGAGCATAATGATGATATCTGCGAGATGATGCAGCTATTTGACTTGAATGCGAGAGTACACGAAAGACGAAATGGCTATATGGTTTACTTGAAAGAGTCTGAAAAGATAGCAGACTTTTTGTCCCTCATCGGCGCAACAGGGAGTATGTTTCGGTTTGAAGATGTCCGCATCGTACGAGATATGAGAAATTCCGTCAACAGACTGGTCAACTGCGAAAATGCCAATATGAATAAAACCATAGATGCAGCGAGCAGACAGATTGAAAACATCCAGTTGATAGCAAGCGAAAGAGGGCTCCATACATTACCGGATAAACTAAGGGAAATCGCGAAATTAAGAGTTGATCATCCGGATATTAGTTTGAAAGAACTTGGTGAACTAGTCCCGAATGGTGGCGTATCAAAATCTGGTGTCAATCATCGACTGAGAAAAATAAACTTGATTGCTGAAGAAATCAAGGAAATGAAAACCGTTTGAACAATCTATTATTTCTCTTTTTTATTGAGAAATAATAGATTGTTTTATATTTATGCTGCAGTTGGTGGCAATAGGTGCTTTTTTGTTTTGAATCGAACTATTTTAGCTGACATTATTTTCAGCACTTTGTGACAAAAAATAAAAATAGACAATTACCGTATTGTGTAAAGTTATTAGAAATAATGGTGAAAGGCCTTGTTACCTTCATTATCATTAAAAAGAGTAATTGAGAATGCTTACTCGTTATTTTACTTATTATTGAATAGTAACATGACAACAGTTTATAACAATTCTAATTAAAACACCATTGATTTTTAGAGGGTTGAATAGTTGGTTAATTTTTTCACAAAATTAAATGATTTATAGCTAAGAATTTAATTGAGAACGATTTTCATTTGTAATATTTAAGACTTCTTTTCAGCTGAAAAGCCTGATAAATGTTTACTTTTAAGAAGTATTTCGTTATTCTTAAAGTAGATGGTGTGACGAAAGTGCAGTATCTTTAATTGTGAAATTATTATTAAACATATTATTCGTTACATATTCAGGGTTGATTCAGTGTTATAAATGAGTAAGGAGGAAAGGGAATGCGTTTAAAAACAAAACAACAGGCAACGTTTCCAAAACATAACAAATCACGTACGCATCACAAACAGATAGAAAAAGCTCAAACACCTTCTATCATGGTTTATCCGATGTCTATGCATCTGGGGGCTCCGGCTAAACCGGTTGTGGCTGTAGGGGATCATGTTAAAGTAGGGACGTTATTAGGAGAAGCTCAAGGGTTTATTTCTGCGAATGTCTTATCATCCGTAAGTGGAGAAGTCATTTCGATTGAGGAAAGAAATATGGTTAATGGAGTATTACAGTGTGTCATAATTAAAAATGACGCGGAATATATCGAAGAACCGCCATTTCCTGAAGCAGGAGAGAATGTAGATCCGGCTTTAGTTCCCGAATTGATCAAACGTGCTGGGATCACCGGTATGGGAGGGGCTCAGTTCCCGACCAACGTTAAAATGGCTCCGCCAAAAGACAAAACAATCGATACGATTATTTTAAATGGGGCAGAATGTGAACCTTATTCTACCTCAGACTTAAGAACGATGATCGAATATGCCGATGAAATCATCAAAGGCGTTCGGGTTATTGACGAACTGTTTAATGTCAAGACTATTTATATTGGTATTGAAGATAATGCTAAAGAAGCTGGAGAAGCATTGGGTAAAGCAATTGAAGGGTATGACAAAGTTCAGATCAAGGTGCTGGAAGCTAAGTATCCTCAAGGATCTGAGAAACAGCTGATCGAGAACTGTACCGGACGTCAGGTTCCGGCAGGTGGACTGCCAGCTGATATTGGCTGTATCGTATCAAATGTTGGAACATTCCAGCAGATTTACCGTGCAGTTCGCCTTGGAAAACCAATGGTCGAACGAGTCACTACGATTTCCGGAACACCCATTGCTGATCCTAAAAACCTGCTTGTTCGTCTGGGAACACCAATCGATGATCTGATTGATCAGTGTGGTGGCTTCCAGGAGGTTCCAAGAAAAGTTATTCATGGCGGGCCAATGATGGGTAAAACCATTAAAGATGGAGCTATTCCGATTTCAAAAGGAACGACGCATATCACATTTATGACGGCTGATGAAGTGGATGCAGAAGAACGAATTGACTGTATTCGCTGCTCTGAATGTCTGAATGTTTGTCCTGTCAGCCTGCAGCCTATATTGATCAGCAATGCCTATGAACGTGGGGACATTGAAAAAGCTGAGCAGTTGGGTGCAATGGACTGTATCGAATGTGGGAACTGTTCATTTATCTGTCCATCAAAAATACCGTTACTAGATAATATTATTAAAGCTAAAACTGCAATTAAACAGAATGCAAGGGCGGTGTAATCATGACGACAGAAAAAAAGAAAACCACCTTAGCTGATTACGACTTAGTGCTGGATAATTCACCACATATTTTTGAAAAATGGTCTTCTCAGTGGATCATGCTTCAGGTCATCATTGCTATGATGTTCCCGCTGATTGCCGGAATCTATTTCTTTGGATTGCAGATCGTTTATCTGACCGTTATTGCTGTCATCACTTGTGTAGTCAGTGAATACCTATATGAAAAAATCGTACGTAAACGAGTAACAGTGACCGATTTGTCTGCAGTTGTAACAGGTATGCTGATCGGATTGAGTATGCCGAATGGAACACAGTGGTTCAGTGTTATCATAGTAAGTTTATTTGCTATCATTGTTTTAAAAATGATTCCTGGTGGAATAGGGAAAAACAGATTCAATCCTGCTGTTGGAGGACGTGTCATGTATCTGATGGCACCCTGGATCGTTAATACTTTTATTGCCGGTGAAGACTTGATTACGACTGCCAGTCAGGCAGAAGCCATAACCACTGCGACACCAGATGATTTGGTAGCAGCTGCAACACCCCTTTATTATATTGCCAGTGGTGCATCAGAAGTTCCTGAAGGTGCGCAGACACTAATGAATTTATTCCTGGGAAATCAGGGAGGATGGGGCGGTTCGCTTGGAGAAACAAGCGCGTTGGCATTACTGCTCGCTATGGCGTTCCTGATTGTTCGTCGAATTATCAATCCAAAAATTCCTGCTCTTTATATAGGAACAGTGGCATCAATCATGCTGGTTTATTCAGGGTTTGACTTCGAGTATATGATGTACCATATGTTCAGTGGCGCTTTACTGTTGGGAGCTACCTTTATGATCACTGACTATGCTTCTGGAGGATTGACCTCTGTTGGTCGAACGCTTTTCCCTATCGGAGCTGGAATATTAACGGCTGCATTCAGGATCGGCTACTTCTCACCCGAAGGAGTCGGGTTCTCGATCTTGATCATGAATGCTATCATTCCATTTATCGACAAACTGGTCATGCCTAAGATTTACGGACATAAAAAACGTCCGATGGTTGAAGCAGACTATAATTTAACCGAACCTCTTAAAAAAAGAGATGTTCTAACCGAAAAATAACAGTAAAACGATTGGCTATATTAGTCAATCGTTTTTTATTTGAGTGACTCAGTGTATACTATCCTTATATGACTAATGTACAGGGGGGGATAAAATGTTAAAATCGCTAGTTAAATTGAGTGCGATTGTATTTTTGGGCTTCATACTTGTGGCCTGTGGTGAGAATAGAGAACCGTCACCATTTGAAGAGGTGAATACGCTGGAGGGTGTCGAACTGCAACTGAATGAGTCTGTTTACGATAGAGAAAATGATACGTTCTTACTGACTGTCATCAATAATTCTGAACAGGAAGTGACTTACGGTGTCGCATTTACAGTAGAAAAACACGAAGATGACCAATGGGTAATGGTCGAACCGGAAGAAGAAATGGCATTTATTTTAATTGCCCATATCCTGCAGCCGGGCGAAGAATCAGAAGAGGAATTGTTTATGGAATATTATGAACCTTTTGAAGAAGGAGAGTACCGAGTTGTGAGACAATTGGAGGGAGAAGTCCTGACAGCAGAATTCTCAGTAGAATAAGGTGAGGGCACATAGAAGGAACAGCTTCTATGTGCCCTCTACTCAATTATCCAGCGTGGCTTTAATCGTTTTGATCTTAATAATATTTTCGAAGGCTCCAACTTGAGAAATAAACTGCATCATATTAAACTGGGATGGTAAATGAAGTGTATAAAGATCCTCACAGATAGAGGTGCCATCTTCCTGATACGTAATAGAGTGGTCCGCAGAGACGACTGTGATACTGTTATCTTTAAACACTTGCTCTAAATACTTTAAAGTCTGATCTCTATTTTTATAATGCACTTCAAGCTGCTTACTCCTTTCAATTTTGAATAGGCTTTTAACTAATCTGAGGACAATCAGCATGATAAGAGTACTGGCTATTGCCATATAGTAATAACCCATGCCTACAGCAATGCCCAAGCTCGCTACTGCCCATATAGATGCAGCAGTCGTTAAGCCTGTCACTGTTCGCCGACTCACAATGATAGTTCCAGCTCCAAGAAATCCTATTCCGTTGACAATCTGGGCAGTTAATCGAGTTATGTCTGAGGAGAGTATTGTTGAAAATTCCGGATTAGCCATAGCGAATTCAAGTACCCATTTACTCGCTTCGAGCTGTGTAATCGTTATTATAGCTGCCCCGAGACTGACTAATGTGTGGGTTCGAATTCCAGCATCTCTTCCTTTCAGTTCTCTTTCATACCCAATGATTCCACCGACAACAGCGGCCAGTATCAGTCTTAAAAAAATTTCCGTTTGAGTAAAATCCACTTAAATCCCTCCATAAAGCGTATTCACATCTCTATTATCATAAAATCACCAATTAATTACAAGAATGAATTTCTTCTCATTATAGGTATTTACTTTAAACTTTGTCCAGCATATTGTATACTAAAATTAAGACGACTGAACTTACTGTTTATTTTTCACAAATACATATTTATCACTGACATTGTGAAAAAATGAATTAAGAAAATCGATGAAATAGAGAGAGGATGAATCTGATGAGTTTTTCATTTATGGGCAAACATAACGGCTCCCATCCAGAAGAAAATAAATCAAGAACAAGTAAACTGCCGATAGTAGATGCATCAGTACCAAAAATCATGATTTTTCCTGTATCCATGCATATAGGAGCACCTGCAAAACCGATTGTAGAAGTTGGAGATCAGGTTAAAGTCGGACAAATTCTTGCCGAAGAAGGCGGGTTTGTCTCAGCACATGTTTATTCTTCAGTTTCTGGAGAAGTCATTGCTATTGAAAAGCGTGGCGTTATTGGTGGAGAAGCAGACAGTATCATTGTAAAAAATGATTACAAGTATTTAAAAGCAGACCCTATCGTTGAACCGGGACGGTCTCAGGATATGTCTAAAGACGAAATAATCAGTACAGTCCGAAAAGCAGGCATTGTTGGAATGGGTGGTGCAACATTCCCGACAGCGGTCAAATTGAGTCCACCGCCGGGCATGACGATCGATACGCTGATCATTAATGGAGCTGAATGTGAACCTTATTCTACCTCCGATCATCGGGTCATGGTTGAACACGCTGATGAAATCATCAGTGGAATCAATTTATCCAGAACCTTATTCCCTATGCTGAGACGCATCTATATCGGAATCGAAGACAACAAACCAGATGCCATTAAAGCACTGGAAGACGCTTCAGCTGATTTTGATGATATTTTTGTCAGACCGTTGAAGACCATGTATCCTCAAGGTTCTGAGAAAAATCTGATAAAAAATCTGGCTGGCCGAGAAGTTTCGCCTGGAGGCTTACCAGCTGAGGTACGTTGTGTGGTAGCGAACACGTCTACTATCCGTTCATGTTACCGTGCATGTGAGTTTGGCGAACCATTGATCGAACGAATTGTTTCAGTATCAGGAACTCCAATCAAAGAACCTAAAAATCTGAGAGTTAAAATTGGAACACCGATGGATTCACTTATTGAAGATTGTGGTGGATTTGCGGAAGTCCCTGGTAAAGTTCTAGGTGGCGGACCTATGATGGGTAAACCTGTATCAGATTTAGGTGTGCCGATCATTAAAGGAACTACAGCAATCACTGTATTAAATCCTGAAGAAGCAGAAATCGGAGACGAACAGGACTGTATCATGTGTTCTGAATGTATCAACGTCTGTCCGGTAAGTCTCCAGCCGATTCTTATAAGTGAAGCATTCGAAAGAGGAAATATCGACAAAGCAAAAGAACTTGGCGCTATGGACTGTATTGAGTGTGGAAACTGCTCATTTATCTGTCCTTCAAAAATTCCTCTTCTAGATAATATCAGATCAGCTAAAGCTGCCATTAAACAGAAGGAGGAGAAGTAAGATGGCTCAAGCAATTGATGTGAAGGGTAAGTTACGTGTGGGTCCTTCTCCACATGTCCGCAGTAAACGAACCTCAGCATGGGTAATGGATCAGGTGATGATCGCATTAGTTCCACCTACAATAGCCGCAACATTCTTCTTTGGATGGTGGGTCCTTGTTATGGTGGCTATCGGAATCACCACAGCAGTAGCTTCAGAATATCTTTATCAGAAACTAACGTATAAACCAATAAAAATCCATGATCACAGTGCAGCTGTTACAGGTATGCTGATTGCTTTAAGTTTGCCGGTTACAGCGCCTATATGGATGATTGTTTTCGGTGCTGTGTTCGCCATCGTTATTGTGAAACAATTCAATGGCGGAATCGGACGAAATTACTTTAACCCTGCAGTAGCAGCCCGTGTTGTCATAAAAGTACTCTTTACACCATGGCTTGCTAACTGGGTATTACCCGGTGGATTGTTCGGAAGTGGCTATAGAGGAGTCGAAGCTATTGCTTCTGCCACACCACTGGAATTTATTGGGAATGGTGCTCAAGTGGTACCTGAGCAGGTACCAGGAATATTCGATTTGTTTATGGGTTTCAACATTGGAGGAAACATAGGGGAAACATCTAAATTTGCTATTTTAATTGGGATGCTTTATCTGATTTTCAGAAGAGTCATTAACCCTAAAATTCCAATATTGTATATTTTCACTACCTTTTTAGTGATGACGTTATGGAGTAGTTTTGACTTCAACTTTGAATTGACGCATATTTTAACAGGAACATTGTTCTTTGGTGCTACTTATATGGCAACTGATTACAGTTCTGGTGCTTTGACCCCAGAAGGTAAAACGGTTTTTGCAATCGGATGCGGGCTGTTGACTGCATTCTTCAGGATTACGCTGGATCATCCAGGAGGAGTTGGGTATTCTATCCTTATCATGAATGCTCTCGCACCATATATTGATAGTAAACTGATGCCTCGTATTTATGGTCATAAAGCGAGACCGCAGACTAAATTCGATCGTCAAAGCGAAAACGTATAGGCTAATAGAAAAAACGCAGAACTCAATGAACTGAGTTCTGCGTTTTTTTGTTTTACAGTAAGCTGTAGACAATTCCGCCAGCTAAACCGGTGATCAAAATCACTTGTATAGGACTCGCTTTGTACTTTCTCATTAAGAATAAGCCGACTGCAAAGAAGACGACGGATATCCAGTTTATTTCAGCAATATCGACCGGCCATGAACTACGTCCAAACATTGCAGTCATAAAGATGGTGACGCCGGCTGATGCTATCAGAGCAACAACTGCAGGACGGAGACCTTGGATGATACCTTGAACGACTGTCAGATTCTGGTACTTGAAGTAAAAATAAGCCATTATTTGTACAATAATGACAGAGGGCAGAGTAACCCCAACTGTTGCTATGATTCCTCCAAATACACCCGCTATCTGATTGCCTGAAAAAGTTGCGGCATTAATAGCGATAGGACCAGGTGTCATTTCTGATAACGTTAAAATATCAATAAATTGCTGATTCGTAATCCATCCTTGAGCATGGATTAACTCTTGCTCTATCAAAGGCAGTGCGGCATATCCTCCACCAAAGCTGAACAAACCTATCTGAAAAAAACTAAGGAATAAGCTCAAAAAAATCATTTAATATCCCCCTCATCTTTTTTCATCTTTAAATTATAGAGGGTCATAGCTAAACCAATCAAAGCGGATACTAATAACAGCCATAATATATTCACCTGGAAAATGATCCCTGCAATTAAAGCCGCTATCATGACCAGTATGGGAATGATTTTTTTCTGTTTGATAATCCGCATTGCCATATTGTAAACGACATTTACGATTATCGCTGCCACTCCAGCCTGCATGCCAAGCAGAACGTTATTAACAATAGCATTATCTCTGACTGCCAGATAAACATAAGCCAAAACTGTCATGATTCCAAGTGGAGGCAGAATTGTACCCAGCACTGTAATCATAGCACCAGGGACACCAGCCATACGGTATCCAATCAATATAGACGTATTGACGGCAATCGGTCCAGGGGCAGATTGTCCAAGCGCTATAAGATTCAGCATTTCATCTTCATTTATCCAGCCCAGTTCATTAACAAATTTTTTCTCCATTAATGGAACAATGACGTATCCTCCACCAAAGGTGAACATACTGAGAAAAAAAGTTGAGCGAAAGAGAGTCAAATATAATTCTTTCTTTTCCATAAAATTCCTTCTTTCTTAAATCAGTCCTTTTATTATTATAGTAGAACTGAAGGAGGTTTAAAAGGAAAAGAAAATAGGTGATTTATGTGAGATTTAGTCTGAAAATGGGTATAATGGGGTAAAGGAACAACATATACCTAGTATATCGCTGAACTTGGGGGAATTAAGATGATTAATCTACTCTTTTCACTGAACGAACATTACGTTTATCCACTAAAAGTACTGATTCATTCTATCGTGAAGAAACATCCAGAAGAATCGTTTTGTATGTATCTACTGCATGCCGGTATTCCAGATGATACGACAGAAAATTTAAGACGCTTTATTGAGAAGGACGGGAACACTTTTGTGCCTATTTATAGTAAAAACTTCTTCAAACCATCGGATAAAGTAGCGATTACCAGATACTATGCTATTGAAATGTATTTGTGGATGTTTGCTCCTTATCTGCTTCCTGAAGATGTGGAAAGGGTACTGTATTTAGATCCGGATATCATATGTGTAAATAATTTAGTCCCATTTTATAACAGGGAGTTTAATGGACATGCCTTTGTGGCTACAAATTACAAGTATAAAACCAAGTGGGTTCAACCCTTCAATAATTTAAGGTTACGCAATTTTGAATCCGATGATTATTTTAATTCAGGTGTTGTCCTCATGAACCTAAATAAATTGAGAAAAATTGAAACAGCAGATCATATTGTGGAAGCGATTCGTGAGAATAAACCTTTTCTTATCTTGCCAGACCAGGATATATTTAATCTTGTATTTGTCAACGATATAGCAGAAGAGGATTGGCGTATTTACAATATGAATCCTAAAGTGTTTGAGAAACTGAAGATTCTTTTTCCTCAAAAATATAATTATGATAAAGTGGATGAGACTGTTGTGTTTATTCATTATTCTGGCAAACATAAACCATGGAATGAACGGGAGCGCTATAAATATGCCTTAGGCCGGTATTATTTTGATGTGGAGAAACTAGTTTACCCGGATCGTATAACAGTAGAAGTTAACAGGAAAGGAAGAAACAAATAAATGACGGATACAATAGATTATGATTACATTGTTATAGGCGGCGGAAGCGGCGGAATAGCATCTGCCAATAGAGCAGGTATGCGCGGTGCAAAAGTGGCACTTATTGAAGAACATCACTTAGGAGGAACGTGCGTCAATTTAGGCTGTGTTCCCAAGAAAGTCATGTGGTACGTGGCAGAGATGATGGAATCCATCAAGCACTATTCTGATGGGTATGGGATTGAATTGACTGACAAACCCACACTTGATTTTGAACGAATGGTCCAGCATAGAGATGACTATATTCAATTTTTACATGGCGCTTATAAAAAAGGTCTCGATACCAATAAAGTTGAGTTGATTAAGGGCAGAGCGACTTTTGTAGATGATTCGACTGTAAAGGTCAACGATCAGTTGCTCACAGCTAAGCACATTTTGATTGCTACTGGTGGTAAACCGAAACGCCTATCGATTCCCGGCGGCGATTTGGGACTCGTTTCTGATGACATATTTGATTTGAAAAACCTTCCCAAAAGTATGGCAGTCATTGGTGGAGGCTATATTGGAGTAGAAATGAGTGGGATTTTTCATGCATTAGGCGTTGAAACTCATCTTTTCGTAAGGAAGCCTCAGCCTCTATATAATTTTGATTCTATAATTTGTGAAGGATTCTTAGCTATTGCTGAAGCAGAGGGCAGGCATATTCAGACGAATAAGACGATCACTGAAGTGAAAAAGATGGGTGATGGACAATACGAATTAGTCTTTGAAGATGGCACTACACATAAGACCGAAATGGTACTTTGGGCTACTGGTCGGACGCCAAATACTGAAGGCTTGAATCTGGAATCTGCCGGTGTCAATATCTATCCAGGAGGGTATATTGAAGTAGACAAGTATCAGAATACAACCGGAGACAACATATATGCGGTAGGAGATGTGACTGGGCGAATCGAGCTTACCCCAGTTGCCATTGCTGCAGGAAGACATCTTTCAGAGCGTTTATTCAATGACAAAGAGAATGCACATCTGGATTACAGTAATATACCAACTGTCATTTTTACTCATCCGCCTATCGGGACGATCGGTATGACAGAAGAAGAAGCCAATGATCTCTATCCTAATAAAAAGGTTAAGATATATAAAACCTCATTTACGTCTATGCACAGTTCAATTACTGACAATAGACAAAAAGCGTATATGAAACTGGTTTGTGTTGGAGAAAGTGAAAAAGTAGTTGGACTTCATGGGATCGGAAAAGGAATGGATGAAATGCTTCAGGGGTTTGCTGTTGCGATACAAATGGGTGCGACTAAAAAAGACTTCGACAGAACGGTTGCTATTCACCCGACAGCCGCTGAGGAATTCGTCACAATGAAATAGGGAACTAGCATCTTTTTGAACTGATTTAGCCTGTCCAGGAAGGATATGAGTTCAAACACGAACAATAGACTCTGACATCCAATTAGTTTTTCGTTTTTTGTTGCATTTCAGGTGTTTTTATATTATTATAAAGACAACTTAATAAGAGAGTTATCTAATATATTTTAGCGATATGGGCTAAAGTCTCTACTGATCCCCTTAAAGGGTCAACTATTAGATCAACCAATAACGTGCGATGTAAAGCAATGACTAAAAGGCGGTATGCCGTCTTTTTTTTTATTGCACTGGCTTTTCCCTTATCCGTTATTAGATAACCCTCAATTGATCACTCCATGCGAATGGAGAAAATTGGAAGAGAGAGGGTTTTATCTTTGTTGGAAAAGTTTTTTCAGTTAAAAGAGAATAACACAACAATTGGCACGGAGGTTACGGCTGGATTGACAACATTTTTTGCAATGTCTTATATTATTTTCGTCAATCCGCAAATATTATCATTAACTGGAATGCCAACACAGGCAGTATTTTTAGCGACTGTTTTTTCTACAGCAATCGGCACACTTATTTTGGCCTTATACGCTAACGTTCCATATGCACAAGCACCAGGAATGGGATTAAATGCCTTTTTCACGTATACAGTTGTTTTTGCATTAGGTTTCAGCTGGCAAGAAGCACTATTTATGGTATTCCTGACAGGGATAGTTGGGATACTGATTACAGTAACGTCAATTAGAAAGAAAATCATACATGCGATACCTGAATCACTTCAGCACGCTATTGGCGGCGGGATAGGCGTATTTATCGCTTATATTGGATTGAAAAATGCACAGCTGCTGGAATTCACTTCTGAAGGGCAAGATATTATTGCCGTAAATAATGAACCGTACACTGCCGGAACGGAAATTACTGGATCAATCAATACAGTAGTCACTGGTGGCGGAATTATTCCTGATATGGGAAGCTTGACGAACCCATATGCTATTCTTGCTATTATCGGACTGATCACGATGATCGTTCTGATGGTTGCAAAAGTAAAAGGCGCTATTCTGATTGGGATCGTTTTGACTACGATCATTGGTATTCCCATGGGCGTCACTGATTTATCTGGATTTACTAATCCTGCCAACTCATTTACTTCAGCATTTGGGGAATTAGGTGTGACCTTTGGAGCGGCGTTTGGGTCGCAGGGGCTTGGCTCTCTGTTATCAGATCCCTCACGTTATGCGTTAATCCTGATTACCGTGTTTGCATTTACCTTAACTGATATTTTTGACACAATCGGAACCTTTATTGGAACGGGCCGAAAGTCAGGCATCTTTAGTCTTGAAGATGAAAAAGCAATGGACACAGGACGTGGATTGAATACTAAGATGGAGAAATCCTTACTGGCAGATACCTTAGCTACTACGATCGGAGCTGTTATAGGGACATCTCCAGTCACTACCTTCGTCGAGAGTGCTGCTGGAATCGGCGCTGGTGGACGGACCGGTTTAACCAGTTTAACAACAGCTGCCATGTTCCTGTTGACTGCCTTCTTTGCACCGGTCATGTCGATCGTACCTGGAGCTGCTACAGCACCTGCACTGATTGTTGTGGGTATATTAATGATGTCAGCATTTTCAGAGATAGACTGGAACAATCTGGAAGAAGCCGTACCGGCATTCTTTGCTTCCATTTTCATGGGATTCTCTTACAGCATATCTTACGGGATTGCAGCAGGATTCCTGTTTTATATCATTACTAAATTAGTTAAAGGGAAAGCATCAGTCGTACACCCAGTACTATGGGCAACGACGGCATTGTTTATCTTGAACTTTGTGATGATGGGCTTACTTTAACCTAACGTTAACGACATTACACCATCCTCTTTGAAGTAGAGTAATTTGACTTTACTTAATAAGAGGATGGTTTTTTCTATGGAAAAACAGGGTCAGTCGTAATAAGTAAAAAAATCTAGATGAAAACGGGAATCTCATGAATAGGGATAATCCTCATTTTTAATAAATGTTTAATTGAAGGAATTGACGTCCACCTCATGCGGGTAGTTTCACTACCTGCATAAAGAATGTCGTGGTAGAATGAGGATGTAAAAATCATAACAGTCACTAATTAAGGTATTTATACTAACGGTTTTAGTCCACTTATCAGAGTATCCATCAACCCACAGTTGAATTAATTGAAGGACAGTCACTCATTATTTGCGTAACAGATGACATGCTATAGGGTCACCATCTTTCAGGAGGGGTCACTGATGAAACTAGATAAAAAACAGAGCAAGTTCAGGTTTTTCATACTACTATTAGTGGGTTTAGGACTGCTTATCACGGCAGGAAGTGTAGCAGCAGGCATGCATATGAGAGACAGGGAAAACAGGCATACATTAGAAGAAGGAGCGACATTGGATGGACCGGGATTTTTCAGTGGAGATCTGATACAAATCGATGGGACAGTTGATGGCACAACATTTGCAGCTGGAGAAGAGATTAGAGTAAATGGGGATATCAACGGCTCGCTATTCGCAGCTGGACAACGGATCATTATAACAGGAGTTGTGAACGGGAATATATATGGTGCTGGAGAGGTTATAGAACTGAGTGGACAGAGTGAAGGGGAAGTATTTCTAGCAGGTGAAACAGTGACGATTGATGAGGGTGCTGAAATCGGAAGGGATGCGTTCGCAGCTGGGCTCTATGTGAATGTAAATGGGCCGGTTCCTCGTCATTTGTACACAGCAGGTGAAAGAGTCACTGTCAACAGTCTGATTGGTGGAAATGCTGCTGTTACAGCTGAGCGTGTGATTCTAACTGATTCGGCAGAGGTCGATGGGGATTTAGATTATGATAGTCCTAATGAAGCAGATACGTCACTAGGAGCGACAGTAGCCGGTCAGACAAACTGGACTCAGACAGAGGGCTGGAATAGGCGTACTCTTTCACAGCAGACTAGATGGATCCTGACATTTTTCTGGGTGCTGTGGAGTATCTTGAGTACACTCGTCGTCTGGTTCGTTATAAGATTGATCAGCAAAGAATTCTGGGTGAATACAGTATGGCCAATAGCTGATCAGCCGCTTAAAACAGTCGGAACAGGTTTGCTGGGGCTGATTGCGACCCCGTTTGTCGCAGGACTTTTATTGTTGACGGTTATCGGTATACCAATGGGGCTCATTCTCTTTACGCTATATGGGCTGGCTCTCTATTTTGCAACTATTATTGTTGCGTTGTTTATTGGAGTGCTGCTGTTCAGGTTAGCAGGCCGAACGGAAGGAAATAATGAGTTTCTTGTTTTACTGATAGGAGTCCTGATTCTTGAGATTCTTAAAATCATCCCCGTTGTCAATCTAATAGTCTGGCTTGTAGTTGCTGTTATAGGTTTTGGAGCATTGATTATTTCACGTCGGGAAAATAATAAACCGGCAGACAGATTTGCTGATTATTAAAATATAAGAGAGCTTTTAAAACAGCAAAAGAGCGATTAGTAGCCAAACTGGAGAATATCCAGTTGATTACTAATCGCTCTTTTTACTTCTGAGTCAGCTGATCGTAAACATCAGACTTATTCATATCTTAATGCATCAATAGGATTAAGCTTAGCTGCTTTACGAGCAGGGTATATTCCAAAGAAAACACCAACAGCTGTAGAGAAGAGCAGAACTAAGGCTACACTTCCTAGTGTTATGATTGGCGCTATATCCAAAGCACCTGCAATAATGTTAGATAGGATAATACCGAGTGTCAGACCAATCATCCCACCGATAACGCTTAAGATGATAGATTCCATCAGGAACTGGATCAATATCGTATGAGTCGTTGCACCTAATGCTTTTCGCGTTCCGATTTCTCTAGTCCTCTCAGTGACAGACACCAGCATGATATTCATAACCCCTATACCGCCGACAAGCAATGCAATGGCTGCTACCGCTGCAATGAAGTTGATGAATAAGCTTAAGACATTGTTCACCTGATCTAAAGCTTGAAGGAAGTTAGTCGCACTATATACATTGTCTCCAACTGCATTATTTCTCAGTTCCAGAAGACGGACGACTTGGTTGGAAACGGGCTCTATCTGTTCCGTGGTTTCCACTTCGATGGCGACCGAATCCATGCCAGTCAGTTGTGGTACCTGATTGCTTATTGTTGAGTGAGGCATGGCAATGAAAAGGGGGATCTGATCCGTATCAAATGCACCTTCCATATCGCCAAACGATCCTTCGACTACTCCGACAATACGCAGATTCAACTGGCTTTGAGCAACAGTAACGCGAAGGGTTTCTCCGACTACATCAATTCTGTCAAATAAAGCTTCTGCTCCATCTGTATCTATCACAACAACATCCTGTGCTTCATCGAAATCGACCTGGTTGAAGTATCGGCCTTCTACCAAAGTTGAGCTCATGGCCTGACTTAAAAACTGAAGATCAGGCGTCCCGTAGGAAATAACAGACTGCCTCGCTTCTTCATCAGTTGAAATGGTGCCTGACATGGTTTCGTTCGGAGAGACATACCTTATTTCATCGATCGACTCTTTCAATACATTCAAGTCATCATTGGTGATCAAATCTCCAGATTGATCCGGATCGTTCGCACTTAAACTGATTGTTGTTGCACCTATGTCACTGAAAGTCGTTGTGATTTCGTCAGCGGCGCCATTTCCGACAGCTAAAATCGCAATGACCGAAGCAATCCCTATGATAATACCCAGCATGGTCAGAAATGACCGCATTTTATTGGCAAAGATACTATCTAGAGCCATTTTAAAATTTTCTTTTATAAACATCTATTCAACCTCCCGTTTAGGCAGTTCTTTAGGAGTCAATTGTTTATCTTTTTGAATGACACCGTCTCTAAAGTGGACGATACGTTTTGTATAAGCTGCCATTTCCGGTTCATGAGTCACCATAACGATAGTGGTGCCTTCTTTATTCAAGTCCTGAAAAATGCGCATAATATCCTGCGTGGTTTTTGAATCCAGATTTCCTGTCGGTTCATCTGCCATTAAAACAGAGGGTCTGTTGACGATTGCGCGTGCTATAGCGACACGCTGCTTTTGACCACCGGAAATTTCGTTGGTCTTATGCGTCAGACGGTCACCCAATCCGACTTTTTCAAGGGCATCGACTGCACGTTCTCGACGTTCCTTGTAAGGGACCTTGCCATAAACCAGAGGAAGCATGACATTTTCAAGTACATTCATACGGGTCATGAGGTTAAAAGACTGAAATACAAATCCGATTTCTTTATTTCGTATCCCAGCCAGTTCAGAGTCAGAAAGACCTGACACATCTGTCCCATTTAAAAGGTACTGACCACTGTCGAATCGGTCGAGCAAGCCCAGTATATTCATTAAAGTAGACTTGCCCGATCCACTTGGACCCATGATCGAGGTAAATTCTCCTTCTTGAATAGTAAGCGATACTTTGTTCAATGCGCGAACTGTTTCGCCGCCCATTTGATAAATTTTCTCTATATCTGTGACTTCAATCACGAGAATACCTCCTTATTAGTCTTCAAGTTCTACTTCTACTCCGTCTTCAAGCTCTTCGCCAGGGGACAACACAATAAGGTCGCCTTCACTCAGGCCGTCTGTTACTTCGATTCGGGCATCAGATTGAATGCCTGTTTCGATCATCACTTGAAAAACTTCGTTATTTGAAACCGTGTAGACGTAAGGATTATTGTCTGAATCATAGTTCAACGCTTCAATTGGAATAACTAAAGCCTCTTCAACAGAGTCAACGATAATGTCAGCATCAATTTCAAATCCGGCAATCAAGCCGTCTGTTTCAGAGTCAAATGTAATGGTCGCTCCCAGACTGGTTGAAGAGCCTAATTGCGTCTGTTCCTGAGTCGCTACTGGGTCTATTGATGTTACCGTGCCTTCATATAAATTATCAGCGTATGTCAGTTCGACTTCCTGATCAACCTCGATCACACTAGCATCTGATCTTGACAACTGAAGGCCGACTTGCAAATCGTTTAAGTTGGAGACGACAATCGACGCTTGCCCCTGTTGAGCATTCATATCGGGTTCTTCTTCAGCTACATTCACTTCAGTCACTGTTCCATCAAAGTTAGCTGTGAAAGTTGTTCCATCAACATAGGTAACCAGTGTATCGCCTTCCTCTACCTCATCGCCTACGGAAACAGTCAATTCAGTAACGACACCTTGTCCGGCAATTTCCTGAGTTTCTGAGGGTTCAATAATACCATTTGCTACGATTACTTCTGTAATAGAGCCTTGTTCAACCTCGGAAGTGCGTACGGTTATCGTCTGGTCTTCCTGGGATGACTGGTAAATGCTGTATCCTACAAATCCTACGAATAAAAGGAATACGACTAATCCTATCCATTTTTTTCCTCGCATTAAAAATCTTCCCTTCTATTTTTGAATCTATTTACTCATAATTTCAATTATACAGGTAGAAAAACGGCTTAGCCATGAATTCAGGTTAAAATCACGAAATCTTCAACCTTTAACTGGTTAATATCTTACAACTATAAGAGGTCAATTTAGTCTGCTTCACATAATTATGTTAAACTATACTCACTAAAGTGAAATGGTTAAAGTGCATAGAGGAGGGGCTCTATTATGAAAGTTCAAGTGTTTGTTGTAGGAGATATACACGGAGAGTATCAGATGTTCAAAAAAATCCTGGACTATTGGGACGAACAGAAGCAGCAGCTTATTTTACTTGGCGATTTAGGCGACAGAGGGGAAGACCCTAAAGCGTGTTTTGAACTGGCGAAAACTTTGGTAGAAGACAAAGGGGCTATTTGCTTAAAAGGGAACCATGAAGATATGCTGTTGGATTTTTTAAACCGACCGCAGCACACTGCTTCTTTGTATGAAATGAATGGGGGAATGGTGACGATCCAGTCATTCCTGGATATGAAAGAGGGCAATTATGACGTTGTGGAATTATCTGCCAGTGTACAATCCAACTATACATGGCTGAAACCTTTTATCGAATCTCTCCCTTTAAACTATGAATGGGAAGACTACGTATTTGTACATGCTGGAGTAGACCTAACGAAAGCTGACTGGAGAGAAACCTCAGACCGAGATTATGTATGGATAAGAGAAGGGTTCTATGATCAGCCTAATCATACAGACAAAACAATTGTGTTTGGCCATACTGTCACATCTATGCTCCACGATAAACAGACAAATTCTGACATTTGGGAGTCTGGAGATGGAAAAATAGGGTTAGATGGTGGAGCAGTTTATGGCGGAACTCTACATGGAGTTGTTTTCGATAAAAACGGAATAGTGGACCAGTATAAAGTAAAGAATAAAGAATATGGATTCGGTCACCTTTTTGGAAGGGATTAAGTATTTAATGAAAATTGGGACACTATCAGACCTGCACATCGACCGTAATGATGAATACAGCGGGTTGGATTTAGAAAAAAATCTGGCAGAAATCATTAGTGAGAAAGAAATCGAGTGTCTGCTTATAGCAGGAGATATATCGAATCACTATGAAACGACGCATAACTTTATAAAGAAAGTGGAACAGTTGAGTCGTATTCCTGTCCTGTTTGTTCCAGGCAATCACGATTACTGGGCCAGAGATCATGATGTAACAAATACCAGGGAAATTAATGCATTTTTTAATAAACAGTCCTACTCATTGGTAGGAAAGCCCAAATTGATAGGAGAAAATTGGGCTATTGCAGGCACCCCTGGCTGGTACGATTATGGATATGGTAATAGTGAAAGATATGATGAAGCGGCTTTTGAAAAAAAACAGTATGGTTTTGCTTCATGGAACGACCGGCACTATGTTGACTGGGGAAAAAGTGATCAGCAAGTCAGCAGTGATATGCTAACGCAGCTCTACAGTGATTTAAAAACAGTAGCAGACCGTCATATTATTTTAATGACTCATGTCGCAACTCATCCGCAATTTGTCATACCCTTGCCGCACCGTATATATAACTATGCTAATGCATTTTTAGGTGCAAAGTCATATGAGCAGGTCTATACTGATTTTCCTGCCATAAAGTACAGCATAATGGGCCATGTTCATTTTCGAAAAGTAATAAAAGACAAAGAGCGAACATACATTACTGCTTGTGTAGGTAATCATAAACACTGGAAAATAAAGGATTTCAAAACACAAATAAACAAGAGTCTAGTGACATTTGATATCAATTAAAGAATGAATCCATACCCTGTCAATTTCTGGCAGAGGGATTCGTTCTTTTTTATTTTTGTGTTAAAATAGACAAGATGATTTTATAGAGGAGATGACAGTTTTGACAGAAACACAAAATGACCAAATCGTTCAATTACTAAATAAAGAATTAACAGACTACTCGAAAAAACAAATTTTATCCGTATTGGATCTACTGAAGGACGGGAATACAGTCCCGTTTATAGCGCGTTACCGAAAGGAAGCAACAGGAACATTAGATGAGGTGCAGATTCGTGAAATCGAAGAACGCCATACGTATCTGACAAATCTTGAAAAACGTAAAACAGATGTGATCGCTGTAATTGAAGAACAGGGCAAGTTGACGCCAGAACTTGAAAAAGATATTAAAAAAGCGACTCAGATGCAGCGTGTTGAAGATCTGTATCGACCGTATAAACAAAAACGTCGCACTAAGGCAACGATTGCCAAAGAGCAAGGACTTGAGCCTCTAGCTGAATGGGTAATGACTTTTCCTGAAGGGTCCCTTGAGGATGAAGCTGGCCAGTATATAAATGCAGAGCAAGGTATTGAATCAGTTGAAAATGCGTTAGATGGGGTTCACGAAATCATCGCAGAAATGATTTCTGATAATCCAATGTATAGAACGTGGGTCAGAGAATTCACACAAACTAATGGTGTACTTGATTCCAAAGTGAAAGACAAAAAGCTGGATGAAAAAGGCGTCTTTGAAATGTATTATGAGTATTCAGAAACGCTAAAATCACTAGTGCCTCACAGAGTATTGGCGATGAACCGTGGAGAAAAAGAAGGTGTTCTGTCGCTTTCAGTTGATATAGATGAAGAGCGTATACACGGATACATCATGAAACAGGAGATACAGGCCGGGAAATTAACACCTGCTGTTGAAAAAGTAAAAGAAGCGATTACAGATGCATACAAGCGATTCATTTCTCCAGCTATAGAAAGAGAACTGAGAAATGAACTGACGGAAAAAGCTGAAGACCAGGCGATTCAAGTCTTTGGTGATAATTTAAGTAACTTGCTTCTGCAGGCGCCTTTAAAAGATCAGGTCATCCTGGGATTAGACCCTGCTTACCGTACTGGTTGCAAACTGGCGGTTATCGATGCAACAGGAAAAGTACTGGGTATAGATCTGATATATCCTCATATGCCGGCATCTGCCCAAAAACGTCAGGAAGCACCTGAACAATTTCTTAACATGGTCAAAAAGTATAACGTAGACACTATTGCAATCGGAAACGGCACAGCTAGCCGTGAATCGGAAACGTTTGTTGCGACTCATCTGAAATCGCTGGATAAAAAAATTGCGTATGTGATTGTAAATGAAGCAGGCGCATCTGTTTATTCAGCAAGTGATGAAGCTAGGAGAGAATTCCCTGAGCTGCAAGTCGAAGAGCGAAGTGCAGTTAGTATCGCCAGACGTCTGCAGGATCCACTAGCTGAACTGGTGAAAATCGATCCCCAATCAATTGGTGTCGGGCAATACCAGCATGATGTTTCACAAAAGAAACTGACTGATCAGCTGGATTTTGTGATTGAAACAGTGGTTAACCAGGTTGGTGTAAATGTAAATACAGCTAGTGTTGCCTTACTGAAGCACATTTCTGGTTTAACGAAGACAACGGCAGAAAATGTCGTCCTGTACAGAGAAGAAAACGGTAAATTTACCAGCCGCAGTCAACTGAAAAAGGTGAAGAGACTAGGGCCTAAGGCATTTGAACAAGCTGTTGGATTCCTGCGTATTCCGGACGGGAAAGAACCATTTGATAACACTGGTATTCATCCTGAAACGTATAAGCAGGCTGAAATGATTTTATCATCAGCAGGCGTCTCAAAATCGGATATTGGGTCAGAAGATTTGATTGCCCGAATCAAACTGCTCAATGAAGAGAATGTGCTGGATGAAACTGGCCTGGGACAGGAAACATACAAAGATATTGTAAAAGCACTGGTGGCTCCAGGAAGAGATATGCGTGACGATATGCCGGCACCGTTGTTGCGTACGGATGTCTTGTCTATGGAAGATTTAAAAGAAGGCATGGAACTTGAAGGAACCGTCAGAAATGTCGTTGATTTCGGAGCCTTCGTCGATATAGGAGTGAAGCAGGACGGACTCGTTCATATCTCAAAACTAAGCGATCGATTTATCAAGCATCCAAAGGATGTGGTCTCTGTTGGAGATATCGTTAAAGTATGGATAGACTCAGTCGACATGAAAAAAGGGCGTATTGCACTCAGTATGCTCACCAATAAGTAAAGTTAAGAAGAAGAAGTTGAAGCGGGATGCAAGTCGGTCCCGTTTCTTTCTCGTTAAATATAGGAGACCACTATGAATCAGAAAGAATTGCAGCAGTTAGTTGAAGAGACGTCATTAACTCATTTCAAAAAACCGTTCAATCATCGAGCTTATTTTAACACGCGCTTGAAAACGACTGGGGGGCGGTATCACTTAGTGAGTCACGATCTTGATTTCAATCCTAAAGTACTGGAAAAATTGGGTGAAGATACGTTGATAGGCATCATCAAACATGAACTCTGCCACTATCATCTACATCTTGAAGGCAAAGGCTCCCAGCATAAAGATCAGGATTTTAAAGAATTGCTGAAAGAAGTGGAGGGCTTAAGATTTGTTCCTGCTATGTCAGAACAGAAGAAAGCCGTTCGTTTATGGAAATATAAATGTAAAAAATGCGGCAGTGTTGCTCAAAGACAGAGGCGATTCAGTACAGCTAAATATGTCTGTGCCAGGTGTAAGGGTAAATTTGAATTGATTGGCAGAGACGCATATAAAAAGACAGCAGTTGACTAAATCAGCTACTGTCTTTTGTCCATTAAAAATCAATGCCTGCTTTTTTAAAGTGAGCTTTTAAATCTGAAATATCTCCGTCGAATACATAACCATCCATTCCAATATTTTTAGCACTTTCAATGTTCATTGGTAAATCATCGATAAAGAAACACTCGGAAGGCGTTAAGTCGAAGTGAGTGAAAAATTTCTGGTAAATCTCAGTTTCCGGCTTGATGCATTTCCAGTCAGATGAAAGAAACAGTCCCTCGAAATAATCCACTCCGGGAATGATGTGTTTGAACTGATGAAAATCTTGGGATACATTTGAGAATAGGTATAAATGATACCCATTTGCTTTTAACCCTTTTACTATAGCTTCCATTTCGATTATAGGGGTCATTTTCTGGTACCATGTATCCATCACTTCAGATACTGACACATGCAAAGTTTCCGGGAGCCGCTTTGTTACGTTTTCAATAATTTTATCCTTGGTAATGGTTCCACGATCATACTGGAGCCATTCATCTGCTAGAAAAATTTCATTTAGTAATAGCTGCTGATGTTCGGTGTTTGATGTAAAGGTCTGTATAAAATCTGCTGGAGCATACCTTATCAGAACATTTCCCATATCGAACACGACATTTTTTATCATATGTAAATCCCCCTATAATGATTAAATTTAAACTTCTTCCACTCAAAGATACCATACAATCTTAAAA
Source organism: Alkalibacterium olivapovliticus (assembly GCF_003003275.1). Lineage (GTDB taxonomy): Bacteria > Bacillota > Bacilli > Lactobacillales > Carnobacteriaceae_A > Alkalibacterium > Alkalibacterium olivapovliticum. The sequence continues at coordinate 144,671 of NZ_PVTO01000004.1, forward strand.
TTTTAGAGCATTTAGCAACATTTCTAAAGAGAATATTGACAATTAGCTGAAACATTGATATGATAGGCTTTGTCGAGTGTAAAGCGCACGTGGCGGAATGGTAGACGCGTCAGCTTGAGGGGCTGGTGGGGCGTAGCCCCGTGGAAGTTCGAGTCTTCTCGTGCGCATAAAGTTCAAAAAATGAAAAGCAATAAATATACTTTAATTAAAAGAGACTCCCTGCTGTTCGTTCAGCAAGGGGTCTCTTTTGGGCATCTTATTAAAGGTACAAACAAGCGATTTATATATTCCTTTTATTCCTGCTTTTTCTTTGAACTAACCTTGCAGAGTAAGTTACAATTTAAAAAAGGAAATATTAAAAGACAATAAGATAACCTTTGGAGGGATTACAATTGATTAAAGGAAGCTGTCTTTGTGGTGAAACACAAGTGGAAGTCCAGACCATGAGCGGGTCTGTTATAGTCTGTCATTGCAGCATGTGCGTGAAACAAGCGGCAGGGCCTCTTTTTTATTCAGACACAGTGAAGGAAAAGGACTATCATTTTTCTAAAACATCTGAGGTCTATACTTACAAATCGTCACATCATGCAGAAAGAGGATTCTGCAAAAAGTGTGGGACGTTTTTATTTATGAGATATAATAAAAATACAAACACTCATTTTAATATTGAACTTTTCGAAGAGTTAGATAAGTCAATCGTGTCAGAAATTCATTTGAAAGACAAAAAAGAGTGTTACTCTATATCAAGGTAGTCGGTGACTCACTGTCAGCGGGCGGGATTTTATAGAATAATTGACTACTCATTAATAAAGCTGTAATAACTGGCTATATTTATTTCTAAGTTCCAATTCTTCTATTTTAACTAAAAGTTTACTGATTTTCTGATTAAGCTCTTTTATCTCATCATTTTGTTCAGGTTCCTCTTCTTCTTCAGAAATGATAAAAAATGAAGTGATGGTACTGGTCAATGCACCAAACATTCCGATACCCGTTAGCATGAGGACTATGGCAGTCAGTCTGCCAATCCCGGAAACAGGAGAGATATCACCATATCCAACAGTGGTTGATGTCACAAAAGCCCACCAGAGGGAATCGATAAAATTAACAATTTCGGCAATAGAGTAGACAGTCGCTCCAAGTAAAAGGATCGTTCCACTGGCATAGACCATGTAGGCAAAGCCATTAGTATTGAAGAATGTTCTCACATGTTTAGTGGCTTTTCCGATCAATCCAACGGCTCGTGTCAGTCTGAAAAGACGATTCGTACGACTTAAACGTGTCAGTCTGACTATTCGAAACAGCCTTGCTACACGAAAAAAGCGAACACAGAGTGGAAAGGAATAATGGCAACGAGGTCCATTATATTCTTTTTAAAAAACTGCCCTTTCTGGTCTGCACGAATCAGACGATTGATGTAATCATATGTAAAGAGGAGCAGGATGAGTACATCTATTTCTCTAAAAGGAGAGAGTGATAAATTGAGCACAGCTAAACTGTCCAGAATAAGTAAACTGACAGACAGGATAGCCAGAATGATAATAAGAGGATCATAATATGTTCTAAGTGTTTTCATAGTTTACCTGCTTTCTTTTTATTAAAAAGCCCAGGCAAAAAAAGAAACCGTTCAGGAAGTTAAAGTGAACGGTTTCTTTTTTTTGCTTTTTTTGTCGTTAAATTATTTATGCCGGAGGTCTATTGATCAGGTTATCATAATCGAATGGTTAGGTCCATGAAATCCAGCATACAAAACTAGTCATTCCGTATTATCTGATACCCCTACCGCTATCCGTAGTATCTTTCTAATAGTGCAACCACTGAAATTTACCAGGTTCAGCATGAAAATTCTACTTTAAGTAGTAAGGTTAAACGGAAGTTAATTAAGGCTATAGGGGTATATAAAGCCTTTTAAAATAAGGTTTAAAGATTAAAGGAAATTGTAGAATACTTTCGTGAGAGCTTCTACGATTGATCGGACTAGTTAGACACTCATATAGTTGTTTGTTCGATATTAGAAATAGCGTTTCGAATTCACAAAGTCAAAATTTTAACATTTATTTTTATATTTAAAAGTTGATTTGAAGGGTTTTATCATCTTTATGAGTCTGTTAAAAACGAGAATTTTTAACAACTTCCTTGACAAATATACCTGCCAGGGTATACGATGTATTCAGGTTGTTGCAAGTCGGCTGGACTGATCACCTAGAATTGTCTTGCAAAAATAATCAACAATAAAAAATACCTATACGGGTAAAAAGGCTATTAGAAAGGAATTCGATATGAGCGAACAGAAAAAAACCAATATCATTCTATTTAGTGGAGACTATGATAAGGCGATGGCTGCATACATTATTGCTAATGGAGCTGCTGCTTACGATCATGAGGTAACCATCTTCCATACATTCTGGGGATTGAATGCACTCCGAAAGGACGAACCGATTCAGGTAAAAAAGACACTGCTTGAAAAAATGTTCGGGAAAATAATGCCACGCGGTCCTGAAAAAATGGGACTATCAAATATGAATTTTGCGGGCATCGGTCCTAAACTAATCAAGAAAATCATGAAAAAGCACAATGCGATGCCGTTGATTGATCTAATCGAAATGGCTGAAGAACAGGACATCAATTTAGTTGCCTGTACCATGACGATGGACTTGCTTGGACTTAATAAAGCTGAATTGAGAGAAACAAGTCAGTACGCTGGAGTGGCCGCTTACCTGGCAGATGCAGAAGACGGCGGCGTTAATTTGTTTATTTAATACTCACAAGAGGCGATAAGTTAGTGAAACTGATAGTAAATCAAAGGAGCTGAAAATAATGAGAGAAATGACAAACGACATTTTAGTTGACGCGAAAGGTCTGGCTTGTCCTATGCCGATCGTGCGAACAAAAAAGGCGTTAAAAGATGCTGCATCAGGATCGATTGTGGAAGTACAGGCGACGGATAAAGGGTCTACAGCAGACTTGAAAGCCTGGGCAAGTAAAGCTGGACATGATTATCTGGGAACGGTGGATAATGAAGGCACACTGAAGCATTACCTGCGTGCGGGTGGCGAAGAAGAAGAAACGGTTCCTTATCCCAACATCATTAATAATGATGAGCTTCAACACTTAATCAACAGTAATGAATCGATAACTATTCTGGACGTACGTGAAACAGAAGAGTACGATGCTTATCATATTCCCGAGGCGGTATCGATTCCGCTGGGAGAACTGGAAGAGAAAATGGAAGAGCTGTCTGACGGCAAACCTATCTATGTGGTCTGCAGAACTGGAAACCGCAGTGATATGGCAGCGCACCTGTTGTCGGAAAATGGCTACGGTGAAGTTGTCAACGTTAAGCCAGGCATGAGTGAGTGGAAAGAGGAGGAAGCGAACGTGAGCTTAACTGCTATGACACCTAAGGAACTGGCGAAGAAAGTGATCCAGAAAGAAGACTTGTTTATCCTGGATGTTCGAAACGAAGATGCTTTTGAAGACTGGAAAGTGGATGGGAAAGGATTCGACTACCTGAACATTCCTTACTTCGATCTCCTGGATGGAGTGGAAGAAATTCTGCCTCAACTCCCTGCAGATAAACAACTGCTTGTGGTCTGCGCCAAGGAAAATTCATCGATCATGGTGGGTGAACTGCTGGCTGAAGAAGGAGTGTCATCATTCTACCTATCAGGAGGAATGAAAGCTTGGAGCGAGTACTTGGAGCCAGTCAAAGTTGCAGATTTAAATGAAGGAGGCGAGCTGTTCCAGTTTGTCCGTCTCGGAAAAGGATGCCTGTCTTATATGGTCGTATCCGGGAATGAAGCGGTCATCATTGATTCATCACGCACAACCGCTCCATATTTGAAGCTGGCAGAAGATAAAGGCGTGTCTATTTCACACGTTCTGGATACCCACCTTCATGCAGATCACATTTCAGGAGGACGAACAATCGCGCAAGAGACTGGGGCAAGTTACTGGCTCCCAACAAAAGATGCTGAAGAAGCAACCTTCGATTTTGAACCGCTTGAAGAAGGTGCACATATTCAGGTTGGTGCAACAAATATTGATGTCAAAGCTTTGTATACACCAGGTCATACCATTGGTTCGATGTCCTTTATTATCGACGATTCTTACCTGCTTTCCGGAGATATACTCTTTGTTGACTCCATCGGTCGACCAGATTTAGCTGGAAAAGCAGATGACTGGGTCAGTGACTTGAGATCTTCACTGTATGTGACCTACCAGAATTTATCTGAAGACCTGATCGTGCTGCCGGCTCACTTCATGATTATAGACGAGGTGAATGATGACGGAAGCGTAGCGGAGAAGCTGGGAGTATTGTTCGAGAAGAATCATGGACTGAATATAGAGGATGAGGACAAATTTCGTTCTGCAGTGACCGACAATCTACCTCCTCAGCCGAATGCTTATCAGGATATAAGACAGACAAATATGGGGAAAATTGCACCCGATGAAGAAGAGCAGCGTGAAATGGAAATCGGACCAAATCGCTGTGCGGTCCGTTAAATAGAACAACAATACTATTACAACATAAAAGGAGAATTCAATATGAATGCTGATAAAATTTTAGATGCCAAAGGGTTGGCGTGTCCCATGCCAATCGTCAAGACAAGAAAAGAAATGAAGACCATGAACACAGGTGAGATTTTAGAAGTACAAGCAACTGATAAAGGTGCCCTGAAGGACTTTCAGGCATGGGCAAAGTCTTCTGGACACGAATTGCTTGAGACCAATGAATCAAACGATATTTTAACTTTCCACATAAAAAAAGGAGAATAATTGCGAGGGAAGAGGGGCAATTTCGCCCCGACTTTTCCTAAGCCAATTAGCTAGGAGGATTTTATGGATATTGCTTATATTGTTACGATATTTCTTATCGGATTCATTGGTTCGTTCGTTTCCGGAATGGTTGGTGTGGGAGGATCCATTATTAAATATCCGATGCTCTTGTTCATCCCTCCACTTTTAGGATTCAGTGCACTCACAGCCCATGAAGTTTCTGGTATTAGTGCTGTACAAGTGTTCTTTGCAACTATTGCGGGGGTCTGGGCGTATAAAGGCACAGGCTATTTACACAAAAAACTGATCCTCTTTATGGGGAGCAGCATCCTAGTTGGAAGTTTTATTGGCGCCTTTGCATCAGGGTTCTTTCCTGAGAATTCCGTCAATCTGGTGTATGCCATACTGGCAACCATTGCAGTCGTCATGATCCTGCTTCCTAAAAAGCAGATACCGGATCAGCCTGCACACTCTATTTCTTTCAACAAACCGCTTTCTTCCGGTCTTGCTTTCGTTGTCGGAGTAGCTTCCGGTATCGTCGGTGCAGCCGGCTCATTCTTGCTGATTCCAATCATGCTGACAGTTCTGAAACTGCCTACAAGAGTGACTATAGCTACGTCACTAGCGGTCACTTTTCTGTCTTCCATCGGTTCAACAGTAGGTAAAGTAGCCACGAATCAAGTACTTTACGGACCTGCTGCAGTAATGATTATTGCGAGCCTGATCGCTTCTCCTATTGGAGCGAAAATCGGTCAAAGGACCAACACAAAAGTACTGCAATGGCTTCTTGCTCTGCTGATATTGGGTACATCTATTCAGATCTGGTACAATTTACTGTGGACCTGATAACAATCAATTGTTCTGAAACTAAATTTTATTCTTGTAAGTCTACTTTTTAGCAGAGAGTTAAGATAAAGATACACTTGAGTGCTAAATAAACAGCCACATGAAAAACAGTCTGTAAAAGGATGTCATATTAAAATAAGCCTAGCCGAAAATACTCTTAATTGAGTATTTTCGGCTAGGGGTTTCAACAGTATTCGAGCAGTTTTTCACTTAAAATTATTTACGCCAGAATGTAGTATAATCAGCCTTATCTTCAATATTGAACTGTATCATACTTTTGAGTAAATCGTAATCAACAGGCTGTGTCCATTTGATTCTTAAAATTTCCTTTGTTGTGTCATATTGTGCCTCTTCTATTTCTTTTTCAAACTGTCTTAGACCAGCACGTTCAGGAGCCACAGCAAGGTGTTTTTTTGAAGCGCTGAATCCGATAATATATGTGCCATGATCAGTATACATAGGCTGGTTCCAGCCGATTTTCTTCTCTAATTGCGGGAACTCTCTGTCGATCCACACAAAGAGCTCCGCCAGTCGCTCTTTGTGATCGGCGTTGTCAAGCTTGTCTAAAAATTCATCAAAATTAATTATGGTATATTCCTCCTGTTTATTACGTAAATTGTTTAAGTAGGTTCATTATAACGCATTTTTAAGAATGAATAACCTTAAATGTCAAGTTCTGAATCTCTACCTATAAACTAGACACATTAAAAAAACAATATTATGCAGTCCATAGAAGGTGATCCCGATAAGCTACTGGGGTCATCTTCTTTAA
>NZ_PVTO01000005.1 GCF_003003275.1 Alkalibacterium olivapovliticus
GTCTTGCAAGCTCATCCGTTCTATTAAGCCTTGGTATGAAGTTTCTGTTCGTCAGTGCAAGCATTTGCGTCCGACTTCCTTCAGATTCCGCCTCACGGCGGACACCCTTGTCTTTCGCTAACAGTTCCTACTGCCAAGTCTGTAGTGGACTTTCACCACCAAGTTATCGCCCATGCCGGGCGCACAAGCAACAAAAGACTTCCTGCCAAATAGCGCAGGAAGTCTTTTGTCTATTATGAACGTTTAAACTGGAGATACAGCTGTCTTTTTCTTGTGTCCGAATCGTTTAGGTTTAATTAACGTATTTGATTCAACTTCGCTTTCTTCAATTGTGCTTCCTTGAAGTTTATTAATCAGTGGATTCAGTTTCTCCACTTCAACACTCAAAGACTGGGCAATTTCTGTCGTCTCTTTAATGAGTTGTAGCTGTTTGACTGACTGTTCATCAGTCGTATCGGTAATATCTGCTGTTTCCTCTGCAATTTCCTGCATCAGATCCAATGCTTCCACTATTTTTTGGGAACTGGAGGAGATGGAGACTGAGGTTGCAGCAGTTTTTGTAATATCCCGGTCTAACGTCTGTACGGCTTCCAGTATGGACTGGAATTTTGATTCAGTCTCAGCGACGCTCGATATACTGTCAGCCATTTTGGTCTCTCCGAAACTCACGGATTCACTTGCCTGATTACTGTAAGACTGGATCGTTTTAATAATCATGGCGACTTTTGTGACGGCTTCATCTGTCTGGTTCGATAGTTTTCTGACTTCCTCAGCAACTACCGCAAATCCTTTTCCTGCAGCACCGGCCTGGGCGGCTTCTATAGCTGCATTCAATGCCAGTAAATTCGTTTTCTCAGATATTGATGAAATAACTGTTATAATACTATCGATTTCTTTGGAACGAGAATCCAGAGAGGAAACCATCTGTTTCACATGATTAAAAGCTTCTGATAGCTTACCCATTTCCTCGGTTGTCTGCTCGACCAGTTTGAATCCTTCGGTTGATTCAGTGGTCATCAATTTCGAAGAAGAGACAATGTTTTTTGAATTCAATTCAATCTCTTCAATTGCTTTCGAGAAGGAGTCAAGTATTTCTTGACTGTTCAGCACTTGAGTAACCTGTTTCTTGGATCCATCTCTGATTTTCAGTATTGAGTGTTTGACTTCTTCACTGCTGGACTGAGTAGAGGAGGCGTTAAATGCTAATTTCCGTGCTGTTGCATCTACCTGATTACTTGTGCCAACCAGCTGTTCAATAATTGACTGTATCGTCTGCTCGCTGGCGTAATTGATAGCTTCCAGATCTTTCACTTGTTTTTTATTTGATATGATCTGCATGATAACGGCTCCAGATGTCAATACAACAAACACTGCATGTATAACAACCATCAAGAATGAATAGTCACCTGGTCCGTATACAAATAAAGTTGCTGGAGGGAAAAAATATCCCAGTAAGTGCTGGAAAGCAAATAATCCGGCCATTAATATGACGAGTTGGATTGAATTGTAGTATGCCATAGTGGCCAGTACCATAAAAATGCCGAAATGGTATTCAACAGCTCCATTCCCCCCCATTATCATACTGATAATAGAAAAGGTCAAAGTCAATGTCACTAGTAGTGGAAGGTATTTAAAAGTAGGACGTTTTATATGCAATATAAAGGACAAGGTCAGTAAGATAAAGGGAAGTGCTAGAAAAAGACTGTTTACAGCAGTGAAATAAGAGGGGAGATTAAAAGTTGCCAAGTCTTCAGCTGCACCAGTGTGATCGTGTTCTCCCAATATGTTTAACCGATGAAACCCCTGGACAAGCATCGTCAAAGAAAATGTTATACTTGCCAGTCCAATCATTAATTTATTCTTATTCATTCAATCAATCCTCTATGTTCTAAATTTAAACAACGCTCGTTATTTAGTATCCTTACTATCGGATCATCAGTAAAATGATTAAGCAATAGGGACCATTTTATTCAAAAATAACTGTATACTAATGATGTACAGTATTTAATGCAGACTGATATGTTCAGATGGAGGGTTATTATGATTGAACAATGGAACCTTAATATAGAAGAGACTAAAATCTGGGTAACATTAGGAGGAAGTGTATTATTTTCCTTTCTATTGGCAGTTTTTGTGATCTCATTGGATACACGAGTGATTCCTGTACTTGATCAGTTCCCGACTTGGACGTTGACTAGTGTGAATCTGGCCAGAGAGATTCTTAGCTTATTAGCAGGATCATTGTTCTCTGTCGCTACTTTTACCTTTGCGACGATGCTGACCATTATTACTTTATATACCTCGAATTTCAGTCCCAGAGCTATTGAAAACTTTTTACTAAATAAAACCTCCATGCAGACGCTGGGTATCTTCTTAGGCGGATTCATCTATTGTTTATCTTCACTCTTTTTCATGAGAAGTTCAGAAGATGAATTTCTTGTTATCTCAGCCACAGTCGCTTTATTTTACGCCTTCGGATCAGTTATTATGTTTACACGCTTTGTTTACTCAAGCTCTCAATTTGTCCAGCTGGAAAAACTGATTCATAACCTCTATTCTGATGCGAACAAAGTGTATGACGATTATGTCAAGCGCTTTGAGGCATACAAAACGGTTAAACATTTGCCGGAAGTAGAATTCTTATATACTTATACCATTAATGCAGTTCAAAGTGCCTATATTGAGCACATAGATTTTGAAGAGCTAAAAAAAGGTGCCCAGAAAACAGAAGCTCTCATAAAAGTCTATATACGCGTTGGCCATTTTGTGGCAGAAGAAGAGCCTGTTGCTGAAATTAAAACCAACCAGAAGCAAGAGGATCTTGACCAATTAACTGAATCGGTTAATAGAAGTTTGAGTTATGAAGAACAAAAATCAACTCTCTATGATCCGGATTATGCCCGTTCCAAGTTAACGGAAGTTGCGTTGAGAGCAGTATCTCCAGGTATCAATGATCCGAATACTGCTATCCATATACTGCATTATAAGGCTTTATTAGAAAAAAGATTAGCCTCTCTACCAGGCAAGTACGTCATCATTAAACAGTCTGACGAACCCTTAGAGCAAGAGGAAACATCAGAAAAATACGAAGGAACGGTCTTTTATCGGTATAACGACTTTTCTGAAGGTTTGTATAGAGGGTACTGGCAACTGGTATTTTATATGCAGAAAGATATATCCGGAGTACATGCGCTCTTTGAATCAGTCAAGACAATTGCTTATACAGCACATTATGACTAAAAAAAATTTCGAAGAGTCATTTGATTTAAGAATTATTGAGAAAGATTATGAAGGTAATCAGACAATACTTGCAGGCAGACAGAATAGAGTTGGAGATTAGCCAATCAAAAGGTGGATAGTTAACTATCTACCTTTTTTTGTTTGTTCTTTTTTTGAAAAATAGGTGTTAATAATCAGGAGAAATAACCGATAGTAATAACTAGGTAGACTATACAAGGAGTGATAGGGATGGAGTCAGTTGTATTTCCAGCAAGTGAATTAATTGGTGAAGCATCTACAAAGAAGAAGAGTATGAAAGATCTATTTAATGATAAGGCAAATAAAGTATTAACCTATTTAATAATGGGAATGATGATGAGTGCTTATCCAGTTGTCTATCTCTTCTCTATGATGGGTTGGATACCTTCTGAGAATTTCTGGTCGTTTGTTTTATATACTGCAATTATCTGTACGTTCATGTATGTATCCTATCGATTACTTGGTGAAAAAACATCAGGAAAGTTTATTACAGTGTTTCTTATGTACACTTTACCAATCGCCATTAACATAACTTTACATACTCGTTCGGCCTGGACAGTACTTTTTTTATACCTAATCCTTTCATTGCTCTACTTGGACAAAAAAGTATTAGTGTTATCGGGAATTTTAGGATTGGTAAACCTTGGACTAATCATCAGTTTAGACTTTACAATGATAACTGATACATTGGAATAGGGCATCATGGGCGTCCTTTATCTATTCGCCATTGTTGCAGGATACGTGGTGGTCTCAAGTGGAGAACGTTTGATAGCAAAAATAGAAGAAGAATCCGCACATTCTGCATTTCAGACTGATCACATGAGTACCATTATTAAAGCAGCTCAATCAACAATCGAACACCTTCGCTATAGTGCACAGTCACTTGATAAAACGAGTGCCTCCATAGTAAAAGCTTCAGACGAAGTCAATCGTGCAATAGAGGATATTGCCAGTTCGACATCGAGTCAGGCGGAAGATACTGAGAATGGAGCTATTCATGTCAATGATCTCGGGTCTTTGCTGAAAGAGCAATCAAAGCACATGATTAAATTAACTGAAAAGACTCATGAAGCAAGCAAGTTAAGGGAATCCAGCATGAAGAATTTAACCTCCTTAACGGGCAATACTAATTTAAGTATTGATAATGTTAAGGAAATTGAAACAATGATTCAATCTACTTCACTATCTGTTTCCAAAATCGAAGCGGCATCAACAGAAATTGCCAGCATTTCTGAACAAACGAACTTGCTGGCGCTCAATGCCTCAATTGAAGCAGCACGAGCGGGTGAAGAAGGCAGAGGGTTTGCTGTTGTAGCAGAAGAAATAAGAAAGCTGGCTGAAAAGTCTCATCTATTTAATGAAGAAATTGTCCAAGTCATCAGCAACTTAACCAGTCAAACTAAAGAAGCTGTTGGAGCAGTTGGTAATCTTAGAGATATTACCAGAGAACAACAAGGCAGTTTAAATGATACGAATAAGCAATTCGATTCACTGTCGAAAGCTATTTTAGTATTAGAAACGGTTATTTCTAAAGTCGCTGAAGCGGGTCAGAAAATGGAAGTTAAAACGGATGAGCTGATTGATATTATGCAGAGTCTGTCAGCATCTTCTGAAGAAAATGCCTCAACAACTGAAGAGATTTCAGCATCTACTGGCTCCACGGCAAATGATATTTCACTGATTTCGAACGAAATTCATGATATCACAGGACAAGTAAAAGAATTGGAAAAAGTTATAATTGAATAAAACTCTGAATTAATGTGAACTATATCTTACAGTCCTAAAAATAAACTATTTTTTCGGTCTTATTTCAGAGTGTTCTGCTTACATGTTGTGATAGACTAGTGATAAGGCTTTTCTCGTAATGAACTTGCATAATGTAATCGAAGTTGGGTTACATTATGAAAAAGGAGCACGGAATTGTATGGTAAACACCCATGGATGGTTTTTGAATATAAGTACTCTCCAGCCAAATTACCAATCTTTGCTGGAATACATGATGGCAATAGCACTATTAGGACTCGTTTACATTTTGACCAGACGATTCTTCAAGCCAGCTCATGTTTACTCGATCGTGAGTGACCCCTTTAAATATCCAGACGGGAATAACAGAAGACAATCTGTTAAAAAATGGGTATCGGCAATAAAACAGACATTTTTTTCAGGTAATAAAAAGGAACAGTACCTTCAGGAAGAAATTCAGAAAAAACAGCACCAGATAAACCAGATCAAATATTTTGATATGCTGACTAAATTACCTAATCGTGAAAAATTAATGAAAGACTTTAAAGAAAAATTGACTGCTCATACTAACAAAGATTCTTTTGCTGAAGTATCTATCTTCGTTTTGGATATTGACCGTTTCAGGATAATTAACGAGCTTCATGGACGTGATGCAGGTAACAAGGTTTTGATTAAAGTTACTGAACGATTGCATACATTACTGGGTGACCGTGCAGTTATCGCCAGAGAAAGTGAAGACGAGGTTTATATTCTTGTTGATGGTGTGAATGAAAAACAAACTTTGCAGATAGGGCGGGACATAGTTGATCTGTTTACAAAACCCTTTAAAGTTAATCACTCCACCTTTTATGTGACTGCCAGTATAGGGATCAGCCGCTATCCTGAAACGGCTCAGGATATGGAGGCATTGCTCCAACAAGCTGAGATCGCTATGTACAAAGTTAAACACTCTGGAAAAAATAATTATCATTTATTCATGACAGATGATGCTGCCGCAATCGAACGTAAAAGACGCATAGAATTCGGACTGAAAGAAGCCCTTTTAAATAATGAATTGTACCTGGTCTACCAGCCGAAAGTTGAAATGACGAATGGTGAGATTTATGGAGTGGAGGCGCTACTTAGGTGGGAAAATCCTATACTCGGTTTAGTGTCACCAGGTGAATTTATCCCAATAGCTGAAGAAACCGGTATGATCAACGAAATTGGATACTGGGTGATTTATGAAGCCGTCAGACAAGCAAAAGAATGGCAAAAACAGGGAATGTTTTTACATATTGCTGTCAATGTTTCTGCCCTACAGTTTGAGGATCCTTACTTTGTAACACGCATTAAAAATGTGCTGGAATTATATGAGGTCGATGCCAGTCAATTCATAGTGGAAATCACGGAAAGTATTATGCAGAATGTTGAACAGGCTAATGGCGTCATTAGAGAACTGCATAGTATTGGTATCAATGTTGCGATTGATGATTTTGGAACGGGTTATTCCTCTTTAAGTGTTCTGAATAATGTTCTGATTGATATCGTGAAGATAGATAAATCATTTATTGACCACGTTGTGTCAAAGGAAAATACAGCAGCATTAGTCAAAACCATGATACAAATGGGCAAGAGTTTGAATTTTAAAATTATTGCAGAAGGCATTGAAAGCCTTGAACAATCCAATTTTTTAAAGGAAAACGCCTGCGAGTACGGGCAGGGTTATTATTACAGCAAACCAGTCCTGCCAGCTGAAGTATCTAAATTAACGCACCTAAGTTTATCAGATGGCTTGAACTAAAAAAATCTCAATAAAGTATGACTACAGATTTTATTTTAATCTTCTTCATCTTTGTTGAGATTTTTTTAGCATTTATGCACTGTAATGTGAACAAATTATTGCGGGAATAGTATTCACACAAGTGATATAACACTAAATTAACATAAATGGATACAATATAATGGTATCGTTTTAAAACCGTGGCAATATGAGATTAGTTCACAATTTACTTTAAATTGGAAAGGATTGACTAGTAATTTAATAAAGGCTAAACTAACAATAATGAGAATTTTATGATAAAGCATTCACAATTGCTACTGGAGGATGGTAGATGATCTCGACACTGAAAAAAAGGTTGATCTGGATAAGTTATCTAGTTTTTTCGCCTTTACTGTTTTACATCGTATATCACTTTTCGCCTGAGACGCCTGATTTTATGACGATTGAGTTCAGTATTTTTGTCGTACTTAGTATCATTGTGGCTTTGTATCCCATTCAGACAGAAGATACCATTTTATTTTTGATTAATGGCGTATCACTGTCTACATTTGTCCTATTCGGATTATTTGCAGAACTGGTCTTAACTACTCTTGCTCTAATAGCATTAATGATTCGGTCAAATATAAAAGCAGATGAACATTACCGGTATCCTCTAAACCTTTTAATGTTTCAACTATTATCAGTTTTATCTGCTGGGTCTTATTATCTCTTAAATCCATATATAAACCCACTTTCTTTTTATAATCATAGTCTGACTCTACTGGTTATTTATATGTTCGTTCATTTGATCGGAAACCAATTGGGGCTATACGTTATCAGTCGCTATTACTTCAGAAATAAAGAAATAAAACTGTATGATAGTCATTTGAAATTTTCTATAATTACTTGCCTGTTCACGGTACCCGTGTCATTTATACTAATTTATTTAGTTGAAGAGTTAAGTATAATAGGCGCTTTGATTGGTGCAATCCCATTTGTAACCATCACACTTGGTCTGAATTTCTTCTACAAAAGTAAGATGAACAGTACATATTTAAAGAAAGTAAATAGTTTGGCTAAAAATCTGACTGAGAAAAAGAGGCGCAGTGAAGTCATTGAGACTTATGTAAAATCACTTGCCCAAATTTTTCCAGTAGATGCTTTATCCTATTTCACAGTTTCACCAGAAGAAGAATTACATCGAATCGTTGTTTATCAGGAGACAAAAGGGATAGAAACGATGAAAGAAGCATTTTTGGTAAATAACCAATCTATCTTGAAGCAGGCCACATGGGCTAAAGATATTTTATATTTTAGCCGATCATCTGACTGGAAAAAATACTGCATAAATGACATCACGTATCCTGCTGAAAGTGCGCTTGTTCTTCCCGTCCTGTCTAATAATGAAGTGACAGAACTCATTTTACTCAGTCATCGGACGAAAAATATGTACAATGATATGATTGTCTCTCTGATTAAGATACTTCATCAATATTTTGCAGTAGCTTTGGATAATGCTGTTTATTATGAGCAGTTAGAATTGAACAGTGAAACAGATTATCTTACCAGCTTACCTAATTTAAAAGGGTTCTCCAAGAAATTAGAAGAAGCATTAGCTGGATCTTTAGAATCTGTCTCCCTGATTGTAATGGATCTCGATCGGTTTAAACTGACGAACGATACTTATGGCCATCAAGCGGGTAACGAAATACTGAAACAAGTTGCACGGCTACTTGAAAGTAGCGTTATTTCGAATCAATTAGTTGCAAGGTATGGTGGAGAGGAATTCGTCCTGCTTCTTCCCGGATATTCTAAAAAAGAAGCCGGGGAACTAGCAGAAGGTATACGAAATCAGATTGACCGTCATTCTTTTACCATAAGCCAGTCGATTCAAAACACTACGAGCAGTAGTGTATCTGTTACAGCGAGCTTAGGTGTCGCAACCTACCCTGAAGATGCTAGAGAAGCGGACGAGCTGATTACAACAGCTGACAAAGCCATGTACATCGGATCCAAACAAAAAGGGCGGAACCGAGTAACGATCGCAAAAAAAGGAAGTTATCAGAATGCAGTTAAAGAAACCAGTTAAATTGAATGAAGAATCAGGTGTGACCCTAATTGAACTCCTGGCAGCGATAACTATCCTGTCGATTATCGTGACTGCTTTTCTGTCTTTTTTCATCCAAGGTGCTCGTACGAATAATAGAGCCAGTGATATCAATGAAGCAACTTTCCTTGCTCAGGAAGAGATGGAATTGATGGTTCATTATTCTCAAACATTGACTATTGAGGAATTAAGAAACCAGGATAATTTCGAAGGTAATTCCAGCCAGGTGATCAAAACACGTTCTGCCGAAAACGGCTATCATATAGAAACTAGTGTCAGGACAAGTAGTTCAGCTGCTAACATAGATAATTTATACACTATAATAGTAACAGTCAGAAAAAACGGTTCTACACAAGCTTTACTCGAGAACAGACTTGCATTCGAATGAGGAATCTATAATGAAACTATGGAAAAAAAGTGAAGAAGGCT
This sequence comes from Alkalibacterium olivapovliticus, assembly GCF_003003275.1. Taxonomy (GTDB): domain Bacteria; phylum Bacillota; class Bacilli; order Lactobacillales; family Carnobacteriaceae_A; genus Alkalibacterium; species Alkalibacterium olivapovliticum. The sequence continues at coordinate 9,279 of NZ_PVTO01000005.1, forward strand.
TTACGTTAGTTGAGCTTCTGGCAAGTATAGCCCTCTTGTCCGTTGTTATTTTACTGGTAGGATCGGTCCATATTTTCGGTCAGAGCCAGTTTATTAATCAGACAGAATCTGCCAGTCAGTCAAATGATTTGAGGTATAGTCTGTCTATGATTTCAAGGGATGTAAGAAGTGCTGAGGTCGTCACAGTAGAAGGTGCCACTTTGAGAGCGGATGACATAACCTATACTTTCAGTAATTCTACTCTTACAAGAAATAGTGAAATTTTATCAAATCGAGTTGGAAGATTTGTCCCAGAAATGCTTCCAGATGGGGTACACATAACAATTTCAAGCACAGATAACAGGCAAAACCAGTCAAAAGAGTATGAAACGACCATATACTTCAGGAGGTGATAAGCATGAAGCATACACAGATTTATTTTTTCCAGAATGAAGAAGGCAGCGGATTGATACTGGCTTTAATGACTCTATTGGTATTGTCTGTTCTGGGCGCATCATTAGGTGCAATCACGATTGGCGGATTTAGACTCAGCAGTGTGAACCGGGATACGACTTCTGCTTATTACATCGCTGAAGCGGGTATTAATCAGACTTACGAAGAGATGAAATCGATTGTGTTAAGTGCCTATGATGATAGTTCTAATCAGGCCAGTTTTTTTCAGAAAATAGATTCGACTTCGAGTTCGATCAACGGTAAAACAATTGATGGATTCAGTAATCAGTTTGGTGATTCTCCAAAAGCTGTAGTCAGTATTAAGGTTGAACCTGGAGAAAACAGTAACACCAAAACGTATACTTTAATATCTGAAGGAAAAGTCGATAATAAGAATAGGGTAGTCGAAAAAATGTTTGATGTGACTTGGGTAGAAAAAACTACACTAGGTGGGCTGCCTGCTTTGCCAGCCAATGCAAGTTTGATTGTTAACAGCGATATCAGCTTTACAAATGGGAATATAATTGGCGATATCTATTTGAAGTCCAACCAGCCAGGTTCTTTTACGATAAGTAATTCTGGTACAGTTACTTCTAACAGTTCAAACATATTTGTTCCTATAGTAAATGATAGTATTTATAAATCAATTAGTGGAGATACTATCATTCAAGGTTTTAAAAATAGAACGAGAGTAGATTCAGTTACTAATGATTGGAGTGCATATAATAAAGCTATAGAAAATATTGCTGTTCCTCCCATTTCAAATTTTTCTCCAATTGAAAATAGAACAGTTAATAGAGATAGCAACAGACATGATGTCCAAAGGAATAATAGTGTTTTTGTAAATAATTATTTGGTGGCTGACTATACAATGGATTTAACTAAGGATATATATATTGATACTGTAAATATTAGTTCGAACTATAAATTAAATCTTAAGACTAATAATAAGACCATAAATATAATCGTTAAAGATCTAAATATTTCTCAAGGATCAATCAATATAACGGATCAAGGGCAGATTAATTTTTACGTAACTAATAGTATCACCCTAGGAGGCGGAAGTACAATTAATAGTGGAGGTAAACTGAGTCAGATGAACATGTTCTATTTCGGGAATTCAAAGGTATCTTTATCCGGTTCTCAAGCTATTAATGGCTCTCTTTTCAATGACCGGGCGGAACTTGAACTGACTGCATCGGGAAATATAACTGGGTCAATTTTTTCAAGAGCCTCCGCACCAATCACTATTAGTGGAGGGTCGTCTAACAATATCCTCTTATATGCTCCTAACGCGACTGTTAATGCACCTAATGGAAAAATTACTGGTGTCGTGCTCGCCAATAAGTTTAATATTAGTGGTGGCGCAACAATTGAATATAAGCCCTATGAATTAAATGATTTTCCATTTTTGAATCATTCAGTAAAGGAAGATACTTCTTCGCCGGAGGATGTCATTAAAGCGAATCCGATCATAGAACGAAGATAATAAGGAAGGTGTTCTCATGGCCCAGACTAAACGAAAAAAAGTAGGCGATTTATTAAAAGAAGCGGGACTTATAACCGAAACGCAAATCGTTGAAACAATCGAGCAAAAGAAAAATAATCAGAAACTGGGAGATGCTCTAGTTGATCAAGGATACATAACAGAGAAACAATTACTTGATGTCTTGGAAATCCAATTAAAACTTGAAAGTGTGTCTCTCTATCAATATCCCATTGATAAGAGTCTGATTGATATTATTAAGAAAGATTTTGCACGATCCAACCTACTGCTCCCAATATCTAGAGAAAATACCCGTTTGATTGTAGCAATGAATGACCCCTTGGATTTCTATGCCATAGAAGATCTGGAACTGTCCACTGGTTATACTGTGCAACCTGTTATTGCGGCTAAGGATGATATCCTTCAGACTATTAATCGACTTTATGACAGTAACGATGTGGCTATTGAAGACATTGAAGGTGAAGATGCGCCTGCGGTTCGTATATTTGACCAGTTACTCGAAACGGGTGTAGCGATGCATGCGTCAGATATTCATTTAGATCAAAAAGAGAGTGCTGTCAGTGTCCGTTATAGAGTTGATGGTGTTTTAAGAACAGATAGAACATTACCTAAAACGCTGATGAACTCACTAGTTGCGCGTATTAAAATTATGGCAGGGCTTAATATTACTGAAACTCGTCTACCTCAAGATGGCCGTATCAGTACGGATGTTATGGAGAAAAGAGTAAACCTGCGAGTTTCAACTTTGCCGACCGTTTTTGGCGAGAAAGTCGTTATTCGTATTCTGGATATGTCCAATGTGTTTAAAAAAATTGAGGATATAGGACTCCAGGACGATACTTTGAGAGCCTACGAGAAACTTATCAAGCAGCCAGCAGGCCTGATTTTGCTGACGGGACCGACCGGCTCAGGAAAATCATCCACGCTATATGGCTCCATAAACGAATTAAACAGTCCGGAAAGCAATATTGTAACTGTAGAGGACCCAGTTGAATATCAGCTGGAAGGTATTAATCAGGTCCAAGTTAATGCACCAATCGGCCTGACATTTGCTGCTGGCCTTCGTTCAATATTAAGACAAGACCCCAATATTATAATGGTCGGAGAAATAAGAGACAGAGAAACGGCTGACATCAGTATTCGTGCATCTTTAACAGGTCACTTAGTATTTAGTACCCTTCACACTAATAGTGCAATTGAGGCCATTCCTCGTCTGTTTGACATGGGAATAGAACCTTATCTGGTCGTTTCTTCACTGAGTGGTGTAATGGCTCAACGTCTAGTTAAAACGGTTTGTAAAGACTGTTCATATACAAGAAAAGCAAGTCCTATCGAAAAAGATGTTTTCGAAAGACGAAGTCAGACAATTGACGAAGTGACGATTGGTCGAGGGTGTGACCGCTGTCGTCATACTGGTTACCGCGGACGTATGGCTATTCATGAACTCATCGTTGTTGATGACGAGATGAAGCAGCAGATGATGAACCAGGCAACAATGCAGGAGATCAAAACGTACGTCAAGAAAAGAGGCGTTCGCTTCCTGATAGATGATGGATTAGAAAAGGTTAAGCAAGGAAAAACTACTTTAGATGAAGTATTAAGAGTCGCTTCAGCTGACGAATAAAAGGATTGACATAATGGAAAAATTAAATGCGTTACTGACAAAAGCAAATGCACTGGAAGCATCAGATGTTCACATGGTTGCAGGATCCGCTCCTATATTTAGAATCAACGGTAAACTGACACCTGAAAAAGAAGGTAGACTTATGCCGGATGATACAATCGAAATGGCCCGGGCAATACTGACCGATAAATTGTGGGACGAGCTTCAAGAAAAAAGAGAAGTGGATTTATCTTATGGAATACCGGGTGTGTCCAGATTCAGAGTTAACATCTTTCATCAGCGTAGTGCTGTTTCCCTGGCTTTTCGTGTGATACCCAGAGATATCCCATCGATCGACAGTCTGGGCATTCCAAAAAAATTAAAAGAGCTGGTCAAAAAAACCCACGGTCTTATCTTAGTAACGGGGCCTACCGGAAGTGGAAAAAGTACATCACTGGCTTCAATGATCGACTATATGAATAAAGAAATGAATCGCCATATCATTACACTTGAAGATCCTATTGAATATCTGCACTCCCATAATCAGTCTATTATTGAGCAGAGAGAAATAGGCTTTGACACATTATCATTTAAAGACGGTCTACGTGCAAGTCTGCGTCAGGATCCTGACGTGATTTTGGTGGGGGAGTTAAGGGACTTGGATACAATCCAGACAGCCATTACCGCAGCTGAAACGGGTCATCTGGTATTGGGTACGTTACACACACAGGATACGACCGGAACAATCGACCGTATTATAGATGTGTTCCCAGTTCATCAGAAAAATCAGGTACGGACAATGCTGGCCAATGTTCTCCTGGGAGTGTTATCTCAGAGATTATTCCCTACTTTGAACCTGCCTGGCCGTGTGGCCGCAACTGAGCTGCTGATCAACAATGCGGCAATTAAAAACCTGATTCGAAATGAAAAAATGCACCAGATTCCAAATGTTCTGCAGACTTCCAAAGATCAGGGAATGCATACAATGGAAATGAGTATGAAGCAGCTGATTGCTGAGAAACAGATCAGCGAAATGGAATTACTCCCTTATATCAGTGGGAAGTAATCAAGAGGGGGTAAAATATGGCTACGTATGCGTATAAGGCTAAGACATCTGAAGGAAAAGTTCTAAAGGGCAGACTTGAAAGCACCAACAAGAAAGCTGCAGTCATAGAGCTGGCTCAAATGAACCTGATCGTTTTTGAAGTTGAGCCCTTGAACTCATTTTTGTATAGAGATATTTACATCGGAAAACCGCTCAAGCAGAAAGAGTTTGTCCTGTTCTTAAGACAGTTTTCTACGTTATTGGAGGCTGGTATTCTGCTGATCGATTCGATCGATCTTCTGGCTGAACAGACAGACAGTAAAGCTTTAAAAGAAGCTCTAGGGACTATTTCAGTCGAAGTTAAAGAAGGCATAGCCTTATCTGACTCGATGAAAAAGTATCCGAAGCTGTTCCCTGAATTACTGGTTCAGATGATCCACTCAGGTGAAATCAGTGGTCAGCTGGAAGATGTCATGAACCGGATGGCGACTTACTTTGAAAAGCAGTATCGGATCAAACAGAAGGTATCGACTGCACTGACTTATCCAATCGTCGTTGCCTCCTTCGCAATTATCATTACTGTATTTTTGCTGGTCTTTATCGTTCCGATTTTCGGAGACTTGTTTTCCTCGTTTGGTGGAGAATTACCGCTTATCACGCAAATGGTATTAGGATTCAGTGGCTTTATTCAACAGTTCTGGTGGCTATTTATCGGACTACTGCTGAGTCTGGCAGTTGCCTTTGTTCAGATTAAAAAAAGAGAGACGGGTGCTTATTTACTAGACAAAATGGTACTTAAACTTCCTATTGTCGGATCGTTTGTTCAGAAAGCAGTACTGGCACGTATGACACAAACGCTTAGTTCCTTGCTGAACAGTTCGGTCCCGATTCTCCAGGCAGTGGAAGTAACGAGTAGTGTCGTGGGAAATCGTGTAGTCAGAGACGTGTTACTTGAATCTAAAACGTCTTTAGAAAGAGGTGAGTCTCTAGCAAAACCTATGGAAGGGCACTGGGTGTTTCCATCACTGATTATTCAGATGATTCGTGTAGGAGAGTCAAGCGGATCTTTGGATGAAATGTTAAGTAAAGTGGCTGGTGTATATGACCAAGAAGTGGAAGAAGCATCCGATAAACTGCAGTCGCTGATCGAACCTGTCCTGATTATATTTCTAGCAGTAATAGTGGGGCTTATAGTGCTGTCGATAGTGGTTCCTATGTTCAGTTTATTTGACACATTTTAATTAATATTCATGAATTATTAACGAGAACGATTGTAATTTCACAAACAGTAAGTTATAATCAATCATAGTAAATTGTCGTAAAGCTTATCAAATAAGGCTTTATAACAGTCTGCTGACAATCCCAAACACGTATTGTGCACTAATTTAGTTTGAATTAGGATTAGATGAACTACATATTTCAAGACCTGCTCATCCTATTTTACTATTTTTATGCATAAGAACGAAAATTTATAGGAGGAATAATAATGAGAAACAAAATCAAGCAATTAATGAATAAAGAAGAAGGATTCACACTAGTTGAGCTATTGGCGGTAATCGTTATTTTAGGAATAATTGTTGCTATCGCAATCCCTGCTATAGGTAACATTATTGACAGAGCTCAAGGTGGAGCAAATGAAGCAGAAGATGCACTAGTAATCGATGCTGCTAGATTGTATTTTACCACTACTGATGAAGCGCATGGTGGAAGTGTAACCGTGGGGACTTTAAAATCTGGTGGATATATAGAGGTACGAGACAGTGAAAACTTATCTGATACTATTACTGTAACTAGAAGTGGTGGCGATGGTGATGCTTATACCTACGACATCACTGAAAGGTGACAAAATAGTTAATCATTCGAAAGACCCTACCCAAGGGTCTTTCTTACTACATAGGAGTACAAAATGGAACTATTACTGAGCTTTATCTTTTTCACGTATGGACTGATATTCGGTTCTTTTTTCAATGTGGTGGGTTTACGCGTCCCCAATAAGACATTGTTTAAAGAAAACCGGTCTTACTGCGACACATGTGAGCGAACGCTGACATGGACAGAACTGATTCCCGTTTTTTCTTATCTGGTGCAAAGAGGGAAGTGTAAGAAATGTCACCAACCGATTTCCATTTTATATCCCTTAATGGAGTTGGGGACAGGCATTCTTTTTGTACTAAGCTACTGGCAATACGGCTGGAGCCATCAACTGGTTTTAGGTCTTTTGCTTGTCAGCCTGATTATTCCGATCACAGTATCTGATCTGGCCTACAAAAAAATTCCTAACCGCCTGCTGTTGTTTTTCACGCCATTATTTTTAGTTTATCGCTTCTTTTTTCCTCTAGATCCATTCTGGCTGACCTTAATGGGATCCTTATTAGCTTTTGTTCTTATATTTCTGGTGATACTGGTTTCTAGAGGAGGAATGGGGATAGGCGATTTAAAATACTTCACTTTGTTTGGGTTCATATTTGGACCAATTCAGTTTCTGCTGTTGTTCTTTTTATCCACTTTGTATGGAACACTGGGTGGACTGATTACTATGCGGGTCAAGAAAGTTGGTAAACGAACAAAAATCGCGTTCGGTCCGTATATTGGACTGGCTGCTCTGACTGTCTTTTTTACTGGTGAACAAATCATCAGCTGGTACTTGTCGTTATTTTAAACACCCACTTACTCATTGATTCTTTTTGGAGGAATTCAAATGTTATTTAAAAGTAAACCGATTTTACTGATTCAATTTCTGGAACGTAGTATCCGATACATTGTTATGGATGCTTCTAAGAAACTAATCGTAGAGAAAGATGAACTGGTGTTCGATACCGCTATTATTCAGGAAGGTAAAGTGACCAATGTGTCTTTACTTCAGGCCAGACTGGATTCGCTTATTAAAGAAAAGAAATGGAAAAATGCGAAAGTCTCGATCATTTTACCTGATGATTTTGTAACGATCCGAGAAGAAAAAATCCCAGTACAATTGTCCTATAACGAGATCAAAGATTATTTGCATTTACATATCAACCAGTCTATACGATTGCCTTTCGATGATCCGCGTATCGATTTCGAGGTCATCAGCAAGGATGAAACAACCCAGACAGTGTTTATTGCTGCCTACCCAGGGGATCAGGTTCGAAACTATCTGAGTTTATTGGAGAATGTATCGCTTAAGCCTGAAGTGGCTGATATTTCTGCACTGTGTATGTACCGTGTGCTGTCCAGTCAAAGTAAAGTTACCTTTTCCGAAGACGCTCATATTATGATGCTTCAGTGGAACCCAATCGATACATCTATTATGGTTTTTCATAAAGGCATTCCTCAATTTAATAGACACACCCGTTCGACTCGTCTGACAGATGCCTGGAACCTGACTAAAGAAGGGAAATGGGAGTGGAAGATTGCCGAAAGTGACTTGGCAGACTTTTTGGAAGAACAATTAAATGGTCTGGAACGCTTTATGGAGTTTTATCGGTACTCTGTTATGGATGGCGAAGGCAGTATTACAAATATCGTCTTGTCCGGCTATTTCCCGGATCTGGACCGATTAAAAGACCTGCTGAATGACCGGTTTTCAGTGACAATTCATTCCCTGGATTTGCCAGCAGGGCTGACTCAGGCGGATGCTGCTTTATATGGCTTGTCTTTGAAAGAAAATAAAAAAAAGGCAACGCTGTTCAAACAGGAGAACAAGTCAGATAAAGTAACTAAAAATTTCTTAAAAAAAGAGTCAATGAGGAATGAGACAGAAGATTTAAGTGAGGGAGAAGTTGCAAATGATTGAGTTAAATTTCTTCGAGCGAAAAGAACGGAATGTCCTGCCTCATTTCATGGTTCTCTTTTTCTTTGTCGGTGTAATCGTCATTAGTATATATTTTGTAATCATGCATGGTGTTCATACTCGTCAAGATGCTTCCAACCTTCAGATTTTAGAACAGCGATCAGAACAAGTTGCTTTGTCCAGAGAAATGGAACAGATCGAGCAAATGACTGTTCAAAACAATCAGGCAATAGTTGCCTTGGAAAACGAACACTATCCGATTGTATTCTTAACAGAAGATATTGCAGGCATTATCTCAGATGACGAAGAAGTCGTTGTTTCTTTTCAATTGACTGTAACGAATGAAGTGTTACTTCAAGTCGACCATAATGGAATAGACGATAGCAGTGAACTCATAGCTGATCTGGAACAGATTCCGTATATCAGTCGAGTCAATTTGATTCGTCTTGAACAGCAGACTCAGGAAGAAGAGACGGTTCTGATCGATCTGACGCTTGAACTAAATGAAGCTTTATTGAGAGAGGTGGCGGCAGAATGACATTAAAATGGAATAGAGAATCACTTCTTATCCTGCTGACGCTTCTTATGGTACTGGTCGCCTTATTTTACTATGGTAATCGTCTATTTATTGAACCAGTAAAAGTTACCGCAGACACATCCTCTCAACTGGTAACTGACCAGGAAGTCCTGTTGAATACCTTTCCGCCTTCAGATACCCTGCGGACAGAACTGGAAGAAGAATACGCGAACTCAAGTGAATTCATTCCTAGTGGTGAACGTATCAATGAAGCAATCGTTATGCTCGAACAAATCGCCGAATCAAATGATGTCAGGCTTTTACAGATGTCTCAATTGAATGAACAGCAGCCCGTTGAAGGTTTGAGTGATCTGTTTATGACCTCGACTTATCAAATCGATATGGAGAGCACTTCGGCCGCAAGTTTACGAGGTCTGCTTTCAGATTTGTCTGAACAGGACCGGTTATGGAACAGTCAGACATTTTCTTATCAGCGCGATAGTGAGGATATTCTATCTGGAAGTCTTATAATCGATTTGTATTATCATGTTACTTCAGTTAACTAATAGCTTAAACAGTTTAAACCGCGACATGGGTTTAAACTGTTTTTTTCATATAGTAAATGGGTCTCAATGTATGATAAGATAGGGAAAACAGAGGGTGGAAAAGAGGGAATCTTAACGTGTCGTATTCAAGTGAAATGATTGAAGCGTTACAAAACGAGAAGCTGTCAGAAGCTGATGACTTATTAAAAAAAGCAATTGCCTACGATCCGGATGAGGATTTATTTGCATTAGTCGAAACACTTTATGATCTAGGGTTTTTAGACGAAACCAAACAAGTGGTGCAGCATTTGCTGGCATTAAATCCGCAAGAAGAGGGATTAAAATTGACCCTTGCTGAAATTTCGATCGAAGAAGGCAACGAACTGGAAGCTTTTGAATGGATCGAACAGATAAAAGAAGACAGTCCGTTTTATCCACAGGCACTGCTGGTTGCAGCTGACTATTATCAGGTTCTTGAATTACCAGAAGTTGCCCAGCAAAAACTGGAAGAGGCGAAAACACTTCTGCCGGATGAACCAGTTATTGACTTTGCCTTAGGAGAGCTTCTGTTTACAGCAGGTAAATACAAAGAAGCCATTGCACACTATGAACAGCTGATTTTGAAAGAACAGACAGAATTCGCAGGAACCAGTTTGAATGGACGCCTGGGAAATGCTTACGCAGCCATTGGTGATCTGGAATCTGCCATCGATTATTTTAATGAAGCAATTGAGCTTCATGAGACAATCGATCTCCTGTTCCAGCTGGGACTGGTTTACTTCCAGAAAAAAGACTATGACAAAGCCAACGAGTATTTCTTTAAAGTGAAAGAAGCAGACCCTAGTTATACTACAGTCTATACCTATTTAGGTAAAGGATACATTGAACAAGCAGACGAAAAACACGCTCTTGAAGTTGTTGAGGAAGGGCTTTTCTATGACAAGCAGAATGCCTCACTCTATGCTATGGGCGCAAACGCAGCTAAGAGTCTCGGACATCTGGAAAAAGCAGATAGTTATTTTCAGGAAGCAATCAAACTTGATCCTGAAAATATCACGCTCACATTGGAGTACGCACAATTACTGTTTAATCAGTTGAAATTTGAAAAAGCGCTGGAAATCTTTACCCCTAAACTGGATAGTGGAGAAGAAGACCCTCAGCTGTTCTGGTATGCGGCGATTGCCTACAACGAGCAGGAACTGTTCGAAGATGCGCGTGAACTTTATGATAAAGCGGCTATTTATTTATCAGAAAATGCTGAGTTTTTGAAAGATTATGCTGTCTTTTTAAGAGAAGACGGCGATAAAGAAGGTTTTCTGAATACTGCTAAACGCTATATTAAAATTAACCCGGATGACGATGAAGTCATTGAGTGGATTAAGTATGAAGACAGCCTGTAATTTTGGTATACTATAGATGAGCATAGAAAAGGAGGGGAGTTTTCATGTATAGTCGCGTACAGTTGAAAGATAAGAAGAAATTTCTCAAATGGTTTCTACAGAGATATCAGATGAAACGCAGAGAATCGATGTGGATACTCAATTATTTACTCAATCATGACATTGTGTTGAACAAGACTAAGTTTGTCGAAGAAGCAGACAAAACTCCTCGCGGCATTAAAATGGCTACCGTGGGAACAGAGGATGAAGCCTTCCGTTTCTATAAAGACGGACAGGAATTTGACCATCCTGAACAGGCTTTTCATGAAGTCAGACTGAACTGGCATACAGATTTATATATCGAGCTTTTATTTCAAGATTCACTCCTTTCACCTGAATATGTAGCGATACTGGAAGATAATCCTTACTCTAAATGGAACGACCGTGTGGGACATGATATCGATGAACAGGTCGATGAAGCCGTCGATGCGTTTTATTTACAGAAACAGCGTCAGCAAGTACTGGAAGATATCGATCGGGCTCTCGAGACAGATAATCGGGATGATTTTTATTCCTTAGCAACCGAACTGAAAGCCATCGAAGATCAAATGGAAAACAGTGTTTCATCATCTTGACCGCTTAAAGGAGAACCAAAATGACTGACATGACAGATATGCAAAAACAAGTCGACGAGTACATCGGCCAATTCAAGTCCGGGTACTTTTCTCCTTTGGGTCAGCTGGCTCGATTAACAGAAGAAGTAGGCGAACTGGCACGTGAAGTGAACCATCAGTACGGCGAAAAACAGAAGAAAGCAACCGAAGTGGATAAAAAGGTGGAAGAGGAGTTAGGGGATGTTTTATTTGTTCTGATCAGTCTGGCTAACTCCTTGGATATCGATTTGTCCGAGTCTTTTGAAACGGTCATGACTAAGTTTCATGATAGAGATGCCTACCGTTTTGAACGCACTGACGGAAAATTGACAGATGAACGTTAGACATAAAGGAGAGAAGGAATAGTCTGAAGCAGCTGAACTATTCCGACACTATGAGTATGAAAGTACCGATCAAAGGTGAGTTCAAGAAAGCATTACCTGTGCTGGAGACTCTACAAAAAGCTGGATTTGAAGCTTATTTTGTTGGAGGCAGTGTCAGAGATGCGTTACTAGGAAAAGCAGTAAATGATGTGGACATTGCAACTAGTGCTTTTCCGGAAGAAATCAAGCGCCTTTTCAAGAAAACTGTCGATGTAGGAATTGAACACGGCACTGTAATGGTTTTAATGGACGATGAAAGTTATGAAGTTACCACATTTCGGACCGAATCGACGTATCAAGATTACAGACGTCCTGATTCGGTCACTTTTGTGCGCTCTTTAAAAGAGGATTTGAAGCGCAGAGACCTGACCATCAATGCTTTTGCAATGGACAATGACGGTGTGATTCAGGATTTTTTCAATGGCGAAAGGGATCTGAAAGAACAAATTATCAGAGCGGTAGGAAAACCTGAAGAGCGATTTCATGAAGATGCACTGCGTATGATGCGAGCGGTCCGTTTTGCTTCTCAGTTAGGGTTTCAGCTTGAAGCTGATACGTTTTATGCCATCGTGGTCAATGCCCACTTATTACAGAACATAGCAGTAGAACGTATTCAGGTCGAATTCGTTAAGATGGCAATGGGGCAAAATGTCCTTCAGGGGATGGAAGCCTTTTTTACCACTAATCTTTATCAGTATTGTCCGGGAATGAGTCATGGGAAAGTTGCATTAAGACGTTTTTCCTTATTTCCAAGACCGGTAAAAAAAGAACGCCATGTCTGGGCCTTACTCCTATATTTCCTGGGTATTCAACAGGTCAAAGAAGGAGCAGCCTTTCTGAAACACTGGAAGCTGTCCAATCAATTGATTACAGAAAGCACTCGTATACTTGAATTGATACTGTATCGCCATCACTCCCCATTAAATCATTATAAGGTCTACACGTTTACCCCGCCCATTGTCTGGGAAACGGAAGATTTACTGGAGCTGCTGAAACTGCCATGTGATAAGCGGGCAGCCGCTAATCTGATCCATACGCTCCCCATTCAGTCGCGTGATGAACTGGACATAAACGGACGTATCATTATGGAAAAAACCAACAACAGAGGCGGCCGCTGGCTTGGTGAGGCAATTAGTATGGCCGAGAAAGCCGTTGTCCTGGGAGCTATCCCAAATGAGCAGCAGGCTATTTTAGAATGGCTGAAAGAAAGTAAGTATATATAATTCACGAACCTGATAGATATGATTCAGAGAGAAGGGGACAGATGAGAAAAGATCAGCTTTACGCCGTTGTCGACATTGAAGCGACTGGTGCCAGTATCGGAAGAGATGAACGCATGATCCAGTTCGCTTGTATACTGGTCAAGAACAATAAAATCGTGGAATCATTTGATACCTTTGTTAATCCGTCTCGGAAGGTCAGTCGGAAGATTCGTGATTTGACAGGTATCAGTTCTAAAGATCTCGCGACTGCTCCTTATTTTGAAGACATAGCGCATATCGTTTATCAGCTGCTGGAAGATACTGTATTCGTTGCGCATAATGTCGGATTTGACTTCCAGTTTTTAAATGAGTGTCTGGTCAGAGCAGGTTTGCCCCCGCTTACGATTCCGGCAATCGATACGGTTCAAATGGCTCAGATCCTGTTTCCAGCTGAAAACAGTTATCAGCTGAAAGAACTGACTAGTTCTCTAGGCTATTCATTAAATCAAGCTCACAATGCCTTATTCGACGCAGAAGCGACGGTTTTTTTATTGTCTAAATTAGATGAAAAGATCAGCAGATTGCCACTGGTAACTGTTGAATCCCTTGCTGAACTATCAAGAGCGACAACAGCTGATACGCATCTGTTTTTCCAGGAATCTTTTGAGGCCATGAAAAACGCTCCTGGTGACCTAGACGACTCACTGATGGTTGTTGAAGGCTTGGCTATTAGAAAACCTGAACCCATTAACGAACAGATCCTTCACAGAAAAAAACCGGTATACCCATATACCGACATAGACAAACACATTGTTTTGAAGCAGCTCGAATTAGAAGACAGGCCTAATCAGTCTGCCATGATGAATACATTATTCAATTATCTGAAAATAAAAACGCCTTCCAGTAAGCAGCTGATTGAAGCAGCTCCAGGAGCTGGAAAAACATTCGGCTATCTCCTTCCTGTCTTTTACTTAGCAACACCTGAAGAGAAAATCATTATATCCACTTATACTAAAGTTCTGCAGAAGCAGCTGGTCGAAGAAACGTTGCCTTACCTGAACAATCGACTGGACTTCAGTCAATCTTTTGCGTTAGCAAAAAGTGGCTCACATTATTTGTCACTATCCTCTTTTTACAGAAAATGGCGAAATACGGCTGATACAGATACCGAGGCATTATTTTGCATGAAGATTCTTGTCTGGTTAACGGAAACAACCGAGGGCGATTTGGAAGAAATAGGTATTGGGACGCGAACACCTCATCCTTTCTGGCAGGCAGTCAAACCCTCTCAGAAACTGCGTGCCATGGAGGTATTTGAATCAGTCGAGTTTATGTCGCGCAGACAGAAACGGCTGATGCAGTCCTCAATCATTGTGACTAATCACGCCTTTCTGTTGTCCGATTGGCAGAGTGCAGATCCGATTCTGGAGTCGGAAACAATCATTTTGGATGAAGCTCACCATTTCCCAGATATTATTGACCAAAGTGCCACACTTACTTTAAGAGCAAATACTCTGGTTCGTGACTTGAAAACGATTGGGTCAGTGGATAGAGAAGATACGCTTATCAGCGAACTGTCTAAACAGGAAAGTCAGCACATCAAACCCTATCAGATCACGACCCTGGAATCTGTTTCAAGCGTTTTGAGTGAAGAATGGGAAGACTGGTCCACCCAATGGATCGACTGGTTCAACTACTCACAGGCGTTTGATTCCTCAGTTGTCGAATGGAAAGAAAAAGCGATTGATCTGAACACGTTACCTCTCATCATAAAGAAAGACAGCAAAAGGCTGAAATCTACGCTTGACGAGCTGGTATACATTGGGAATCAGATGACCCTTACTCTCGATACCGAGCCTGAAACCTTATCAAAGGAAGCTAAACGCTTACTGACGAAACTGCAAGTTCTGCTTGACCGGATTCAGCTTACCTCCGAAACATTGGATCACCTGTTCTTTAAAAATCAGAAAGGGAGTCTGACAGGGTGCCGATTTTATTCTAAATCCCCTCAGCAGACCTTAACTTTTTATCGATATGATCAGAACAGCAAGACGGCTATACTGAACACGTTAAATGCTGTACCTCATCTGGTCCTGACAAGTAGTACCTTATCCGTTAAACAATCGACTCTCTATATTGAACAGGCACTGAATATCAAACAGGCAGAGTATTCAACTTTTGACTCGCCATATGATTTCAGTCAGCAAGGTCGGATTTTTGTGCCGCTGGAAACTTATACTGCAGCCCATTCAAAAAAGGCAGCCTACGCATCAGAATTGGCTGGTCAAATTGAAGCTATCTTGAAAGGCACTCATGAAAATGCCTTGATTCTGTTCCGTTCACAAGAGACAATTCAGGCAGTCTACTCTATTCTGCAGAAAAAATCCAGTCTTCATCATAAGACGATACTGGCTCAGAATATCTCTGGAACACCTGTCAGAATAGCCAAACAGGTAAAAAAATCTAAGGAAGTAGTGGTGTTAGGTTCCGACAGCTTCTGGGAAGGGGTCGATTTCCCAGAGGAAGAGCTCAAAATAGTAGTGCTGACGAAATTGCCCTTTGATTCACCGGATATGCCATTAGTCAAAAATCGGCATGCGATGCTGACTGAAGAAGGCTTGAATCCATTTGTACATGACTTGCTTCCACGTGCTGTGATGAAATTTAAACAGGGCATCGGGCGACTGATTCGTTCGAAAAAAGACAAAGGAATCTGGATTATTCTAGATAGACGTATTATTGAATCCAGTTACGCTTCTTCTTTTATAGAGTCTCTGCCTACTGGTCTGACAATCGAAGAAGAACCCCTGGAAACGATCATAGAAGAGAGCCAACTCTTTTTTAAATCCATTGAAGATAAAGAATAACACAGCGAGTTATTTATTTATTGAATCTCATTTGCTATACTAGAGAAGTTGAAGACAAAGGAAATAGAATGAGGAGAGTCACGTGAAAAAAGTTATTATAGGACTCGTTATCTTGATGAGCGCACTGATCGTCGGATCAACCGTATTGTATCAACGGTCCAGTCAGCCCTATGCTCGTGCAAGAGCCGATACGATTGCATATGTAGCTGAACGCACCAGCCTCAGCGAAGTTGAGGAATTCTACTGGTATAATGGTACGGAAACCTACCTGACGATAACCGGTCAGAATGAAGATGGAGAGAACCGCCTATACATCGTTCAACAGTCAGGTGGACAAATCACCTCTTTGTCTGCAGAAAATGCGCTGTCAGAACAAGAAGCGATACGAATGACCAGAGAAGCAAGGGAGCCTGCTAAAATTCTCAATGCGCGTATTGGTATGATAGACGACCGACCGATATGGGAAGTCAGCTACCGCAATGAAAATGATCGCTTAGGCTATTATGTCATCGATCTGCGAACAGGCGAATGGATCCAAACGATCGACAATATTTAATTAGGGAGATGACAAGTGTGAACAAAATTCAAATCATCGATGCACACAAGCATGTAGGAGAAAAAGTAAAGATTGGAGCTTGGATTGCAAATAAGCGCTCAAGCGGTAAAATCGCGTTTTTAAATCTGCGTGATGGATCAGCTTTTTTCCAGGGTGTCGTTGTTAAAAGTGAAGTAGAAGAAGAGGTATTCCAAACTGCTAAAAATGTGACTCAGGAAAGTTCAGTCTGGGTCGTAGGGACAGTTCAGGAAGATAGCCGGTCAAAATTTGGATATGAAATACATATCGAAACCATCGAAATCATTGGGGATGCAGTTGATTACCCGATTACACCTAAAGAACATGGGACTGAGTTCCTGATGGATAACCGTCATTTATGGCTGCGTTCATCTAAACAGCATGCCATTATGCAAGTGAGAAACGAAATCATTCGTGCAACTTACGAGTTCTTCAATCAGGAAGGCTTTGTTAAAGTTGATCCGCCCATCTTAACAGGTAGTGCGGCAGAAAACACGACTGAATTATTTCACACAGAATATTTTGACCGTGACGCATTCTTGTCTCAAAGTGGTCAATTGTACATGGAAGCTGGCGCTATGGCTTTAGGAAAAGTATTTTCATTCGGCCCGACATTTAGAGCTGAAAAGTCGAAAACAAGACGTCACTTAATCGAGTTCTGGATGATCGAACCTGAAATGGCCTTTATGGACCAGGACGACTCGCTTGAAGTTCAGGAAAAATATGTCGCTTATTTAGTCCAAAGTGTTCTTGATCACTGTGATCATTCACTGGACGTACTGGAACGGGATAAAGAACTGCTTAAGCAGTATACTCAACTTCCTTACCCGCGTATTTCGTATGATGAAGCAGTTGAATTATTAAATAAAAACGACTTTAGCGTCACTTGGGGAGAAGATTTTGGCTCGCCTGAAGAAACCTTTATTGCTGAACAGTATGATAAACCCGTCTTTATTCTGAACTATCCAAAAGCGATCAAACCGTTTTACATGAAACCTCATCCAACCCGTGAAGATATCGTGTTGTGTGCTGATATGATCGCTCCTGAAGGATACGGTGAAATTATCGGGGGGTCTCAACGTGAAGACGATTATGATGCCTTACGTGAACAGGTTGAAGCGTTTGGACTGGATACGAAAGAGTATGAATGGTACCTTGATCTGCGTAATTATGGAAGTGTGCCTCATTCAGGATTTGGACTAGGACTCGAACGTGTCGTCACATGGTTGAGTGGAACAGAACACATTCGTGAAGCTATTCCATTCCCACGTTTATTAAATCGTATTTACCCATAAAGGTGTGCTAGAATTAAAATAAGAGGATTGGGTGATCATTCCCAATCCTTTTTTCATTCACGTTAGAGTAAAGGAGTAGGGTCATGTCAGATTTAACAATTAGAAAGTGGATAAAAGCTGGGAACACCACAATTCCGAATACACTGCTGATGTACTATAGAGAACTGGGACTGAACAGCAACGACCTGGTCGTTCTGATTCAGCTGATGTCACTGGTTGAAATTGGCCAGCGCTTCCCTGACAGTCAGTTGTTGGCTGATCGACTGGATGTATCGCGAGAAGAAGCCTATAAAGCCATCCATCAGCTTATGACCAAACGCGTTATTACTATCGAAACCAGTTCTGATGAAGAAGGAAAATCTCAAGATGAGTTTTCCTTCGATTTGTTGTATGAACGGCTGATTTATTTGATGGATGAGGTTGAAAAAACAAAAGAATCTAAAAAAGAAGCCGTAACCTCAAAAGATCTCTATCGCCTTTTTGAAGAAGAGTTCGGCAGGGGACTGTCAGCAATGGAAATACAGACGCTTGAAATGTGGATCAAAGAGGATCTTTATTCTTCTGAACTGATTGAAGCAGCTCTTAGAGAAGCCGTTTTAAGTCAGGTCTACAGTCTCAAATACATTGATCGGATTCTTTTGACATGGGAAAAGAAAAACATCAAGACCAAAGAGCAGGTTGAAAAAGAATCCAAACGCCATCGTCAGAATCAGTCCAGGAACTCATCCAATGAAGATGCAAATGAAAACGAGAAACCTGTTCCGATGTATAACTGGTTGAAAGATTCTACTGATAAATAAAGAGACTTTAATGTAAGGAGATCAAAACGTGTCTAAAGAAGTAACCTTATTAAATTCAATCGAGACCACTAAACTTATCGAAGCCATGGGCGTACTGTTTCCGGATGCTAAAGCTGAACTAACCCATAAAAATGCCTTCGAGCTTTTGATTGCCGTCATATTAAGTGCACAGACAACTGATGTGGGCGTCAACAAAGCTACCCCTCGTCTTTTTGAGGCCTATCCCACGCCCGAGCTGCTCATGGAGGCAGATTTAGATGACATTATGGATAAAATCAAAACAATTGGTTTATACCGTAATAAAGCCAAGTACATTAAGAAATGTGCACGAGACCTAGTCGAACGATTTGACAGTCAAGTGCCCAACACCCATAAAGAGTTGGAAAGCCTAGCTGGAGTTGGACGTAAAACGGCTAATGTTGTCATGAGTGTAGCTTTTGATGAACCGGCTATTGCAGTCGATACCCATGTTGAACGTATCAGTAAAAGATTTTCCATCTGCTCACCCGAGGCAAATGTGCGACAGGTCGAGGAGGCGCTTATGGAGAAACTGCCGAGAGATTTATGGAGCATAGCGCATCACCGGATGATTTTCTTTGGCCGATATCAGTGTCCGGCTCGAGCACACGATCATAATGATTGTATTTACAAAGTGTCTGAAATCATAAAAAACCAGACTACAGAAAATAAGCCTTAAGGCACTGAATCGTTTTCATTCCTGAAGCACTTAAGGTATAATTATTACTAGTTATCTGCCTTCCTGTTAGAGAAGGTCTGAGAGAGGAGCGCTTTTATGAATAAAGAAGAAATGGAAGACCATTTGAATCATATCAAAGCACAGTATGCTTTATATGAAGAAAGACCCTTTGAGATTACAATTGCTCGGGGAATCCCTTCAACTAACCAGTTAAAGTTATCTGAAGCATTAATAAATGAAACAAAGATTGAAAACTGGTATAGTGATGATGAGCTAGATATTAGAAATTACGGTGGATTATTCGGTATAGAGGAAGCAAGAAAGCTCTTTGGTACACTATTGAATACCACTATTGAAGAAACATTCGTAGGGGGAAATTCAAGTCTTCAGCTGATGTATGCTACATTGAATCATCTAATGTACACAGCAAGTAACCCTTGGTCTAAAGAAGAGACTGTCAAGTTTATTTGTCCAAGTCCTGGATATGACCGCCATTGGTTTATGCTGGAACATCTTGGGATAGAAATGATTCCAGTTGAATTGACTGGTAAAGGTCCAGATATGGAAACAGTTGAAAAACTTGTTTCTCAGGACCCGTCGATCAAAGGCATGTTCATCGTTCCCACTTACAATAACCCGACTGGGGAGACCGTGTCAGACGAAGTCGTTGACCGCCTGGCTCAGATGCATTCAGCATCAGAAGATTTTGTCATTTTATGGGACAATGCTTACGTTGTTCATCATTTAAGTGAATTAAAAGAAGAAGCCAAGGATATACTAGAAGCCTGTAAATCAGCAGGCAATCCGGAACGGGTTATTCAATACGTATCCACTTCTAAAATGACACTCCCTGGCTCAGGCGTTGCAGCTATTGGGGCTTCAACTAAACGAATGAATGAACTGGCTCTGGATTTCAGCAAACAGCTGATCAGTTTCGATAAAATTAACCAGAAACGTCATGTTCTGTTCTTAAAAGATCGTGAAACGATTGATGACCTGATGAGTAAACATGCAGAGATATTGGCTCCGAAGTTTGAGTGGGTAGATGCGATATTATCAGCCTACTTCCATGGAGAACGCTCGTCTTTTGTAAAGTGGACTAAACCCAACGGTGGGTACTTTGTTCATTTGACCACACAAGATGGCTGTGCAGCAGAAATCGTTCAACGAATGAAAGACATTGGTATCGAACTGACACCAGCCAATGCGGCTTATCCATATGGTATTAATGCAAGAGACAACAGTATTCGTCTAGCTCCAAGTTTTGCTAAACTGGATGATTTGGAAATTGCGATGGAAGCTTTGTGTGTATGTATTGAAATGGTCACTTTAGAAAAAATACTGATCGACTAGGAGGAAAATAAGATGTCAAAACAGACTTTTGGATTTGGAATGGCACTTGGCGCACTAGCAGGTGCAGCCGCTGCTTATTTATTTGCACCACAATCAGGTGAAGAATTTCAGAGAGACTTGAAAGATAAAGCTCAGGATACTAAAAATAAAGCAGTCGTCAAATTCGACGAGGCAGTATTGGGAACTGAAATGTGGCTTGATCAGAAAATGGCTGATAATGAATTCAACGATGAACCGATTCGGTATGAACGCACTCCTGAAAATGTTGCGCCTGCACCGGACTATACAGAAGCGCCTGACGTGTTCGTTGAAGAAGAAAGCATAACAGACTAACCTATATAGTAGAGAGAAGCTTGTCTTTTCTCTATTCGTTTGCATGAAAATGGATATTTATACAAAAAATTGATAACTATACTTTATAACGATGCTTTATCTGGAGGTTCTTATGTCAAGATTATTTAATATTAATTCTGAAATTGATCCGTTAAAAACGGTACTGCTTAAACGCCCGGGGAAAGAAGTGGAAAATCTGATACCGGATACTATGGAAGATCTACTGTTTGATGACATTCCATATTTACCGATTATACAGGACGAACATGATGCATTTGCACATGCTTTAAAAAATAATGGAACAGAAGTTCTTTACCTGGAAGAACTTGTAACAGAGGCGATCGATACGGGTAACTGTCATCAGAAAATAACTGATCAGCTGATAACAGAATCAGGTATTCAGGTGGACGATGTCAGACAGGCTCTTTCAGAATACCTGCTGGCTATGGATACAAGACAGATGGTCGATACGATGATGGCGGGTATCCGTACAGATGCGCTCGACATCAAGTCCTCATCTCTTGCCTGGTTAGCTGACAGACAGAACCAGTCTTTATTTCTGATGCAGCCGATGCCTAATCTTTATTACACAAGAGATATTGCATCTACAATAGGTGAGGGTATTTCAATAAATAAAATGACATATGAAGCAAGAAAAAGGGAATCTCTATTTATGGAGACTATCGTCAGAGAGCATCCTGATTTTAATACAGAAAAACTTGAGATATGGCGCGACCGGTATTCAGATACAACGATCGAAGGGGGAGATATCCTCGTTTTAAGTGAAGAGGTTCTGGCAATAGGTGTGTCTCAACGCACGACTGGACATGCTATTGAAGAGCTGGCTCACTCGCTCTTCTCAAAACAAAGTAAAATCAAGAAAATCCTGGCCATCGAAATTCCTCATGTCAGAGCAATGATGCATCTGGATACGGTCTTTACGATGGTGGACAAAGATGCATTCACCATACACCCAGGCATACAGGACATGGATAAAAAGATGTCGATCTATATGCTTGAGCCTTCTAAAGTAGAAGGAGCCCTAAAGGTAACGCACCATACAGATTTAGGCAATATTTTAAAAGATGTCCTGAACGTACCTGAAATCAATCTGATCCCTTGCGGAAACGGAGACCCAATCGCTGCGCCAAGAGAACAATGGAATGACGGATCCAATACGTTGGCTGTCAAACCGGGTGTTGTCGTGACTTATAATCGAAATTATGTGTCCAATCAGCTACTGAGAGAAAACGGCATTAAAGTGATAGAAGTACCTTCCAGTGAACTGTCACGTGGACGAGGCGGCCCAAGATGTATGAGTATGCCCCTGCTGCGTGTGTAAACCGTCAATAAAGTCAAAAAATGCACGTATTGAAGTGACGAAGTCTCTCACTCATACGTGCATTTTATTTTATTGTCTTTTTCCGTCTTTAGTAAAAGTAATGACCTGTGACTCTTTATTGTCAGCTATTTCATTTGCGCGACTAACGGCATCGTTCTTGTTGTCAAATGTAGAATCTGGCCGTTTGGCGTCTTTGGTACGCACTTTCCATTCATCTTCTTCATAGTAGACCATCACATCATTATCGAGCAGCTCTTCATTAGATTTATCATCGTGTTCGTCTTCTTTTTTCGGTGCCTCTCCATGCTTATATGACCGTAGTTCTTCTTCAGATGCATTGTCGGCCCATTCTTTTGCCTGTTTTGTTGCAATGGGGATGGCTCGACCCTCATCGTACCCGTTATCCAGCAAAGCATTGGCAATATCAATGGCTTTCTTTTTGACAACGTGGTCGAAGTTTTTGAATGAATCTGGGTAATCTGATAAATCCCATGGCATAATTGAATCATCCTTTCAAATCTTATACTTTCGTTATATCATGAGAGAGAAGATTCGTCTATTAAAAGCAATCGAAAAGAGGACTTGTATGTTAAAGAAAATAGATAAGGCCGAGAGTTTTGTGAGGGAGCATCGTCAATTGTTTCAGTGCCCCGTTTGCAGTGAACCATTTGTGACTGTTGAAGACCATCATATAACCTGTTCAAAAGATCACCGGTTTGATCTATCAAAAAAAGGCACACTGCACTTACTGATGAAACCGGCTCAGTCAGAGTATACTCGCAATATGCTTCTTTCAAGGCAGCGCATTGCTCAGAGCGGATTCTGGCATCCTCTGCTTCAAGCAATCAGATCAGTGATCAAACATCCTGAAGGGACATTACTTGACGTCGGCTGCGGTGAGGGAGCTCACAGCGCCTACTTAAGAGGACAGGGGATCACTGGCCCAATCATCGCTTTTGATATTTCTAAAGAAGGCATTAATCTGGCGGCTGGGTCTTATGAAGATGTATTTTTTGCCGTGGCAGATCTGGCTCATTCCCCATTTGCCTCAGGTCAGTATGATACCATCCTGAATATATTGTCACCGTCTAATTACAGCGAATTTGACCGGCTGCTTAAGAAAGACGGGCAGGTCATAAAAGTCGTCCCCAATCCTGATTATCTGAAAGAACTGAGAGCGCTGAAAAAAGAAAAAGAAACCCCGTATTCAAATGAACGGGTCGTTCAAAAATTTGAAGACCATTTTGATGACGTAGAAAAGATAACGATCACATATACCGTCGATCTTTTTGAAGATATGGTAGAGGATTTCATGAATATGACGCCTTTGGGTTGGCATATTGACAAAGAATATGAGGAAATAATCACAAAGTTGAATGAAGTTACAGTGGATTTACTGATTTTAATAGGAGAATAAAAGCAGATATTACAGAATTGTGAATGGAAATTACTAAATGTCAACTATTTATACTTGAGATATAGCGTTAAGTCTTGTGTTATTATACAGGAAGTGCTAAGATATACTGCATAAGCTAATTTGGTTCATTGGTTTTTATCAGTCAACCCATCAGAAGCTGATAAAAAAACGTGAATTTTCAAAGGCTTCATTAACGTATTGTTTCGCAGTGCTAGTCACCGAGGCAATACGTTTTTTTTTGCGCACTAAAATAGGGCTTTCATCATATTTTTTGCTCAAAAGAATATGTTGAAGTCTGTTCTTGGTGTATAATACATAAAGAGTATAGGAGGAGAATAGTATGAATATTGTTGTTTTAGCTGGCGGTTACAGCCATGAAAGAGAAGTCTCATTAAGTTCCGGAAGTTTAATTGCAAATGCTTTGATGGAAAACGGCCATCAGGTCATTCTATTGGATTTATACTTCGGCACACAAGCAGCTTCAAGTTTTGAAGAAGCCTATTCCAAACTAAAAAAAGATAAATATGAGTATACAGTAAAAAGACAGATACCCGATTTAGACGCATTAAAAGCGCAAAAAGAAAAACCTAACGAAATGATTGGGGAAAACATTATTCCGATTTGTCAGTCGGCTGATTTGGTGTTCTTGTCCCTGCACGGAGAACTCGGTGAGAACGGGCAACTGCAGGCCGTTTTTGACTTATATGACATAACCTATACAGGTGCTGGCTATTTAGGTAGTGCCATCGCCATGAATAAAATCTTGTCTAAAGAAATCATGGCTGCTCAGGATATACTGACACCCGAATGGGAAGTGCTGGAACACGGTGATGAGCCGACTAGCGACGTTCCTTGTGTTGTCAAACCAAATGCGAGCGGGTCAAGTATTGGGGTCTACATCGTTGATAATAAAGAGGATCTTAAAAATGCTGTTCATGATGCAAAAAAATATTCGTCGTCAGTATTGATTGAAGAAAAAATTGAAGGCCGTGAGTTCTCAGTCGGTGTTTTGGAAGACAAAGCCTTGCCTTTGATCGAAATCATTCCGAAATCCGGATTTTATGATTATGAAAACAAATACCAGGAAGGGGCGACGATCGAAATTTGTCCGGCTGAACTGGATGACACAGTGTCGAGCAAGATCCAAGACATTGCCCTTAAAGTATTTAGAGCTTTACGTCTTGAATATTATGCGCGTATTGATTTTATTGTATCAAATGATGGACGAATCTACTTTATCGAAGCCAACACGTTACCTGGCATGACTCCGACTAGCCTCTTCCCGCAAGAAGCTGCAGCTGACGGTATATCATACAATGAATTGTGTAATCGACTGGCGGAAATCGCCCTAAACAAATAGGACATGAAAGGAGATGCATGAGATGAACCAGGAGCTTAAAGAAAAAATCCAGGCAAAAGCTGAGGATTTAGGCATTAATAAAATCGGGTTTACTCATGCTGATCCCTTTTATGATTTAGAAGCTAAACTGCATGCTCAGCAGGAAAAAGGGCATCACTCCGGTTTCGAGCATAAAGTGATTGAGGAACGGATCTACCCTGAAAGAATATTCGATCAACCTAAATCGATCATTGCGATAGCTTTGGCTTATCCTTCCAAAATGAGAGACAAGGCTCCCAGAGTCAAAGGGGAGAGGCGAGGAGAGTTTGCCCGTGCATCATGGGGGACCGATTACCACACAGTATTAAGCAAAAAAATGGATCAGCTGATTGACTATATCCGTTCTGAAGCTGAAGGTGACGTTTCTTTTAAACCGATGGTCGACACGGGCGAACTGGTAGATGTGGCGGTTGCTCAAAGAGCCGGTCTGGGCTTTATCGGACGAAACGGGCTGCTGATCACTAAAGAATTTGGCTCTTACGTCTACCTGGGTGAAATCATTACGAATATTGAATTTGAATCTGACGAAGAAGTCTCATTCGGATGTGGAGACTGTACACGCTGTGTCGATGCGTGTCCTACAGATGCTTTACTTGGTGACGGCCGAATGAACGCTCAGCGCTGTCTATCATATCAGACGCAAACTAAAGGGTATATGCCTAAAGAGTACCGCCGTCAAATGGGCCACGTTATTTACGGATGCGACATTTGTCAGATCGTTTGTCCCTATAATAAAGGGATCGACTCTCATTTTCATGAGGAGATGGAGCCTGAACCGTTCAACACAACACCCGAACTGAAGCCGCTACTCACAATTTCCAATAAGGATTTCAAAAAAGACTTTGGCGATATGGCAGGATCGTGGAGAGGGAAGAAACCTCTTCAGCGTAATGCTATTATTGCTTTGGCAAATTATAGAGATTTCTCCGCAGTACCGGATTTACTTAATGTAATCGAAAATGACCCCCGTCCAATGATACGGGGGACGGCAGCCTGGGCGGTTGCCACCATTACCAAAAAGCGTCCCAATCAGGACGTTTTGGACTTTCTGGAAGAGTCTGTCCTTAAAGAAACTGATGAAGAGACCGTAGCTGAGTTCACTGAAGCTATCATAGAACTTAAAGAACGCCTAGACTTAATTGAATCAAAGAGGAGAGACACGTAGTGACCAATCATATTGCTTTATTTGAACCTCAAATTCCTGCGAATACAGGAAATATAGCTCGAACGTGTGCGGGAACGAATACCCAGTTGCACCTGATCGAGCCGTTGGGTTTCAAGACAGATGACAAATACCTGAAACGTGCGGGACTAGATTATTGGGAAGCGGTCAGTATTCACTACCATGCCAATCTGGAAGAATTTCTCGCGGTAGTCGGCAATGATCCTTTATACCTAATTTCAAAGTTTGCTGAAAAAGTGTATTCAGATGTTGATTTTACGGACACTGAAAAGAATCACTATTTCTTATTCGGTAAAGAAACAACTGGCCTGCCTGAAGAATTCATGCGTGCTAACCCGGAAAAGTGTCTGCGTATTCCAATGGATGACACGCATGTCCGTTCACTTAATTTATCCAATACAGCGAACATCCTAATTTATGAAGCCTTGAGACAACAGGATTTCCCTCAATTAGAGAAGGTCCACACTTATGATAATGATAAGCTCAAGTAAATAGTACGTAACTACTCGTCTTTAGGCGGGTAGTTTTTTTATGTGTGCCATTTCTGTCTCAAAAGGTGAGGCATCAGTGTAACTCGTTGGTGTATCCTATCTCAGTTGAGTTCTATTTACCTTTAGCTGCTTACGCAGCAGAAAAGTATAGTGAGATGCAGTTAGTGCTGTTGATTATCTTAAACTGAATTGTCAACTGCTGTCGAGTTTAGGTTAGTGAGACTGACTACCTTAAACTCATAGTATAAAATAAATCGAGCTGAAGGCAGTCTGTTCGATTATATTCAACTGGTCAGGAAATAATTTTGAGCTGCATCCTTACTGTAATTTAGGCATTGCTCATCTTCTGGCATATCTTGAGTTGAATGATAAATGTCTAAATCAGTTCTTATCAGAAAGAAACAGCAGGAGACATACAAAAAGCGTCCTCCAGAGTCACAGACTAGATAGTCTATAACTTCAGGAGAACGCTTTTTAAGGTTAAAGCTTACATTTCATCAGGTGTTTGAACCCCAAGTATTCTAAGGTCCTCTTTTAGTACTTCGGTAATGGCAAAAACTAATGCGAGTCGGGCTTCTTTTTCAGGATGCTCATCCAGGACTCGAACATTTGCGTAAAAACGGTTGAACGCCTGTGCTAACTGTATAGCGTGTTTAGCAATAATTGACGGTTCGTAGTTTTCATAAGCACGTTTGATTGTTTTAGGATAATCATGGAGCAGTTTGACTACTTCCCAGCTGTACTCGTCGCTCAATGCATGCTGTTCAGAAGGGGATACCCCATGGATACCGGCCTTTCTCATTATACTCATCGCACGGGCTCTGGTATACTGAACGTAAGGACCTGTTTCACCCTCAAATTGAACCACTTCTTCAATTGTAAAGTCGAAATTATTCAATCGATCATTTTTTAGGTCATGGAAAACTACAGCGCCAACGCCCACTTGTTCAGCTACACGTTCTTTGTTTGGCAGATCAGGATTTTTTTCTTCAATCTGCTGTAGGGCCAATGCAGTAGCTTCGTTTAGAACTTCTTCCAGTAATACAACTTTACCTTTACGTGTTGACAGTTTTTTACCATCTTTCGTAATCAGACCGAATGGAATGTGATGGATATCATCAGACCAGTCAAAACCAAGTTCTTTAAGAACAGCTTTTAACTGTTTGAAATGATTTGCCTGTTCTTGTCCGACTACATACAGGGACTGAGAGAAGTCGTAATTATCTCTTCTGTATAGTGCTGCAGCTAAATCTCTTGTCATGTAGAGTGTAGCACCATCTGATTTTCTGATCAGAGCCGGGTTTAAGTCATATTTATCCAAATTAACGATATGTGCTCCCTGATCGACGGTCAGCAGTTTGTGTTCATCGAGCAGGTCAACGACAGTTGCCATTTTATCGTTATAAAAAGCCTCACCATTATATGAATCAAAGGCAATATTCAAGCGTTTATAGACATTTTCAAATTCTTTAAGTGATTCTTCTCTGAACCATTTCCAGATAGCGACGGCTTCTTCATTGCCTTCTTCAAGGCGTCTGAACCAGGCACGTCCTTCGTCCTCAAGTTCCGGATCATTTTCCGCTTCATCGTGAAATTTGACGTAGAGTCGAAGGAGCTCTTTGATCGGCTCAGCTTTGACTACTTCTTCGCTGCCCCATTTTTTATAAGCAGTGATGAGTTTACCGAATTGAGTGCCCCAGTCACCTAAGTGATTTATACGGATAGGGGAGAAGTCCACTTTTTCCAGGATATTCGATAAAGCATTACCGATAACGGTTGATCGCAGGTGACCCATAGACATCGGTTTCGCGATGTTTGGTGATGACATATCGATTGGGACATTTCCGCCGTTCCCAATTGATAGATTTCCGTAATTTCCTTTATCAACAATCACTTCATTGATGACAGCCTGTGAAACAGATTCTTTATTCAGGTAAAAATTGATGTAGGGTCCGACAACTTCCGTTTTTGAAATCAGTGGGGAAGTGACTTTATCGCCTAATTCAGAAGCGATTTGTGCCGGGTTTTGTCTTAATAGTTTGGCCAGCTGAAAAGTTGGGAAGGCGATATCCCCATGTTCAGCATGTTTAGGTTTCTCCAGTAGAAGATTGATTTCGTTTAATTCCAGATGATCCTGCAGTTCAGTATGGATCGCCTCAGCGATCAGTTGTCTATAGTCCAAGAAAAAGACCTCCTAAGTAATATAAGTAGCTGTGTGACCAGCTTCAAGTCATCTAAGCATAAAAAAAGGGCTGGTTTTTGAATAGTCAAAAATCATAGCCGATTTTGTTTACTATAATGATTAGCACTTGTATTATAGCAAAGCTGGAGCTTAGTAGCAATACTTACTGATTTATGGATAGATTGTGAACCTTTATGTTATTAATTCCCAATTCTGAGTAATAATTAATGAAAAGCGAATGAAAATACAGTATACTATAACTACTAATATGCACTAATATTTACTAATATTCAGGAAAAGGAGGAAATGCAATGAAAAAGACCGAAAGACAAATGTTGATCAAGCAAATCATTTTAAACAATGATATTTCCACTCAAGAGGAATTGCTGCATCAGCTGCAGGCTAAGGGCGTTAAAGCGACACAGGCAACTATTTCCAGAGACATCAAGGAGCTGAACCTGGTCAAAACGAACAGTTCAACTGGTGGGACGAAATACACCATTTATCAGAACAATCAGATGACAATGGAAGACAAACTTAGTTCTACCATCAAAAGCGTCGTTTCGGACTATAATTGTGTTCAGTTTATGAATATCGTTGTTACTTTACCTGGTAATGCACACGTCATCGGTGCGTTGATCGATGATATCGAGTTCCCGGAAATCGTCGGAACGGTTGCTGGAAACGATACAATTATCCTCATCTCTAAAACGAATGAAGATGCACAACACATTTATACTTATTTTGACCGCATATTATCAGAAACAGATTGAAATCAGGAGACTGCTGCAGAAAGTTGACCTACATTTATAGGCTTGTGTCTACATAAATAGGTTATTCCTTTCGAGGGGTCTCTTTTTTTTATGCAATATGACGCTTGCAAACGCCTACTAATCTTATTATAGTTAAAGAGTGCACATGTTGGATAAACTAATACAATTATTGGAGGAAGTACAGAATGACAACAAATTTACTGTCTTTGCAGAATGGATCTGATATCAGAGGATTTGCCATCGACACTGAACAAAATAGTAAAAATCTAACTGTCGAAACAATCAAATCGATCGCTAACGGCTTAATCAACTGGTGGAGTGATAAGGATGGCAGTAAACCAGCGCAAACTGTCATAACCATTGGACATGACAGCCGTCTCACAGGTCCGGTTATTAAAGGCTGGTTGACGGAGGTCTTCACCGAAGCTGGGCTGACTGTGATCGACGCTGGAATGGCCACGACACCCGCATTATTCATGTCTACACAGTATGATGACTTCAAGTCAGATATTGGCATTATGATTACTGCAAGTCATTTGCCGATGGAATATAATGGTCTGAAATTTTTCACTGAAAAAGGGGGTCTTGAACACGAGGACATTGAATCGATCCTCACCCTAGCTGATCAGCCGCTTAATCTTCCTGCAGACTCTAAGAAAGGGCAAGTTGAGCAGAAGGACTTACTATCCATCTATGCAGCCGACTTAGTCACTAATATACGCAAAGTGTTAAATGTTTCAGAAACTGACCAGCCTCTTTTGGACCGTAAAATCATAGTGGATGCTGGAAATGGAGCAGGAGGATTCTTTGCAGAAAAAGTATTACAGCCCCTCGGAGCCAATACTGATGGGAGCCAATTCCTGAATCCGGATGGCACTTTTCCAAATCACGAACCAAATCCAGATAATAAAGAAGCAATGAAAAGCATTTCTGATGCTGTCTTGAAGAACAGTGCAGACCTGGGAATTATTTTTGATACTGACGTGGACCGTTCAGCTATCGTGAATAGAAGAGGACAGAGTATCAACCGCAATAGTCTGATTGGGTTGATTGGTGCAATTATTCTTGAAGAAAATCCAGGAACAACGATTGTTACCAATTCGCCTGTATCTGACCATTTGATTACCTTTATCGAAAATAAACATGGGAAAGTGGACCGTTATATTTCAGGTTACCGTAATGTAATCAACCGCGGGATCGAATTGAATAAGCAGGGAATAGACTGTGATCTGGCAATCGAAACGAGTGGACATGCGGCAATCAGAGAAAACTTCTTCCTGGATGACGGTGCTTATCTTGCCGCTAAGATCATTGCTAAAGAAGCTGAAATGGCTAAAGATGGCAGAAGTGTAACCGATCTGATCGATACACTTGGTCAGCCGGCCGAAACTGAAGAAATCAGATTTGTAATCGAAACGCCAGCCTACAGGGATATTGGTATGGATATATTGAATCGGTTTGCACTGTGGTTGAAAGAGACAGACGGCTTTGCTGTAGTGGAGGATAATTTGGAAGGGATAAGAAGTCAGATCAGATCCCCTTATGGTCATGGCTGGCTTCTGTTGCGTATGAGTCTGCATGAACCTAAACTGGTTCTGCAGATTGAAAATGATGAAGAAGCTATGATTCCCCTCATCAAAGAACAGCTGAAAGCATTCTTTTATAGTATTGAGGACTTAAATACGAGTAAATTATAAAAATAGCCTGATCAGACGCGATTGCAAGTGTCTGATCAGGCTATTATAGTTTACCCTTTAAAAATCCATTTATGATTTTGCTGCTCCAGAAGAACATCTGCTTCTTTGGGCCCCATAGTCAAAGCAGGATAGAAGGGAATTGACTCAGTCATGTTATCCCATTCTTTACGAATCTGATCAACATATTTCCAGGATGTTGCCACTTCACCCCAGTGTGCAAAGTGCGTTTCGTCCCCATTTAGCACATCCAAAATCAGTTTTTCATACGCTTCCGGACTGTCCTTGACAGTGTCCTCTGAACGCAAATTAGATAGTTGAGTCGGTTCCAGGTGCATACCGGGACCGATTTTTTTATTGTTCAAAGTCAGTTCAATGCCTTCATCAGGGCTGATCAGAACAGATAGTAAAGTAGGCTGATCACTGAATAAGTCTGACTCTGTCGATCTGAACACGATATCCACTCGAGAGGTTTTTTCAGATAACCGTTTTCCTGTCCGAATATAGACTGGCACATCGCGCCATTCATCTGTATCAATGGTCAATTTTCCGGCAACAAATGTTTCGGTTAAAGTGTCAGGATCAACTTTTTCTTCCTGACGGTAGCCTTTAGTTTTCCCATCTTCTGAAGGAGCATATTGACCTCTTACAAATTCAGTTTTGTCATCCTGTGTTACCTTAGGATCTTTAAGGGCTTTGAGAATAGCCAGTTTTTCTTTGCGCACGTTATTAGTGGTAAAAGAGGCCGGTTTTTTCATGGTCAAAAGACTAACGACCTGCAGCATATGATTTTGTACCATGTCTCTAAGTGCTCCACTTTTATCGTAATACTCCCCGCGTTCTTCAACCCCAAGGTCTTCACTTAAAGTGATCTGGATATTAGAGATGCTGTCTTTATTCCAGCTGTTTTCAATGAGGCGGTTGGAAAATCGCATGGCCAGTAAATTTTGAACCATTTCTTTTCCTAGATAGTGGTCAATGCGGTACAACTGATCTTCATCGAAAGAATCATTTATTTCGTCATTTAATGCCTTGGAACTGTCAAAATCTGTTCCAAATGGTTTTTCGATAATGACACGGTTGAACCCGTTTTCTGTAACAAGTGACTGTTCTCTTAAATGGTGAGTGATCGTTCCAAAGAAACTAGGGGACATGGACAAGTAGAAAATACGATTTCCTTCTATTGCATACTCTTCATCGAGTGTGTCTGCCAATTCTTTAAGCGTATGATAATGCTCTGAGTCTTTTACATTATGGGACTGGTACCTGAAATGCTTCGCAAATGATTCTGCATGCTCTTTGGAGTCAATCAGGTCTTCGATTGAATCGAGGACAACCTCCTGATAATGTTCATCTGACCAGTCTCTCCGGGCAGTGCCGATGACTGCAAAAGATTCTGACAGCATGCCTTTTTTATAAAGACGGTAAATTGCGGGATATAGTTTACGGTGAGCCAAATCTCCAGTGGCTCCAAAAATGATGAATAATGCTTTCGTATCTTCAGACATTAGTTTCCTCTTTTCTACATGTAAATAGCATGTCGGTTACATTCTATTATCTATTTTACTTTTAATTCGATTAGCATTCAACTTTATTGTGAAAGAAGTCTTTCCTTATCATAGCCTAATCATATCATTTGAACAATCGAAAACGTTTGCGATAAGGTAATAGTAACGAAATATGAAAGGATGAGGTAATTGAGTAAATACGATAATCTTGAATTGAACTATATTGACGGAGAATGGGTCAAAGGCAGCAGTGATGAAGTAATCGAATCGATTGATCCTTACACAGAGGAAGTCTATGCGACAGTTCAGGCAGCCTCATACGAGGATTTAGACAAAGCCTATAAAAGTGCAGAAAAACATCAGAAAGAATGGGAAAAGACTGGACCATTTGAAAGAGCAGCGATTATTAGAAAAGCTATCAAGATAACTGAAGATAGAAAAGAAGAAATCACAGATATGCTGGTTAAAGATGCCGGTTCTACCGTGGCTAAAGCACAGCTGGAAATTGACATCGTCATTGCAATCATGCATCTGGCAGCAGAGTTTCCTTTCCAAATGGAAACGATTGTTAATCAGTCCATGATTCCAGGTAAAAAGAATTATGTTTCGAGAAAGCCTGCAGGTGTGGTAGGCGTCATTGGCCCATTTAACTTCCCAATGAACCTGTCGATGCGTTCAGTAGCCCCTGCACTCGCTGCAGGTAACGCTGTCGTGTTAAAACCGGGTCATCAGACGCCGATTAGTGGTGGGAATGTCATTGCTAAGATATTCGAAGAAGCCGGATTGCCTAAAGGTGTCCTGCAGGTCGTTCATCCGAAAATTTCTGAAATTGGTGACGCGTTCTATGAACACCCTGTTCCAGATGTTATTTCATTTACTGGTTCAACTGGTATCGGGAAACAGATCGGTGAAGTGTGCGGACGTGAAGTCAAGAAAACGATACTGGAACTTGGCGGAAACAACGCAATGGTCGTTCTCGATGATGCAGATATCGACACCGCTGTCAAAGGCGCTATTTACGGACGCTTCATGCATAGTGGTCAAATCTGTATGGCAACCAATCGAATTATTATAGATGAGTCAGTCTTTGATGAGTTTGCTGACAAATTCGTTGAAAAAGCTAAATCACTGAAACATGGAGATCCAACGCAGGAAGGCACGCTGATCGGCCCACTGATTGATGGCGACCAGGTTGAGCGCTTACTGGAAGAAGTCGAAACAGCGAAAGGCGAAGGGGCAGAAGTTCTGCTTGAAGGAAAAAGAGAAGGAAACGTTCTAACTCCTTACGTTTTAAAAGGAACTAACGATATGTCTACAGCTCAAAATGAAATGTTTGGGCCTGTTATTACGCTGATTCCAGCTAGAGATGAAGCGCATGCTTTAGAACTGGCCAATGATACAGAACAAGGCTTAAGTGGGGCTGTTTCATCAAGCAATGAAATACGAGCCTTTGCATTTGCTGAAAAAATGGAAACAGGTATGGTTCATATTAATGATCAGAGTGTTAATGACGAACCATATATTGCTTTTGGTGGAGAAAAAGCATCAGGTATCGGCCGATTCGGTCGTGAACATTCACTTGATGAATTTACCACATGGAAATGGATCTCTGTGCAGGAAGAACCAAGAGAGTATCCGTTTGATTAAATAAAACATAGAGTCACAAGTCATTCGTTAAAGGGAATAAATTAAAAATAAAACAATCTGGATCAGTCAGGAATTTTAACATATTCCAGTCTGTCTGGATTGTTTTTCTTTTTCTATTTCCAGGGCAAATGAAGAATGAGTGAACATTTGGCTAGTGACTGTCCACTATTTTAATTAAATGTAGCTTGAAAGCTTAACCTTTGGTACAATGCATAGAGAATAGAAAAGAGGAATAGAATATGACACACCCATTTGAACCATTTGAATTATCCCCTTATTTGATCGAAGCGATCAAAGAGATAGGGTTCACTGAACCGACTGACATACAAAAAAAGGTTATTCCAGAAGTGAAAAAAGGCAGAGACATCATTGGAAAATCCCAGACTGGTTCTGGAAAAACACATGCTTTCCTGCTCCCGTTATTTAACAAATTAGACCCGAGCAAACAGGAAGTACAGATTGTAATCACTGCTCCGAGTCGTGAGCTCGCGGAACAGTTATATAATGCTGCGTTCCAGTTAGCTGAACATTCAGAAGAAGAAGTGAACGTTCAATTATTTGTTGGTGGAACAGATAAGAATCGTCAGATCAGTAAATTACAGAATAAACAACCTCACGTCGTTATTGGAACGCCTGGACGTTTACTTGATTTGATCACATCAAACTCACTTTTGACGCACACTGCACCTTACATGGTAGTAGATGAAGCAGATATGACACTCGACATGGGATTCCTTGAAGATGTCGATAAAATAGCTTCTCGTATGGCAAAAAAAGGGCAGATGCTGGTATTCTCAGCAACGATTCCTCAGAAATTACAGCCATTCCTGAAAAAATACATGCATAACCCACTCAATATTGAAGTTGATAATGAACTAGTTATTGCTGATACAGTTGATAATTGGCTGATCTCAACAAAAGGGAAAAATAAAGTCGACCTCATCTATAATTTACTGACATTAGGACAACCTTATTTAGCCTTAATATTCGCAAATACAAAAGAACACGTGGATGAAATTTCTCTGGCCCTTAAGAAAAAAGGATTGAATGTAGCAGTCGTTCACGGAGGAATCCCTTCAAGAGAACGTCGCCGCGTCATGCGCCAGATCCAGAATCTGGATTATCAGTACGTTGTCGCAACGGATTTAGCTGCTCGAGGAATCGATATTGAAGGGATTTCGCATGTTATTAATGCTGAAGTACCTCAGGACCTGGACTACTTTGTTCACCGAGTAGGAAGAACGGGACGTAATCAGTTACCTGGGACAGCAATCACTTTGTACGGGCCTGATGATGAAGAAGATATTAATATCATTGAGAAAAAGGGAATTGCTTTTAAACCAAAAGATATCAAAAATGGTGAAATAGTGGATTCATTTGACCGTAATCGACGAGATAAGAGAAAACCGAAAGATTCAAAATCTTCTTTTGATCCGACTTTACACGGGATGAGAAAGAAAGCTAAGAAAAATGTAAAACCTGGATATAAACGTAAAATCGAACGCGTAAAACAAGAGAAGAAAAAACGAGCAAGACGATTGAAACAGAATAATAACGATTAACAGTAAAAAAACAGCAGCTGCTCCCAGGTTTAAATAGGGAGCAGCAGCTGTTTTTTATTGATCGTTGTTATTTTTCTTTACAGGCACTAATGTCTTTAAAGATGTAAACAAGAAGTAAATCGTGAACCCGAGTTTAAGTTCGAAAGCGAACGGTACAATATAGCCGAATGCTTCGATGATGGAGAGTAATAAGGTCGGTATGCTTAAACTCACTAGAGCCATTCGAGCATTCTTTTTGAATGGAGAACGAAGACGCAGTAAGGTCACCAGTATATTGGCAAATAATGCAACAATCAGCCATTCATACAAGAGAACGAACCCGCTTGCAAGGTAAGCAACAATAAACATCAGCAGAATGACAAGGGGAGATAAGCTGCCGATCTGTGACAGCAAGTCTATAAACCTATCCTGATCAACGCCATCGAGTTGCTCATAGGAGACTGGAATCGTCTGACCTGTCACGTTCAGGTAGAACTCATCCTGCATTAACCCAATACCGATAGGGACATTCAGCCGTTCCAGATTTGTATCAATTTCTTCAGTCTGAATCGCGCCGTTCGGATCAAAAAAGAGAAGAAAGGAGTTTGTCTGATGAACGTATGATTCCTGGTCTTCTTCTGCAATCAGCTGATTGTTTTCAATAGTAAAGGGGGGTATCGTTTCAGCTATTTCAGATCCATCCTCCTGCAAATTCGTCATCACGTTAGTTAAAACAGACGTCATTGAAAAGGTGAGGATAAAGGTGAGTAAAGCAAAGTATGCTAATAATTGCTTTCTTGTCATACTTCTTGCGCGTACTAGTTGTTTAGGATCTTTGAATCCGATTCGAATATATTCTTTCACAATTTACCTTCCTTATCTATGTTATATCATAAAGAACAGTTTACGGTTTAATGGTCTAAAAAGCAATCAGTCTTTTGACCTACCTTACGTGGAACCGAAAATAAATTATCCCTGCGGTTGAGCTGATCTTAAAAATACTTACTTAAAGAGAGTGATTTTATTTGCTAAAATAATCATAAGTGATAAAATAGAAGTGTACGAAATTTTATTAGGAGGAATGTATACTATGACATACACTTTACCAGAATTACCTTATGCGTATGACGCACTAGCACCACACATCGATGAGGACACAATGCATTTACACCATGACAAGCACCATGCTGGTTATGTAACTAAAACAAACGCGGCACTGGAAAACCATCCTGAACTGGCTGAGTTGAGCATTGAAGATTTAATGAAAAAACTGGACTCTGTTTCTGAAGATATTAAAACAGCTGTGAGAAATAATGGGGGCGGACACGCTAACCACTCACTTTTTTGGGAAATTTTGTCACCAAACGGTGGGGGCAAACCAGAAGGCGAATTAGCTGATGCCATTAATGATGCATTTGGCGGATTCGACGACTTTAAAGAGAAGTTTGATACAGCGGCAGCAACTCGTTTCGGTTCAGGCTGGGCATGGTTAGTTGTTTCTGATGGGAAATTGGAAGTGATGGATACTCCTAATCAGGATTCTCCATACTCAGTAGGTAAAACACCGATTCTAGGGCTTGACGTATGGGAGCATGCTTACTACTTGAACTACCAGAACAAGCGTCCAGACTATATTCAAGCATTCTGGAACTTAGTCAACTGGGATGAAGTAGCTAAACGCTTTAAATCAGCTAAATAATCGGATACCGATTAAAACAATCTTTCTTCTGGAGTGGTCAACTCCAGGAGGAAGATTTTTTCATGACCTATTGATTACTAAATGGTCAATGTCAGGTAGAAAGCAGCTTATTTAAACGACAAGATTTGAATCAGAACGGAACAGTTTTTGACTATTTAATGACTGTTTATTCATCACCGTCTGAATGTTGCCTGGAAATGTAGTATTTTCTGAAAGTATTTGGTAAACTGATAGCTGGTTACCCAGACTATTATAATGAACAGTTTAAACTATGGAACAATTAAACTTTTCCTAAATACATATAATAGCGTCATATTATTAGGAGGGAATTGAGTGAGAACACCAGCTCAAAAAAGAAAAGATAAGAAAAAGTCCCATATCCCTTTTCGCTTAAATTTACTGTTTTTTATTGTATTTTTATTATTCTCTAGTTTGATTCTTCGCTTAGGCTATTTACAAATTATACGTGCAGATGAGTACCAGGCTGAAGTAGAACGGACGGAACGCACGACTATTACCGGAAGTGTCCCACGTGGTGAGATATTTGATGCGAATTT
Source organism: Alkalibacterium olivapovliticus (assembly GCF_003003275.1). Lineage (GTDB taxonomy): Bacteria > Bacillota > Bacilli > Lactobacillales > Carnobacteriaceae_A > Alkalibacterium > Alkalibacterium olivapovliticum. Next base: position 47,666 of record NZ_PVTO01000005.1, read on the forward strand.
GAGACGATTGGTAGGAAATGAAGCAAGACATACCATTACTTATACAAGGGGACGAAACATACCAGTTGGTCAAATGACCGAACTGGCGTATGATCTAGCTGCTTATATCAGTATGCCTTCAGAGCCCTATTATGCAGTTGAATCTGGAGCTGATTTAACCAGAAGAGATCTGCAGGATTTCTTTATTGCCAATAATCAGGAAGAGATTCGTTCACGACTGACAGATGAAGAATTACAACTGGATGGAACAGAAGCCTATCAAGCCATGCTTGATAGTGTCAGCGATGAGGAAATCGAACAGTTGACCGAGCGAGAACTAGTCGCTACAGCTGTTTTCAAGAAAATGAATTCAGCTTATGCATTAAGTACTGTCAATATCAAAAATGAAGACGTCACTCAAGAAGAAATCGCACAAATCAGTGAAAACCTGGACGCTCTTCCTGGAATCGCAACGGGTACAGATTGGGTCAGAACGTATCCTGAGGGAAATATGATGAGAAGTATAACTGGTGCTGTCTCATCAGAAGACAATGGGATACCGGAAAGCAGATTAAGGACCTTACTTGCTCAAGGGTATTCTAGAAACGATCGTGTGGGAACTAGTCAAATCGAGCAGCAGTATGAATCTGTTCTTCGAGGAACTAAATCCCGTCTCGAATCTGAAACAAACAGTCGTGGAGATGTCATTAATCAGATAGAGCAGTACTCTGGTCAAAAAGGTGATAACCTTATTTTAACTGTGGATATTGATTTCCAGGAAGAAGTTGAACAAATTGCTTTGAATTCGCTCGCTGAACGAGAAGGGTTGAGTGAGAGCATTTATATTGTTGCAATGGATCCACGTGACGGAGATATCCTTGCGATGACAGGTAAAGAAATTGTAAACGGCGAAGTCGTTGATGATGCGTTAGGTAATATCAACAAAAGCTTCGCTATGGGCTCATCTATAAAAGGGGCTTCAGTACTTGCGGCTTCAATGGATGGCGTGCTTGACTCCAGTAACAACACCATTCTAGATACACCGATCAGAGTAAGAGAGAGTCCGCCTATTCGTTCTGTATTCAACTATGCAGGCAATAATAATGTTTATATGAATGACATTACTGCTTTAGAACGCTCATCCAACGTCTATATGTCCACACTGGCTATGCGTATGGGTGGCGAATGGAATTTCACTTCAGGAGGTTCTTTGAATATTAATGGTCGATCATTATTAGAAAAACAGAGAAGATACTTTAATCAGTTTGGCTTAGGTGTTCAGACAGGAATCGATCTGCCCGGTGAACAAACCGGACTGGCTGGTCCGGGAAGTTCCCCGGGTGAAGCCTTGTTCTTCTCCTTCGGACAGTATGATACCTACACTCCAATGCAGCTGGCTCAATACATTTCAACTATTGCAAACGACGGAACACGTATCGCTCCACGTTTAGTGTCTGAAATACGAGACACCGATACGGAAACGGGGCGGGTTGGTGCGTTGAAGACGGAAATACCACCTAAAATCCTGAATCATGTCAATGTTGACGAGCAGGCTCTTCAAAGAGTTCAGCAAGGGTTTTATCAAGTAATAAACGGCAGTCAGGGAACAGCACGGGTTCATTTTGCTGATACGGACTATACTGCAGCTGGTAAAACCGGAACTGCAGAAACATTTTACTGGGATGATGATCTAGGTAGAAACACAGATTCCGTTACGAATCTGACATATGTTGGGTATGCACCATTTGAAAATCCTGAGATAGCTGTCGCGGTTGTCGTACCAAACCTACCTAACCAGAATCGATCAAATCAGGAAAACCAGCGTGCTGCAAGACAGGTGATGGATGCTTACTTTAAAGTAGGCGATTACGCACAGGAGGATGTAGCAGATCCTACTGAGACAATAGAAGAACTTGAAGACTTTGTTGAAGAGGATAATGGAGAAGAGTAAATTTAATCCATACAGCCTTTCAATACAAAAAGAGATGACCTAATTTTCGGTCATCTCTTTTTTGTTATGCTTTATTTATAAAATAACAAACTGTTTAAATGTAAAAAAAAGAAAGATGACTGTAATCATCTTTCTTTTTTTTAGTTTGAGAAATTATTTTGTCTCGCGGTGCAATGTAGTTTTGCGTTCGCGTGGGCAATATTTTTTAACTTCCAAACGTTCTGTGTTGTTACGTTTATTTTTAGATGTTAGGTAGTTGCGTTCTTTGCAGTCTGTACATTCTAATGTAACGTTTACTCGCATGATTGTCCCTCCTAGTAATCCTGTTTTGAAGGCTATCAAACATGGTAGGTGTCTAGCCATTCGCCTTGACTAGAATACCACGTTTTTTTATAAAATGCCACTCTTTTTTTATTATCAAGCTAAAATTGTCACGATTCATCTTTTTTCTGTTGAAAATATTCTTACAACTGAAAATAGTAGGGTAACGGCTAAAACGTTTTGGTCTAATATGAGTCTTCCTAATTATAGTTGTAATGAATAGATTATTGGCTTCAGATTTATTATGATAGAGGTATCAGCAGACTAGCTGTGCTGAAAGAACAACAATCACTATCAGCCAAACTGGTCTAAAACTCTTATATTTTGAAGGGACTGGATTCGATGGATATAAAGAAACAGAAGCATGAAAAGAAACGGAGACCGACCAGGGAAGAGACTGAATTTGACAGACGTCTTGAATCGGAACGCCTATTAGCCAAAAAACTCCGTAAAGAAGAAGTGTCCGCCCGAAAAGAAGCAATTAAAAACCGGAAACCGTTTAAAGGATTATCAATTAAGCCGACAGTGTCACTTTTTGATGAAGAAGGGTGAGAAGAAGTAGGTGAGCGGAACTGGAAAGGCTATGGGTTCGATATCCATCCGGAAGTCACTGTTACCTCTTCAATCATTCTAGTTGCATTCATATTGATCACCCTTATTTTTCCACAGGAAGCTCAGTTGTTTTTTGAAAATGCGTTGGATGTGATATCCAATACAACCGGCTGGTTTATGATATTTGCAGCCAATATTTTTATTGCAGCTGCACTATACTTTGCGTTCAGCCGTTACGGTACGATTGTGATTGGTGGAAAGAAAGCAAAGCCGGAATTCTCCCGCTTTGCCTGGTGCTCCATGCTGTTGAGTGCTGGTATGGGGATAGGTCTGCTGTTCTGGAGTGTAGCTGAACCTATTTTACATTTGGGAGAACCCTCGCCTATGTTTGGCGCAATTGAACCTAATTCTGCGAGCGCTGCTCAAGCGGCTATGGCTTCTACCTTCTTTCACTGGGGAATTCACCCGTGGGCGATTTACTCGATCGTCGGACTGGGCTTAGCCTTTTTCTCCTATAATAAAGGGTTACCTTAAACCATCCGTTCTCTTTTCTATCCTCTGATAGGAAACAAGATTTATGGATTATGGGGAAACCTGATTGATATTTTATCTGTACTTGCGACATTGATGGGGCTGGCGACTTCACTGGGATTAGGTGTTGCTCAAGTCAATGCAGGATTAAATCACCTTTACGGTATCAGTATCGATACGACCACTCAGGTCATACTGATAGCGGTCATCACTGGTTTTGCAACCATATCAGTTGTTATGGGACTCGATGGAGGCGTGAAACGGCTGAGTGAAATCAATATGGTACTAGCCGGAGTGTTTTTACTTTTTGTACTCATTGCCGGACCAACTGTATATATCCTGAGCGGCTTCACCCAAAATATTGGCTATTATATGGCAAATTTTCTTGAGATGAGTCTATGGACTGAAACATTCAGAGACACGAACTGGCAGGGGACCTGGACAGTGTTTTATTGGGCATGGTGGATTTCCTGGTCTCCTTTCGTTGGGATGTTTATCGCCCGCATTTCCAAAGGACGCACTATAAAGGAATTTATTGTCGGAGTGATTATTATCCCAACGACTATATCATTTTTATGGATGAGTGTATTTGGAGGAGCAGCTATATTCCAGCAGCTGAATGGTATAAATGATTTAACTGCCATTATTTCGGTTGATGAATCACTAGCCCTGTTTGCCTTAGTAGAAAATCTACAGTTGTCTACGGTTTTATCGATTGTCGGAATTATTTTAGTAATAGTGTTTTTCGTCACATCCTCGGATTCAGGGTCACTAGTCGTTGATCACCTGACATCAGGTGGAAAGCTGGATTCCCCGGTCCCTCAGCGTATTTTCTGGGCCGTTATGGAAGGCGTCGTCGCTGCTACTTTATTAGTAGGAGGCGGATTGTCAGCACTTCAGACAGCATCTATTCTCACCGGCCTCCCTGTATTCTGCTTTTTATAATCTTTCACAAATCATGAAAGTATGATACTATTTTATAGGTTGAATGAATTCAGACACGATAAGAAAAGAGGGATAGTCAATATGGAAATATGGATGATTGCAGGAGTGCTGCTGGTCATATCAGGCGTTTTATTTAGTTATTCTTTCATAAAAAAAGAAGAGAAAGACGCTGCGTATAAAGAACTGGAGTCATTTTCGTTAGCTGTGACTAAAACAGTTTATGATTTGAATGAACGGATACATATGCTGGAATCAAAAATGAGTATGACCGTCGAAGAAGAAGAGAAGTCTACTTTGATGACACGCTTAATGAAAGACAATACGATTACGCTGTTCACTAAAGGTGTTGCAACAAAAGAAATTGCCAGACAGTTAGACTTGTCACAATCTTCTGTTCAAGAAGTGATCAATGATTATATTACAGAAGGCATTCAATCATAAAGAGAATAGGTGGAGGAACATGTCTAAGAAAAATGTACGACTTTTAGCATCAGGCTTTTTATTTTCAGGATTGCTCCTGCTTGCTCTGAGTACTTTTGCTCCGGCAGAAACTGGTGCCACAAATCAGGATATTCCAGACGAACTGGAAGCGGAAATCAGATATCTTGAAGATACAGTGGTCACACTCGAATTGGAAAATGAGCAACTTTTATCTGAGAATACTCGTCTTGCGCAGGAGAATGAAACTGACTCGACTTCAGATTCTGAAGAGACGGAAGAATTTGATACTTTAGAAGAAGCTGAAGAAACTGATTCAGAAGAAGAAACAGAAGAGGCAGCCGAAGAAGAAGTAGAACCGTCTGTGATGGAATATGTCGTAGTCGTTAATGAAGGAGAACCCAGCAGTGTTGTGGCGTCTCAACTTGAGTCTTTTGGTCTGATTGATGATTTCCACGGGTTCAATCGGTATATGGAGGAAAATAATTTGTTTAGACGATTACGACCGGGCAGATATACTGTCCAATCTGATATGAACAGAGAACAGCTGATCGAAGCGATCGTTCGTTAGATTTTGCATCTTTTTATCTTTGAGGTAAAATGAATCTATTAAAGATAAAGGAGCGAAATACATGTCCGATACAGCAGTTATTTACATGGCCAACGGAAAAACATATACTGTCAACAGCTCTCCATCATCTCTTCACGAGTCTCTCAGTCAGAATAACCAGTCTGGAGATTTGCTAAAAAAGGTTCATCTAGTAAACGGCAAAGAAGTGCTGGTCAATCCTGCTCATATAATTGCAGTAGAAACAAGTGAGATGAGCAATATGGATGTCTCGACATCAGACAAACCGGATCCTGTTGCAGATGAAAACCGAAAAGATGCCAACCTGAAGGCAGCCAAAGAATTCAAGAAAGATCTTGACGGTAACATGGAATAAACCGAAAGCATTTTAGGGAAGTGTCAGATACTCCGGTATGTGATTAAGTGTCCCTTTAATGCTTTTTTTCACTTTAAAAACACATTTTCTAAATTGGTTGACTGTTAAGAGTGTGCTATACTATTCTTAAAGATTTAAGGGAGCTAAAATTGTGAATTATCAAACAGAGATGAAACTTAAACGATGGAACAGAAAACCACTTATCGCCTATGGACTGCTCGGTATAACAGGGTTTATGTATCTGCTTCAGGAGGTATTGGGTGGCAGTACAAATTCATTAGTTCTTGTCCGTTTAGGCGCAAAAGTCAATGAGCTGATTGTGTTAGGTGACTGGTACAGATTGATTACCCCTATGTTTCTGCATATTGGCATCACACATTTGCTATTCAATGCATTGATCCTTTATTTTCTTGGCATTCAGCTTGAATCTATTTTTGGTCACTGGCGATTTTTATTGTTATATGTCTTCAGCGCAATAGCTGGGAATGCAGCCAGTTTCGCCTTTAATACCAGTATTTCTGCTGGAGCCAGTACAGCCTTGTTCGGTCTGTTCGGATCGACTCTTGTTTTAGGCAAACTGTTTCCTTCAAACATGCAGATAGGGGCGATGGCGAAAAATTTTTCGCTGCTGATTGTTCTTAATTTAGTATTCGGCCTTATGAGTCCGGGTATCGATATGGCTGGGCATGTAGGTGGCCTGATCGGTGGATACCTTCTTGCTTACGCTATTTCTGCTCCCAGAGCATGGGGAAACAAAAAGCAGCAGATAAAATATGCACTAATTTATGTCGGGGTAGTTGCGCTTTTTATACTAATAGGATACGCACGGTACATCCCTATCACTCAGTTATTCAATTAATTAATAAGGAGGAAAACAGTTGGAAGAAAAAAAGATTATCGGTATCGACTTAGGTGGGACATCAGTCAAATTCGCAGTCGTATCGACTAAAGGTGAACTGATAGACAAATGGAGCATACTAACGGACATAACAGATAATGGGAATCATATTACGCCCTCAATCATTAATTCGTTAAAAACGTACATGAGCGATCACAGATACACGGCTAAAGACTTTATCGGAATCGGAATGGGGTCTCCAGGAACCGTTAATCGTCATGAAGGAACAGTTATTGGCGCTTATAATTTGAATTGGGTTACCATACAGCCCGTTAAAGAACAAATTGAACAGGCGACCGGCATTCCCTTTTTTATTGATAATGATGCGAATGTGGCAGCGCTTGGTGAGCAGTGGATCGGTGCCGGTCACAATGAACCTAATGTAGTATTCGTTACTCTCGGTACTGGAGTTGGCGGTGGTGTGATCATGAATAATCAGCTGCTTCATGGCGCGATTGGAGCGGCAGGCGAAATAGGACACATGACAGTTGACCGTGAGGGATATGAGTGTACCTGCGGAAAGAATGGGTGTCTGGAAACAGTCGCCAGCGCAACCGGTGTGGTCAGAGTTGCGAAAGACCGTGCAGTTGATTATCCAAAAGAGTCAGCTTTAAAAAGTCAGATACTGGGTGAAGAAACAGTCGATACAAAAATGATTATGGATGCTGCAAGAGAAGGCGATGTTTTTGCAACAGCTGTTGTCGATGAAATCAGTGATTATTTAGGACTGGCCTGTGGTAATATCGCTAATTTACTTAATCCTTCCACTATCGTCATTGGTGGCGGCGTCTCAAAAGCAGGTGAATTCCTGGCAGAGAAAATCAGAGAGCGGTTCAGTGTTTATGCGTTCCCTACGATCCGTGAACATACAAATATTCGTATTGCAGAGCTTGGCAATGATGCCGGGGTAATCGGCGCTAGTTCACTAGTCTTAAATGAATCGGTATATAAGCATATAAGTTAATAAAGATGTTAACGTGTGGTAATATTAGTAATATAAAACTACACAAAGAGGTGAGCATGATGTCCAGTATTAAAGAACACAGGTTTAATTTGTGTTTCGTACTGGCTGCCTGCTGCCTTTTTTTCTTTGGCTGCAGATCTTCTGAAAATGAAGCTGATGAAAGTGATGAACCAGAAGAAGTCCTGCAGCTGCTTGATGTGGAATACGAATCTTTTCAGAAAATAGTTGGATGGCTCGACAGAGAAACTCTGCTTGTTCATAAAGGCGATCATCAGTCTCATGATCTTTCCACACATAATTTATTTACGGGCGAGAGCAACTTAATATACGAAGATCAAAGTTATCTCTTAAGTGTAGAAATCAGTCATAACAATCAGCAGATTCTGTTTCAGGAAGTGTCCGATGAGGGTGTTTTTTTAAACATTATTGATTTAGATGGAGAAATAAGCCACACCCTTTCAATCAACTACAGCGGATATGTAACTTTGGACTGGAACTCAGTCAATCCAGAACTGATTTTTTTATCTCATTATGACTATAATGTTGAAGAAGAAACTGAATCCATTCTGGTTCAGATTTGGGACTTATCCGATAATTCGTTAAAGCAGCGACCCATCGCTTCACTTTATCCTCATTGGTATACATCAAACGTATATGTCTATGTCGATGAACTGGAAGGTCGTCATTTATACGTTGGTGATATTCGGGAGGAAAACACTGATATCATTATTAATCGGGATGTGAGGGATTTTTTTCTTCACGATGACACCTTTATCGGAGTGGTGCCTTCTGATATCAATGAAAATCTAGTTTACCTCTTTCATGAATACCCTTTTCTTGTAGGGGACAGTGTTATAACCATTCCTAAGGTTTCTATGAACAATGAACCAATGAAACCGCACATGACACAGGCCAATCGTAATGGGACGATTCTGGGGGTAATAGCAGAGGAATCCGTAGCACTGGAAGAAGAGTTGGGAAGCTATTCGCTTCAGCAGCTTAATTTCAGCGATGAATCGACCGAAGATATAGTTGAACTGCCTTACGATGCACCTGTTTCACTCTCACCGGATGAACGTCATGTTCTCTTCGGGTGGCGATATGAGTATATTATTGATCTTCGTTCCGGCGATATGCAGTCATTAATTAATGGACCCTCATAAAAATAGACTAGAATTTTTACTCTGTCTACTGTAAACTATTATATGAATAGGGAATAGAGAGGGAGTTTTTATTGGATACTTGGACAATAGTAACAATTATATTATGGATCGGTATTATCGCGTGGGGAATCTGGGAATTAGTTCAGTTTTTCAGACGTAAAAATGCAGCAACTGCAATTGAAAATGATGAATTCAAGCAAAATATGCGTAAAGTTCAAATTGTCGATGTTAGAGGAAAAGATGATTTTGATGCGGGTCACATATTAGGGGCTCGAAACATTCCGTACATGCAAATGAAACAACGCTTTGGAGAACTGCGCAAAGATCAGCCGATCTACCTTTATGACGACAAGAAAACAATCAGTTACCGTTCAGCGCTTCTGCTGAAGAAAAATGGCTTCGATAATATATACGTGCTGAAAGACGGATACTCAAAATGGGACGGCAAAATCAAACGTAAAAAGTCTTTAAATTAACAGAACTCCTTGCCTAGTTGCATTCGTTCTTTCAAGACGCTAGTTTATAGTAAATCAGAAAGGAAATCGATCAGGATTTCCTTTTTTGCATATCAACCCACAGAACAGAACTAATTAATTAAAGGAGCAGACCGTGGATATCAGACAAACGAAATGGGGACGCAAAGGCATCCGTCTCATCACAAGACAGCTTGACAGACGTGACAATAATGAGGTGCCTTACTGGATGGTCTACACTGCTTTATTTGCAGGATCTCTAATGGTGATCATGAATCAGACAGCTATTAAAACGGCCTTACCGACGATGATAAATGATTTAAATGTCTCACCTTCTATAGGCCAGTGGACAGTATCAGGCTATACTCTCGTAAAAGGGATTATGGTGCCCATCACTGCCTTCGCAATGAACAAATTCCGTTCCCGAAATTTGTTTATTCTGATGATGATCATTTTCGGGATCGGGTCTTTTATTGCGGGACTCGGATTCCACTTCATTGTCGTGCTCTTCGGAACGCTTCTTCAGGGTGTTGGGGCAGGGATGGTCATTCCTCTTATGCAGACAATCATATTAACTGTTTCACCGCCTGAAAAGCGCGGGAGTGCTCTAGGGCTGATGGGCGTCGTACTGGGCTTAGGGCCAACTCTTGGACCCGCTATGGGCGGTTGGATAGTCGACACGCTCTCATGGCATTTTATTTTCTATGGCCTGTTTGTCGGATCGATTTTAGTGATCCCCATTGCTTTATTGACGTTGACAGATGTTCTGCCGATGAGTAACCCGACGATCGACTGGGTATCGATAAGGCATTCACTGATTGGGTTCGGTGTTCTGCTGTTTGGTCTTTCATTAATGGGATCAGAGGGATTCGATTCAATTGTGGCATGGGTGTCGGTCGTCATCGGAGCACTGTTCATCTACTTGTTCATCAAGCGCAATTTAAACAGTCCGGATCCCATGCTGAACGTGTCTCTGTTTAAAAACAGAACATTCAGTCTAGCCGTCGTCATTACGATGCTCGGATTGATGGTCATTACAGGTATATCAAACGTGATGCCCATGTATATCCAGACTGTTTTGGGGCGTTCCGCAACATTATCGGGACTGATATTACTTCCAGGTGGGCTCTTCAAAGCTTTTATTTCACCGGTAACTGGTCGTATTTATGACCGGTACGGCGTATCAAAAATTGCGCCACTAGGGGGATTGACTTTGTTTATAGGGACACTGCTTCTGGTTTTTGTCAGTCAGACGACACCGATCTGGTACATCGTTGGCATCTACCTTCTGTTGTCGATCGGATTTGGGGTCTTCAATATTCCGGTTACCACTGCTGGTATGAATGCACTGCCTGATGATCAGATGGGACACGGAACCTCAGCCAGACAGACAGTGAGACAAATCGGCTCAAGTTTCGCTATTACATTAGTTTTCGCGTCCATGTCCATTGTGTCTGCTTTCGTTCATTCGCCTACACTTGAAGCGGCGGATGCAGGGGGAGCTGCTCCTGATTTAACGATTGAAGGAATTAGAGGAGGATTTGGGATGGTAGCTATACTAGCTTTCACAGCCTTCATACTGACCTTTTTCTTAAAAGAAAAAACAAAAAAAGCACACTAAAAAACTTCAACACAGTGAGTCGGACAGCCAAACAGCTGCTTGCTCGTACTGATGTTGAATTTTTTCTAGTTAAACATTCAATGAGTTGATTATGATGGCAGAGGTTTCTTCAATTGATTTAGTCGCGACATTAATAATCTGACAGTTCAATTTTTTGTAGATTTCATCGGCATATCTAATTTCTTTTCGGATACGGTTTCTATCGGAATACGGCGTTTCTGCTTCCATACCGTAAGACAGCATTCGTTCTTTCCGAATATTGGACAGCATTTCTTCGTCATTAGTCAATCCGACAATTTTACTTGGATCGACTTGCCAGATTTCATCAGGCAATTTTGATTCAGGTAAAAGAGGAAGGTTCGCTACTTTGTAATTCTGATTGGCCAGGAAAATGCTGAGCGGTGTCTTGGACGTTCTCGAAATACCCAAAATAACGATATCCGCTTCAAGAAACCCTTTAGGATCTTTTCCGTCATCGAAGCGAACGGCAAATTCAAGGGCACCGATCCGGTCAAAATACTTCTCATCCAGTTTATGCATGGCACCCGGTTTGTGCGTAGGCAGTGCGTTCGACCGTAAAGTCAGCTCATTAATAAGAGGGTTGATAATATCAAAACATGTCAGCGATTCTCTGGTACAGAACTCCTCAATGATGTCCACTAGAGCTGGATCGACAAACGTGTGAAGAACGATTGCGTCAGCCTCTTTTGCTTTTTCCAGTATAGTAATGATCTGATCCTCCTGCCTGACAAAGGGGAAATTTTTAAGATCAAATAGTGTATCCGGAAATTGTGCTCTTGCTGCGTAAAAAATATTACTGGCTGTTCCACCGACAGAATCTGATAACACAAAGATCGTTGCGGCTGATTCTTTCGACATATTGATCAGTCCTTCCAAAGAGTTTATACTTTAAGTATATAGTAATCGTGCACTTATTTGAACCGAAAATGATTCTTGAATAATTCTTATATTTCGTTATACTAGTATAGAGACTCTAACATAAAGGAAGCGATTCTGTTGACAGCGTTTGAACAAGCCGTTAAAACCCTTAAACGTAACGGGTATAAAACAACGGGTAAACGACAGCGTATTTTAGAAATCTTATATAACAGAAAAAAATACATGTCTGCCAAAGAAGTACAGGATCATTTAAAAGAAATGTTTCCTGGTATCAGTCCTGACACCATTTACCGTAACTTACACACATTTGTAGAATTATCAGTAGTCGAAGAGACTGAATTGAACGGCGAAAAATTATTCCGATCCAGCTGTGATGTCCATGGTCACCATCACCACTTTATCTGTACTGAATGCGGAAAGACAAGGGAACTTGAGATGTGTCCGCTGGATTTATTTCAGGAGCAACTCCCTGGATGCGAGGTAACTTCTCATCGATTTGAATTGTTTGGAAAATGTCAGGATTGCTGCCTGACCGCCTGAGGCCACTGACTGAAATATGAGAGTGTTTACATTTTGTCCATAATTATTTTGGACAGAGTGTTGACGCTCTCTATTTATTTCTATATAATTAAAAATGAATCGTTTGAATGCATTCGTGCATATTAAATGATTACATCATTTATTGATAGGGAAGACCAATTGTGAATATACTACTATTTATTAGCAATCGGAACGCCCTGAACGTACGAGGGGAGGGGAAGAACGTTGACTAAAACAGATATCAAGAAAGGTGAAAGTCTTGATGATGCTCTTCGTCGTTTCAAACGTTCCGTATCTAAGACGGGCACTTTGAAAGAAGCCCGTAAACGTGAATACTATGACAAGCCGAGTGTTAAGCGTAGAAAGAAATCTGAGGAAGCACGTAAGCGTAAGTTCTAAGGTTAATCCTTTGAATGTTACCCTCAAACAGAAGGTGATTGTATGTCTCGTCTTGATGAGTTGAATCAGGATATGAAAATCGCGATGAAAGCTAAAGATAAGGAGAAATTGTCTACTATCCGTATGTTAAAATCTGCCTTACAGAATGAACAGATCAATAAGGGAGACGAACTGACGGATGAAGACGAATTGACTATTCTTTCCCGCGAGAAAAAACAGCGCGTCGAATCTTTAAACGAGTTTAAGGCAGCCGGTCGAGATGATCTGGTTGTCAAACTGGAAAAAGAAATCGGAATCGTTGACACTTATCTGCCAGCACAGTTGAGCGAAGAAGACATTCGTGAAATTGTGCAGGACACAGTTGAACAGACTCAGTCTTCCTCAATGAAAGATATGGGTAAGGTAATGGGTGCATTGATGCCTAGAGTTAAAGGTAAAGCTGACGGCAATCTTGTGAATTCGATTGTTAAAGAAGAACTGAATAAGTAAGAGAGACAACCGCGACTATCTGGACTATCTGTTCAGACACTCGCGGTTTTTTCTGTTTTATTCTCCCTTTTATTTTTCAGCTCTGGTTAATCCCTGAGCCTCGTCCCTGATTGAGATGGCAAGTCACTACAGATGATTGTTCATAAAAGCTGTAAACTCCTTACTTTTCAGCACCTTTTATGGAGATTTAGTTCAATTTATGCTATGATTTAAAGGAATCAATTTACTTAAAGGAGATGTCAACTGGTTGACTCAATTTACCGATAAAAAACGAATCGAACTGGAAGACTCGCAACGAGTCTTTTCACTATTTGGACCTCAAAACAGTTATTTGACTTTGATCGAAGAGGAAATGGCTGTTTCCATTTCAAGTCGAGGTACTCAACTTGAAATCGAGGGCGAACCTGACATGATTAATCTCATCGAGACTTTATTTAATCAATTATTAACGCTCGATGATAAAGGGATCAGTATCAAAAAAGCGGATATCATGGCAGCTGTCCGCATGGCCAAACAAGGCAAATTGTCACAGTTCGTGCGGATGTATGAAGAGGAAATTACTAGAGATAAAGAAAACAAAGCAATCCGTGTTAAAAATGTGGGTCAGCGAGATTATGTAGAAGCCATCAAAAAGAATGACATCGTCTTTGGTGTTGGACCAGCAGGAACAGGTAAAACGTTTGTGGCCGTGGCCATGGCTGTTGCTGCGATGAGAAGAGGAGAAATAAAGCGCATCATTTTAACGCGTCCTGCCGTAGAAGCAGGTGAAAGTTTAGGCTTTCTGCCTGGTGATTTAAAGGAAAAAGTGGATCCTTATCTTAGACCCCTTTACGATGCCCTGTATACTATTTTCGGAACAGAGCACACCAATCGTCTGCTCGAAAGAGAAACGATCGAGATTGCTCCACTTGCTTATATGCGGGGAAGAACACTGGATGATGCCTTTATTATCCTGGATGAAGCTCAAAATACGACCGTTCAGCAGATGAAAATGTTCCTGACCCGACTGGGATTCGGTTCTAAAATGGTCATTAATGGGGATATTACGCAAGTTGACTTGCCCAAAAGAACGCCAAGCGGACTGATTCATGCTGAGAGGGTCCTGACAGAAGTCAAAGGAATCGCTCATATTAAATTTGAAGCTGAAGACGTCGTCAGACACCCACTTGTTGCGAAAGTGATACGTGCATATGATAATGAAACGGATAGTGATTAAAATGGAAACAATTATATATGATGAAACAGACAAAATAACTGAAGACATGGTCGATTGGATGGAAGACCTGCTGAATGTTGCAGCTGGCAAGTTAAACGTCACTGACAAAGCAGAAGTATCCATTACTGTAGTCACTAATGATAAAATCAGAGAAATAAACAAAGAGTACCGTGATAAAGATCAGGTAACAGATGTCATCAGTTTTGCCATTGAAGATGATGAAGAAGATCTGTTCAAGGAATTCGACTTAGACGGTATTACGATCCCGAGAGATCTAGGTGATATCTTTATTTCTTATGATAAAGCAGTGGAGCAGGCAACCGAATTCGGACATTCAGTTGAAAGAGAATTGGGTTTTCTGATGGTACACGGTTTCCTTCACTTAAATGGCTATGACCACATGACAACAGAAGAAGAGAAGATCATGTTTTCATTACAAGAGGAGATTCTGAAGGAATATGGCCTTAAAAGATAACAAAAAAGAGCTTCCACAAAAGAATAGAACATATCGGGCCTCTTTTAAATTTGCTTTTCAGGGCATCCGGACAGCATTTCAGGAAGAACGAAATATGCGTGTTCATGTCATGTCAGGTATAGCTGTCTTTCTTATAGCCATTGTATTGCCAATGACACGTTCTGAGTGGTTATGGCTCATTTTGGTGTCTTATCTGGTCTTTGTTATGGAATTAATCAATACTGTGGCTGAGAATGTCGTTGATTTGATTACAGAAGAATACCATCCCATCGCCAAAAAAGTAAAAGATATGGCAGCGGCAGTTGTTTTAGTCACTGCCAGCTTTGCTGTGCTGGTTGGTGCTATAATTCTGCTTCCAAAGATCATACAAATTATAATGTGAAGAGGTGCTCGATATGAATGAACAGACAAAAAAAGAGCTCGTTTCAAAAGCGACAGAAATGCTGGACAGAGCTTACGTCCCTTATTCAAAATTTCCAGTTGGTGCAGCTTTGTTGACCAGTGACGGAGACATTTACTCAGGGTGTAATATTGAAAATGCATCATTCGGATTGACCAACTGTGCTGAACGGACAGCTATTTTTAAAGCAGTCTCAGAAGGAAATAAATCATTTGATTACTTAGTAGTGACAGGCAATACAGAGGGCCCCATTTCACCTTGTGGGGCCTGCAGACAAGTACTCGTTGAATTCTGTGCACCTGAGATGCCTGTATTATTAACAAATAAAAAAGGAAAAGTACTGGAGACGACAGTCAGTGAACTGTTGCCAGGTGCTTTTCAATCGGGAGATATGGTATGAGCGAAATAGACAGTAAAACGTATAAGTCAGGATTTGTCTCACTAGTGGGACGTCCAAATGTCGGAAAATCCACGCTGTTGAATCGATTTGTCGGTCAGAAAGTAGCGATTATGAGCGATAAAGCTCAAACGACGCGTAACAAGATTCAAGGAATATTAACAACAGATACTGAACAAATTGTCTTTATTGATACACCGGGCATTCACAAACCGAAACACCGTCTGGGTGACTTTATGGTTCAGACAGCCCTTAGTACATTTAACGAAGTTGATGTTGTCTTATTTCTAGTTAATGTAACTGAAAAAAGAGGACCCGGAGACGACTTTATTATTGATAAGCTGCAGCACGTCAAAAGTCCCGTGTTTCTTGTTTTGAACAAGATCGACCAGGTCCATCCGGATGAACTGCTGCCAATCATTGAAGACTACAATAAGCAGCTTGATTTTGCCGAGATCGTGCCGATTTCTGCTATGGATGGGAATAATGTGGCACATTTACAGGAAACAATCAGCAAATATATATCGGTCGGTCCTCGCTATTACCCTGAAGACCAGATCAGTGATCATCCTGAGTACTTTATTGTCTCTGAACTGATTCGTGAAAAAGTACTGGAGCGCACGAGAGAAGAGATTCCTCACTCTGTGGCCGTCGTTGTGGAAAGCATGAAACGGGAAGAAAATGAGAAAGTAATGGTCAATGCGACGATTATTGTGGAGAGAAAATCTCAAAAAGGGATTATCATTGGGAAACAAGGAAAAATGCTGAAAGATATTGGTATGAATGCCCGTAAAGATATTGAACGTCTGTTGGGGGACAAAATTTATCTGGACTTGTGGGTCAAAGTTCAAAGTGACTGGCGCGATAAGCAGTCAAACTTGAATGATTATGGGTACAACAAAGACCAATATTAGTCTGTTAAATGTGAGAAGGTGACTGAGTGTCTCAGTTAGAAGAAATTGAAGGACTTGTTTTATCAGTCAGAAAACACCGTGAACGTGATTATCTGGTCAAGTTATTTACAAATGAATACGGTAAATTAATGTTCTTTGTGAGAGGAACTAAAAATCCGAATTTCAAACTGAGACCTGTGATCCAGCCGTTCACTAAAGCTACATTTATAGCCGATATCAGACCGGATGGATTAAGCTTTATACGGGATGCAAAAAATGTTGAATCCTATACATCTATCCAAACTGATATATTTAAAAATGCCTATGCGACGTATATCGTGCAGCTGGCAGATGCTGCACTTGAAGACCGAAAAGCAGACCCGGGATTATATCACCAACTCGTTATGGGACATGAAGCCATCAATTCAGATGTCGATCCCGAAATCATCATGGCGATTTTCGAAGTCCGTTTTCTCCTGTATTTTGGGGTCATGCCTGAGTTCAGAGGGTGTGTATTCTGCGGCAAAACCGAGGGGCCTTTTGATTATTCCAGTAAACATCATGGCTTAATCTGTCCCAATCACTTTCACGAAGATGAACGACGGTTGCATGCTTCACCAAAAGCCATGCATTTCATCAGACTATTTTCTGTGCTGTCTTTCGATAAACTCAATACGGTCTCTTTAAAGAAACAGACAAAACTCGAGATACGTTATGTTATAGATGAATTATATGATGAATTAGTAGGACTGAATTTGAAGAGCAAACGGTTTATCAATCAAATGCATCAATGGGAAAGTATATT
The DNA here is from genome assembly GCF_003003275.1 of Alkalibacterium olivapovliticus. Taxonomy (GTDB): domain Bacteria; phylum Bacillota; class Bacilli; order Lactobacillales; family Carnobacteriaceae_A; genus Alkalibacterium; species Alkalibacterium olivapovliticum. Next base: position 64,960 of record NZ_PVTO01000005.1, read on the forward strand.
GAAGCGTAAGGACGATTAGATGAGTGAACTATTAGGAAGACTAATCATTGTCAGTCTGGCATGGGCAGGCATTATCCATGTTTTGATTCAAATGAAACAGATTGTGATTCGTCACCGTCTGATAGTTTATTAAGCAGGAAGTCCGTTCAATTAGCAGTTGCTTTCATTCTTATAACACTGGCTATACTATTTGAGCTTCCACTGATTGACTGGATAGTCGTCTTTTCAGCCGCACTGTTTGTATATGTATCTCAGTTCAATAAGGGATTGACCTCAAAAGGGGTCATTCCCATTGAATCCGGTACTGCCATCCGCGGGATGATGAGTAAAGAATATAACTTCAACGAAACGCAGGAATGGCTGTTTATTGACCAAGAGGATCGGATACAGCTGTGCTTCACGACAGTAAAAGAGCCGGATGACATCAAGCTGATTTACTTTGACAATACAGTCAAAGAACAGGTACTGTCTTACCTTTCTCAGAAAAATCAGAAGGTCAGGGTTACAAAAGACAAATAAACAGTGTCAGACTGACTTTAGTATTTGACAATTTCAAAAGTTATTGTAAGATAGAATATGACAATAACGCACGGTGACAGAAGAAGTACAGATAGAGTCCTTATAAGCGACTATGGGAAGGTGTAAGCCATAGAGGGACCTACTTGGAAAGGCATCTGGAGTGCACACTGTAAAGTGCCGGCTCAGTAGGTTATTGAGCTGGAAGTAGGGTGGAACCGCGAGAAAACTCGTCCCTATACTGATGGATAACTGTCAGTATAGAGACGAGTTTTCTTTATTTTTAAATACGAGGAGAGAAACGAAATGGAAAAAGCAAAAACATTTCAAGATATTATATTGACCCTTCAGCAATTCTGGTCTGACAAAGGGTGTATGCTGATGCAGGCATATGATACAGAAAAAGGAGCAGGGACGATGAGTCCATACACTTTTTTAAGAGCAATCGGACCGGAGCCATGGAACGCAGCTTATGTCGAGCCGTCTCGAAGACCTGCAGATGGACGATACGGAGAAAATCCAAACCGCTTATACCAGCACCATCAGTTTCAAGTCGTTATGAAACCCTCTCCTAAAAACATACAGGAATTATACTTGGACAGTTTAAAAGCACTGGGAATCGATCCACTTCAGCACGATATTCGGTTTGTGGAAGATAACTGGGAGAACCCTTCACTAGGGTGTGCCGGACTTGGTTGGGAAGTCTGGCTGGACGGCATGGAAGTCACTCAGTTTACTTATTTCCAGCAGGTAGGCGGACTTGAAGTTGATTCCGTCACAAGCGAATTGACCTATGGACTGGAACGTCTTGCTTCTTATATTCAGGATGTAGACAATGTCTATGATATTGAATGGGCTCCTGGTGTCAAGTATGGTGAAATCTTTAAACAACCGGAATACGAGCATTCAGCTTATTCATTCGATCACAGCGATACGGTTTTTCTCTTTTCCCAATTTTCAGCCTTTGAAAAAGAAGCATTAAAACAAATTGAAAACAATCTCGTCCACCCAGCTTATGACTACGTTCTAAAATGCAGTCATGCATTCAATCTACTGGATGCAAGAGGAGCGGTCTCTGCGACGGACCGCCCAGACTATTTAAAACGCATTCGCCATATGGCACGTCTGATCGCAAAATCATTTTTACAGGAACGCGCGAAACTGTCCTTTCCCCTGTTGGATGAGACTGACAGTGAAAAATGGATTGAAAAATACGGGTTAAAGAAGGAGGCAAACTAATGACTCATTCATTTTTATTAGAAATAGGACTGGAAGAACTACCGGCAAAAGCGATTGTTCCGGCTGTGACCCACTTAAAAGAAAAAGTTACCAGTCATTTTAAAGACAGTCAGTTAGCATTTGAATCGATCAAAACGTTCAGTACGCCAAGACGTCTGGCTGTAAAGGTAGAAGGGCTCAAGGAAAGACAGGCTGACAAGACTGAAACAGTTAAAGGGCCTGCCAAACGAATAGCACTGGATAAAGAGGGGAACTGGTCTAAAGCTGCGATTGGCTTTACACGTGGTCAGAATGCCTCTGTAGAGGATATCGTCTTTAAAGAAATCAAAGGAGAAGAGTATGTCTTTGTCGAAAAACAGATAAAAGGACTAACTGCACAGGAATTAATTCAACAGTTGTCACCTGTTTTAACCTCTATTCCATTCCCGGTTTCAATGAAGTGGGGAAATCATTCCTACAAATACATTCGGCCAGTTCACTGGCTGACGGTATTGCTAGATGATCAGCTGATCGAGCTGTCACTTTTCGATGTGTCGTCTGGTCGTGAATCTCGAGGCCACCGTTTCCTTGGACAGAGCATTACACTGGCCCATGCTGATGAGTATCAGGACAAATTAAGGGAACAGTCTGTAATCGTCGACCGAACGGAGAGACAGGAACTGATTACAAATCAAATACTGGCATTGTGTCATACTAACAACTGGAAAAGTCCATTGGACAATACAGATTTGCTTGAAGAGGTGACCGATCTGGTTGAATACCCAACAGCATTTTCTGGATCATTTGATGATAGCTTCTTGAAGGTACCGGAAAATGTTCTAGAAACGGCTATGGCAGATCACCAGCGCTATTTCCCAGTTAGAAATGACAATGAAGAAGCTGCTTTTCTTCCTCATTTCATTGCAGTTAGAAACGGAAATGACCAGTCTATCGATCAGGTCAGAAAAGGAAATGAAAAGGTCTTGAGTGCACGCCTATCTGATGCCGCCTTTTTCTATCACGAAGACCAGAAACACTCAATAGATACCTTTGTCGATAAATTAGCCTTAGTCTCGTTCCATGAAAAACTGGGCTCTCTATATGATAAACAAGAACGGTTGACCACAATTGCTAAACTGCTGGCTCCATACTTTGAGCTGACAGATCAGGAAGCTCAATCAATCGAACGAGCTGGCATGATCTCTAAATTTGATCTGGTCACTCAGACCGTCAACGAGTTCACATCACTTCAAGGAGAAATTGCCGGTATCTTTGCTTCTGAAAGAGGAGAAGACCCAATCGTATCTGATGCTCTATCGGAATTGTACCTTCCAAAAAGCATGGATGGTGCATTGCCTCAGACACCAGTTGGCGCGGTCATCTCCATAGCAGACAAACTTGATTCCCTGCTGTCCTTTTTCTCAGTGGATCTTATTCCGTCAGGGTCTAATGATCCGTTCGCATTAAGACGCCAGGCAATGGGAATTGTAAGAATAATAAAAGCCTTCAATGTATCTATTCCTTTAAATGATCTACTGGAATCTGTAACTGAAACAGCTGCGACAGTTGAAATCAAAGCTGCTTATATTCAAAAACAGTCTGCTGTTATTGCCTTTATTAAAGACCGCGTAGACCAGTGGCTCTCCACTGAAGCTGGTTTGAGTAAAGAATACGATATTCGAAAAGCTGTTCTTGAGTCAGATCAGAATGACCTGGTGAAAATCATTGAAGCAGCAAGTGTATTGAAATCTAAAAAAGGTGGATCTGATTTTAAAGCAGTTGTTGAGTCGTTGACGCGTGTCTCAAATTTAGCTGAAAAGGCTCAGGATAATCTGTCCATATCGTCTGACTATTTCGAAACTGATTCAGAGAAAAGTTTATATGAAGCTATACTGAAAGCAGAACAGCTGAACGTAAACGGCCTTTCGGTCTCCGATAAATGGCAGCTTTTGTCTGATATGCACCCATTAATCGATGACTTTTTTGATCACAATATGGTCATGTCCGATGATGCATCCGTTAAAGACAATCGTCTAGCACTATTGTCACGGATCAATACGTTATCATCATCAGTTGCACGATTCAATGCTTTAGTGATTAAATAAGATAATTAGATAAGAAGGCAGTTCTCGATTGGTCTGCCTTCTTTCTGTATGACTAAAAGAGAAGGGAACTGGGAGTATGCTTAAACGTTTTTTTTCATATTACAAACCTTATAAGGCTTTATTTACATTAGATTTTTCAGCCGCCATTGTTGTGGCAACTTTGGAACTCGCATTTCCAATCATGGTTCAGCAGGTAGTGGATAACATACTACCAACGGGTGACTGGTCTCTTATAGTGATCGTATCCTTAGGTTTACTAGGTATATATGCCTTGAATACATTTTTACATTTTATCGTGACGTATTATGGACATGTGCTGGGTACGAATATTGAAACTGATATGCGTCAGGATCTGTATAATCATATTCAGAAACAATCATTCTCATACTTTGACAACAGGGAAACCGGTAAACTGATTACACGGCTGACATCCGATTTGTTTGAAATTGCAGAAGTGGCCCACCATGGACCTGAGGACATTTTCATTACGCTGTTCACATTGACAGGTGCATTCTTACTGATGTTAAGTGTGCATGTTCAGCTGGCAATCATGACCTTTGTCCTGGTGCCGTTTATAGCAATAGCCCTTGCCTTTTTCAACAAGCGCATGACGAATGTCAATACACGCATTTATGATGACCTTGCGGGATTCAGTGCAGGTATCGAAGCATCTGTCGGAGGTGTTCGCGTGGTTCAGGCTTTTTCGAATGAAGAATATGAACAGGAACGGTTTAATCAGTTAAATGTTGCTTACCGTAAATCTAAATACTTATTTTACAAAATGATGGCAGTCAGTCATTCGTATAATTATTTTCTGATGCGTCTGATCACCTTATTTGCACTCTTTTTCGGTGCTTACTATACGATTCAGGGAGAAATCAGTTATGGGGACTTAGTAGCCTTCATCCTGTTCGCAAATGTATTTGTCCGACCAATCGAAAAAGTCAATACTATGATTGAAAGTTACCCTAAAGGCATTGCCGGCTTTAAGAGATTACTTGAAGAACTGGGCTTGAAATCAGAAGTGAAAAATTCACCCAATGCCATTAAAGTAGAGAGCTTAAAAGGGGACATTGAGTATTCTAATGTGACCTTCAGTTACGAAGAGCATCAGCCTATTTTAGAAGATATCAATCTAAGCATAACAGCAGGGGAAACGATTGCCTTTGTCGGACCAAGTGGTGCTGGGAAAACGACCATTTGTAACTTACTCCCTAGATTCTATGACATTGATGAAGGGTCTATTACCATTGACGGCTACTCTATTAAAGATGTGACGCTTGATTCTCTAAGAGAGCAGATCGGCGTTGTACAGCAGGATGTCTTTTTATTCCCTGGAACGATCAAAGAAAACATTCTATATGGTAAACTGGATGCAACAGATGAAGAAGTTCATAATGCCGTTAAGATGGCAAATCTAGTGGATGTGGTCAGTAAACTGCCAAGAGGACTGGAAACTGTTATTGGAGAGCGAGGCGTTAAATTATCTGGCGGACAGAAACAGCGTTTGTCCATAGCTCGTATGTTCCTGAAAAATCCGCCTATTCTGATATTAGATGAGGCGACATCAGCATTAGATACTGAAACAGAGCAGGCTATTCAGGAAGCACTGGATTCTCTATCAAAAGGACGGACGACGCTTATCATTGCTCACCGTTTGGCTACCATCAAAAATGCAGACAGAATCGTCGTCGTATCCGCTAAAGGCATTGAAGAAGAAGGCAGTCACGATGAACTGATTGCCACTAATGGAGCATATAAATCACTTTATGATGCCCAATTTTCATGATTAAACAGACTTAATAGGAGAGTGGATAGTATGGAAGCAGATCAGAGAAGACGCGCTATCAAACACTATTTAGATCAGGCAGAAGAAGCAGTGGTAGCCCGAACACTGGCTTCAGCTTTTAATGTGAGCCGACAAGTGATAGTAGGGGATATTGCACTGCTCAGAGCTTCCGGCGTCGGAATCATCTCTACCCCTAAAGGATACATCATGCGCAGTCTCACAGAAGAAGGGGAGTGCGAATCCGTGGTGTGTCAGCACCTGCCGGAAGAAACGAAAGAAGAACTGTACGCTATAGTTGATCTGGGCGGAGAAGTGGTCGATGTCACAGTAGAACACCCTATATATGGTCAAATTAGAGGAGACCTGCGGATTTCAAACCGTTTGGAAGCAGATGATTTTATAGAAAAAATTAATCAGAATAAATCAGCTCTATTATCAAATTTGACTGACGGCCTGCATACGCATACGATAAAAGCTAAAAATAAAGACCGACTGCAAAAAATTAAGGAAAACTTGAAAAGTAAAGGCTTTCTTTATGAATAACAATATTGACAATCAGCCTGATTAGGGTATACTTATTAGGTGTCATGACACCTGTATACATACCAAAATTAGGAGTTGTTCATTATTAGACAGACAAACACGCTAAAGCTGACTGTTACAGCTTTACTGACAGCTATCGCCATTACTATTCCAATGGTGATGCCTATTCGAGTACTTATCGAACCGGCTTCCTTCACACTGGCCAGCCACGTGCCCATTTTCTTTGCCATGTTCTTTTCACCGGCTATTGCTGTTGCCGTCTCCTTAGGGTCAGCAGTCGGCTTTCTTCTGGCCGGTTTCCCGATCGTCGTAACGATGAGAGCGATGAGTCATGTCGTTTTCGCCCTGATTGGTGCCTTATATCTTAAAGGCAGAAGAGAGGATGTCTTATCCTCTCCATTAAAAAGTCAGCTCTTTTCATTCAGCATAGCTATCGTGCACGCACTAGCTGAAGTACTGGTCGTTTCAGTCTTTTTCTTCGGCCTTGTTTCAGGTGCCGATTATCAGGATGGATTCTTCTACGCTGTATTCTTATTGGTAGGCGTGGGAACAGTCATTCATAGTATGGTCGATTTTTTCCTGGCTCAGCTGATCTGGAAAAGTTTAGGCAGACGAATGACTCAGATGGCCCAAAAAGTCTAAAGGTTCATTTGACTAACGAAATAAGAGCCAAACTGGTTCGACAGTCTGTAAATACTCGTCTTCGGACGAGTATTTTTCATTTTATGGGTTTATTTTATGGGTGTTGCCCTTTATAGCTGCAACTCAGAAGAGCTGAAGAACTCGGTTAAGCATTAAATGGATATAGGGTCTAACTCAGTGATCAGTTTGACTGAGTTGCAGGTGACTTTTAGGACTAGCTGCAACTGAAATAATAATACTCGGTCAGTCCTAGTTAGTGGTGGGGACTACACGCAACCCAAAGCATCTTTATTTTGAGTTCGATTTAGTCAGCTAGACTAAGTGCAGCTCAAGGAGGGAGTAGTCTGACTTGCTCCTATTGAGCGTTTAAGGCGTAACTCCTTTGATTTGAACAGGCCAGTTGCACCCAAAGTTAGTCTCCCACAACATAAAATAGTTTATCAGCCTAATACCTAATAAGGTTAGAATTGATACACCGCAGTGCGGCATGAGTCCAGGTTATCTAATCGAGATCCGTTAAATGCTCTCTTTACTTTACATGTCATGAGACGCCCATTGCTAAAATTGATGATATAATGAATAGAATCCGCACTTCTCCTGCTAGTCATCGTCACAACCTGACGCCAGTTTTTAGACTGGCTTATCAAACCGGCGAGGTACTAATCTGCCTTTTACAGCTTGCTTTCATTTACAATTTCATCCTATTTTGGTATACTTAACTTTGATTAATATAGGGACAGTGTGCCTATTGTCAATACATCATCGGTATGTGAAGGGGGATGACTAGTGAGCAGAATTCCTGAAGAAACTATTCATTCGATTCGTGAAGAAACGAATATTGTTCAAGTGATTTCCCAATATCTTCAATTGAAAAAGTCGGGGCAGAACTACTTTGCTTCTTGTCCTTTTCATGATGATAAGACACCTTCATTCTCCGTTAGCGAAAAGAAACAGATTTATCACTGTTTCAGCTGCGGAAGAGGGGGTAATGTATTTAGCTTCCTGCAGGAAATAGAAGGCTTATCATTTGTTGAAGCGGTTGGGAAAACAGCTGAATTGGCAGATTTGTCTATTGATTTTTCAGTTATAGACAAGGCCAGGCAATCCAAACCTGCTGCAGATTCAATGCACTCAAAATTGCTCGCTGTTTACGAGAAGGCTGAGTATTTTTATCATCACCTTTTAGTGAACTCAAAAGCGGGTGAAGAGGCTTATAACTATCTGCTGAATCGAGGGATGACAAAAGAGAGTATCGAGACTTTCAAAATCGGTTTTTCACCCCCTCAAAGACAGGCATTAAAACTGTATTTAGACAATGAAGGGCTCAATGATCCGGAGGTTCTGAAAAAATCCGGATTGTTTTCCGATAGAGATGACGATACCTTCGTCGATCGGTTTACTAATCGGATCCTTTTCCCTATCGCCGATGCAAGAGGGAAAACAGTTGCCTTTTCAGGGCGTGCTTTTCTGGAAGCAGAAGATAATCACCGTATGGCTAAATACATGAACAGCCCCGAAACAGAGTTATTCAACAAGCGGCGCATCTTATTCAATTATGATAAAGCCAGAGCGTCGATCAGACGTGACGGGGAAGTCATATTGTTTGAAGGGTTCATGGACGTGATATCAGCATGGCAGGCAGGTGTCAAAAACGGCATTGCCTCCATGGGAACCAGTTTGACTGAAGAACAGATCCATGTGCTGGACAAAGTAACGGATCATGTCGTTATTGCTTATGACGGAGATGATGCTGGGCTTGAAGCTACTAAGCGGGCAACTGACTTTATTAATAGAGAGACTCATTTCACTATTGATATTGCAAGTTTTCCAGAAAACCTGGACCCAGATGATTTTATTCAGTCCAGAGGAAAAGAGGCATTCGTTGAGTTCCTATCTCATGGTAGAGACACTTTAATGAGTTTTCTACTGAAGTACCACCGTAAAGGGATCAACCTGAAAAACGAAAGTGAACGGTTGAAGTATATTGAAGTGGTGCTGAGAGAACTGGCAAGAGTCTCTTCTGCAGTCGAACGGGAGCTCTATCTGAATCAGCTGCAGGAAGAATTTGATTTGTCTGTCGACGCTTTAAAAGAACAGATGCATTCCTTTATCGTTGAGCAACAGAATGAGCGCCGAAGCGAGAGACGTAAAGAAAACAAGGAAAAGCAGGCTGATGTCCCCAGCAGATCGGCAGTCGTTCATCAGAACAAACCGAAAGAGACGACACTGAGTCGGGCGGAAAAAGCGCTGCTTCACCGGTTATTTACGCATGATGAGGTATGGACTGTTCTTCACTCATCAGATAAAGAGATATCATTTTCAGATCAGGATCATCAGGTCTTATTTTTATTGTACGACGACTATTACCATTCTCATGATCACCCGAGCCTTCAATCCTTTCTGGATGTCCTGCCCGACGAGCGTTTAAAAAGCAGGGCTTCTGAAATAGCCTGGATTTCTTTAAGTGACGAGATTTCGGCTGGAGAAATAGAAGACTATATTGCAATCATCTGTGACCGACAGCCACTTGAAATTCGACTGAAAGAAAAAAAGGATGAATTGAAACAGGCAGAAAGAAGTGGGGACAAACAAAAGCAGCAGTCACTGAGCTTTGAAATCATAAATATTATTAAACAAATGAAAAGTAAATAAAGATTAATCAGGAGGCATGTCATTATATGGCGAAGAGTAAAAAGAAAGTTACCGAACAGCCTGAAGAAAAATATGAACTGGCGGTTGTAAAGTTCATTAAGGATTTAAGAAAGAACAAGCAGCAAACCGTATCATATGTTGATCTGACTGACAAACTGGCGGAACCATTCGAGCTTGAAAAAGAGCAGATGGAAGACCTGATTCAAAAGTTCGAAGATGAAGGTATTGGTGTAGTTGATGAAGATGGTAATCCGTTAGCTAAGCAGCTGGATAAGGAAGAAGAAGTTGCAGAAGAAGCTAAAAAAGAAGAAATGATTGCTCCACCTGGCGTTAAAATCAATGACCCAGTCCGCATGTATTTGAAAGAAATCGGTCGAGTGGATCTGTTAAGCGCTAAAGAGGAAATCACTCTGGCTAAACGTATCGAGCAGGGCGACAAGATTGCTAAACAGGAACTGGCTGAAGCTAACCTGCGTTTAGTTGTTTCAATTGCTAAACGCTATGTCGGGCGTGGAATGAGCTTTCTTGATCTGATTCAGGAAGGTAACATGGGGTTAATGAAAGCTGTTGAGAAATTTGACTACGAAAAAGGATTTAAATTCTCAACCTATGCGACCTGGTGGATCCGTCAGGCTATAACACGTGCGATTGCTGACCAGGCCCGTACGATTCGTATCCCTGTGCACATGGTTGAAACAATTAATAAACTGGTTCGTATTCAGCGTCAACTGCTTCAGGATCTGGGTAGAGAACCGACACCTGAAGAAATAGGCGCAGAGATGGACTTGCCTACTGAAAAAGTACGTGACATTCTTAAAATTTCTCAGGAACCCGTTTCTCTAGAAACACCGATCGGTGAAGAAGATGATTCGCACCTAGGTGACTTCATTGAAGACAATGACGCAACCAGCCCATCTGATAATGCAGCCTATGAACTGCTTAAAAGCGAACTGGAAGATGTGCTTGACACATTAACTGACCGCGAAGAAAATGTTTTGCGTTTAAGATTTGGACTTGATGATGGACGTCAGCGTACACTTGAAGATGTTGGGAAAGTATTTGGCGTGACTCGTGAGCGTATACGCCAGATCGAAGCTAAAGCGTTGAGAAAACTACGTCACCCGAGTCGTTCTAAACAATTAAAAGACTTTTTAGAGTAAAATGGAACGCACGAGAGCCTAAGAAAAGCAGAAAAGAACTGTAAAGTAAAAGTTCTTGTCGCTTTTCTTTGCATTCTCGTTAGTTATTTGATATACTAATCCATGGCTTGTTAATTATTGACGTATGCTATTTACTTAAAATAAAATTTTGGAAGGTGTAATATATATGAAATTATCAGCAACTAAACGTACAGAACTAGGATCAGGAGCTTCAAAAAGAGCAAGAGTAGAAGGATTAGTTCCTGCTGCAATCTACGGTAAAGAAGTTGAAACAGTTTCTGTTTTGATCAACCGTAAAGAATTCGAACAAACAATCAAAGAAGTTGGTTACAACGGCGTATTCGACGTTGAAGTTGACGGAAACGACACGTATCAGGTATTTGTTAAGGATCAAGCTAACGCTGCCCTTAAACCACTTGTATACCACGTTGACTTGCTTGCCTTTACTAAAGGACAAAAAGTAACGATGTCTATTCCTGTTCGCATTTCTGGTGAAGAAAATATTGAAGAAGGAATCGTTTCTCAATCAATTTCTGAAATCGAAGTGAATATTGCACCTGCTGAAGCTCCTTCAGAGTACACATTAGATGTATCTAAACTTGAAATCGGAGACACGTTACATGTATCTGATCTTGATTTAGGTGATTCTGCTGAATTACTGACTGACGAAAGCTTTACAGTTGTATCAGTATCTGCTCCAGAAGCAATCGAAGAAGAACCAGCTGAAGATGCTGACGAAATGCCTGAACCAGAAGTCATCGGTGAATCTGACGACGAAGATTCAGAATAATATTAGCTTCCTTTATAACTAAACGAATGACACCATCAATTCCCGGCTTTTGACAGTCGAAGGAATTGATGGTTTTTTTGTCCTTTCAACTAGATTTGATCATCAAGTACAAAGACCTTTAAATACACTGTAACTATCTGAACGATTTAGCCATCATATAACAAGCGGTTACATTCTTTAATAATACAGTTTATCCTCAAGGTATATTATTAGGGTTAACATATTCAATCCGTTATAATCACCTTAGAGTGTCAGACACATTATTGTCACTCTTAAAACTAAAAGGAGGAAAAAGAATGCAGAATAATAATAAAACTGTTGTGGGTAGTTATGATCGCCGGGAAGAAGCTTTAGATGTTGTTCAGAGACTGAAAAATGACGGGTATCAGAAGCAGGACATCATTTTATATGGCAATCAGAGCGTTTCAAACAGCATAGGTGATCACGAAGGTGTCAATGTAACGGCCGGTACTGGAGCCAATACTGATGCACGTAACGACACACAAGTTGATGATGAGTCCTTATGGGACAAAATCAAAGGCGCTTTTTCTACAGACACATACGACGAAAATGAACGGTCGCAGACAGCTGATTATGATCAGGACAACGATGTACTGTATCCTTATAGAGATGATATTCGAGATGGGAAAATTGTAGTGGCAGTTGATAACTTCCGCGGTGAAGATGTTACTCAGTATAATTCGGTTAGAGATGTCGAGAGTGACATACCTTCAAGCGATACCATACCAAATCCGGATACTAATCGAAAAACGGATACCGACTTAACAGATGACCTCCTAGATGATACAACTGAGCCAATGGGTAAAACTCGTATCTACGAAGATGAAGACAAGGGGATTTAAACACAACTTTTGAAGCTTATTCTCTTAATGTTGCTTGATATTTATATTGAGGCAGCCCTTATGCAGTTTTGCAACTGTTTAAGGGCTGTTTGCATGATAGTAGTCTCATTAACAATTAATTGACTGAAAGCTTTTCAATCTTCTGTAAAAACTGGTAAAATGAAAAGGAAGACTTTAGTGAGGTGACGTATGAATTCAGTAAATTTATCAAAACGTTTAGAGCAAGTGGCAGATTACGTGGAAAAAGGAGCTAGACTGGCTGATATTGGATCAGACCATGCTTATCTTCCCTGTTACCTGGCTGAAAAAGAAGAGATTGAGTACGCTATAGCTGGAGAAGTAGTAGACGGGCCCTTTCAAAACGCGGTAAAAGAAGTGAAGTATAAAGGGCTAACTGATAAAATCGATGTCAGACTAGGTGACGGGCTGATGGTCGTCAATGCAGAAGATCAAATCGATACCATTACAATTGCTGGGATGGGTGGAGCATTGATCCGTTCGATTCTTGAAAAAGGGCAAGCGGAAGATAAAATAACAGGCAGCGAAATGCTTATTTTACAACCCAACGTTTTCGAGGAGACCGTCAGATGTTTCCTGATGGATAACCAGTATGAAATCACAGCTGAATCGATCCTGGAAGAAAACGACAAAATATATGAAATCATAAAAGCTGTACCCGCTGAAGCACCTGTTCATTATTCTAAGAAAGAGTGCTTATTCGGTCCATTTTTAGGTAGGGAGAAGTCAGACGTGTTTAAGGAGAAATGGGCTCAACAGCTCAAGACGGACCAATTTATTCTCGGACAAATCGAAAAATCCAAAGATCCGGATCCAAAAAGAATCGCGGATCTGAAAGAAGAAATCACACTGATCAAGGAGATGATCACATGAGTGCTGTAACAGTAAAAGATCTGGTCGAAGCAATGGATGCCCTTGCGCCTCCCTCTCTTGCTGAGGATTGGGATCCGATCGGGCTCTCATTTGGATCGTTGGATAAAGAAGTCAGTAAGGTAATGATCGCCCTGGATGTCGATAACAACACGATCCAGGAAGCGATAGACGAAAAGGTTGATCTGATGATCACGCATCATCCTGCTATTTTCAAGCCGCTCAAAACACTGAATAGCCAAGATCCCAGGCGTTTGGACTATATAAACCTGATTAAATCAGACATAGCTGTCTATTCAGCTCATACAAATTTAGATGCAGCCGAATCAGGTATGAATGACTGGTTAGCAGATAGTATCGGAATGAGCCAAAGTGAACGGACGATTGTCTCCCTTAACAAGACAGAAGGGTACAAAAAGCTGGCTGTATATGTTCCGGATTATGCAGCTGAAAAAGTCCGTAAAGCTCTTCACGAAGCTGGGGCAGGTGAAGTAGGTGACTATAAGGATGTATCCTATACACTTGAAGGACAAGGCCGTTTCACTCCACAAGAAGGGTCTGACCCGACGGACGGCGAAATCGGTAGAGAAGAACTGACTCACGAACAGCGTATTGAGATGCTTGTGAAGGATAAATGGGTGTACCGTGTCATTGATGCGCTTAAAGCAGCTCATCCATACGAAGAACCGGTCTTTGATCTGCTCACACTTGAAAATCAGACCGATTCATATGGGTTTGGCCGTGTGGGAACCATCGAAAAACCGAAATCAACTGAAGAAATGGCCCATCTGATTCAATCCCTTTTCCATATTGACGGCGTCCGGTATGGTGCTACCAGTAAGATGCCGCACAAAACCGCCGCTATATTTGGGGGATCTGGAGCTAAGTATTATAAAGATGCTTTGAAAAAAGGGGCTACCTTGTTCATTACAGGAGATGTTTCCTATCATGACGGACAGGATATGCTCAGAGACGGGATAGAATTTATTGATGCCGGACATTATATCGAATCCATCTGTGTTCCTGAACTGTTTGCTTATTTCAACCGTCAAAAAGAAGAACATAACTGGTCTGTAGACATTATAGAATCAAAAACTCAAAAGGATGTATTTACTTACTTAAGATAAAAGGATGGGATGTCAATGTACGATAACTTACTGAATCGATTTTTAACCTATGTCAAAATAGATACACGCTCTGATGCCAACTCAACAACAGTGCCGTCAACTCAAAAACAAGTTGCCTTTGCACAACACTTGATCAAAGATTTGGAAGCCATCGGTATGAGCGATGTTGAATACACCGAAGCCAATGGATTTGTTACTGCGACGTTACCGTCCAACAGTGATAGCGATGCGCCTGTCATTGGCTTCATTTCTCATATGGATACAGCGGACTTTAATTCTGAAAATATCAATCCTCAGATTATTGAACAGTATGATGGCGAAACGATTGTTCTGAACGAAGAAGAAGGGATCCGATTGTCTCCAAACGATTTTCCTAATCTGAAAAATTATGTTGGACAGACGCTTATCACTACAGACGGCATCACGCTGCTTGGATCTGATGATAAATCCGGTATAGTGGAAATTTTTAGCGCAATGGAATATCTGATCGCTCATCCAGAAATTAAACATGGAAAAATCAGAGTGGCATTCGGACCCGATGAAGAAATTGGTGTGGGTGCTGACAGATTTGATGTCGATCATTTTGGCGCAGACTTTGCCTACACGATTGATGGCGGTCCAGTCGGAGAACTGGAATATGAAAGTTTTAATGCCGCAGGCGCTAATGTTCTGATCAAAGGAAAGAATGTCCATCCGGGAACGGCTAAAGATAAAATGGTCAACGCCTTAAAACTGGCTATCCAATATGATCAGGCTTTACCTGAAAATGAAGTGCCTGAACGCACAGAAGGCAGAGAAGGCTTCTACCACCTCCTGGGTATCCGAGGCACAGTAGAAGGTGCAGAACTGGCTTATATCATTCGTGACCACGACAAAGACGCCTTTGAAGCTAAAAAAGAACAGATGAAAACTGTTGCGGAAAACATGAATGCGACTTTTGACGAAGACCGAGTTAAACTTATTATGAATGACCAGTACTACAACATGAGAGAAGTCATCGAAAAAGATATGAGACCAGTGGAATTGGCTGATAAAGCGATGAAAAACTTGTCTATTGATCCTATTATCAAACCAATCCGTGGAGGAACTGATGGGTCTAAAATTTCATTTATGGGCGTACCGACCCCTAATATTTTTGCCGGTGGAGAAAATTTTCACGGGCGTTATGAATTTGTGGCGGTTGAGAGCATGGAAAAAGCAACAGATGTATTGATTGAAATTGCAAAATTAGCAGTACAATAATGGAGTAAAGGAAAGAAGGCGGATAAATCCTTTCTTTCCTTTCTTCTTATATTCTTACTATATCACGAGAGGAGTAATCTGATGGCACTTCAATTTGTTCTCGGAAGATTACATACCAGCAAGAAGACGATACTCTTCGATCAGATGCTCGACTGGATAGAAGAAACACCCGATACTCAGGTCTTTTATCTTATCCCTGATCATATGAAGTTTGAGTCAGAAATGGCTATACTAAACCATATCAAATCCAGACAAACCAGTAACGGCTCGAATCTGGCCGGCATGATCAACCTTCAGGTATTCAGTTTCAGCAGACTCGCCTGGTACTTTATGCAGGATACCGCTTTATACAGTCACTCTCAGTTGACTGAAACAGGGCTGTCCATGCTGATGCGAAGACTACTTAAAGAAAATGAAGAACGGTTGACAATATTCAGAGGGGAAAGCCAGCAGCAGGGCTTTGTCGAGAAAACAACAGAATTGTTTATGGAATTACGAAATGCCCGAGTCCTGCCTAATGACTTGGAAGAGGTGACCAGTCAGCTTTTTGACGAATCTCCTCAAAGTAAAGATTTTTCATTAAAACTCCAGGATATTTCTCTTCTTTATGACTCTTTCTTAGCTCACCTGGAAGGCAAGTATATTGAAAAAGAGGATGTACTGGAAGCACTGATCGAAGAAGTGAAGACTAGAGATTTAAGTCAGACCAGAATCATTATCGATAATTTCCACCGGTTTTCAGCTCAGGAACAGGAACTGATTCTGCAGTTAGTTGCTCATACCAAAGAAGTAAAAGTATCCTTAGTACTGGATAAAAAGTACGCAATAGAAGCACCTGATCTGAATACTTTCTTTTATCAGACAGGGCAGACCTATCACCGCCTCTATCAAGAATCCAGACTGAGGAATCTCCCTGTTCTGCATGATCAGATTATCAGTGATGAAAGCGACGAACGGTGCGACGGACTGAATGCATTCGAAAACTACTGGGTCAGCAGTTTTGAAGCTACGCCCAGTTCTCAGCTGCACACACCGGACAATATGATGAACTGTATCGAAATCAGAGAAGCTGAAAGCAGACAAGCTGAAGTGTTGCACACGGCAACCACTATAAAACGGTTAGTTGCAAAAGGCAAATATAGGTATAAAGATATACTGGTCGTGTCTCGCACACTTGAAGATTATAAAATGCTGATTGACTCTACTTTTTCTGAAATCGGTCTTCCGCTCTTTATTGATCAGGCTGATAAAATGGCTAATCATGCACTCGTTGAAGGAATTCAGAGTCTGCTTGCTATCTACAAGAGACATTATCGTTATGAAGACGTGATGCGGTTTTTACGGACAGAATTATTTATTCCTCTAAAAGATGGAGATACTATACCCAAAAATAAAGATAAGCGTCTATCCTTCTGGCATGCACAGACTCTGCATTGGAGAGAATCCGTTGATGCACTTGAGAACGTCATGCTGGCCTATGGTTATGAAGGACAGGACTGGGTGAAAGATGATGAGTGGATCTACGCGCGCTTCCATCTTGAAGAAATGGATGACCAGCTTGATGCGGATAAGCGAATGCAGGATGAAGCCAATAAAACAAAAACACTCATTCGTTCTGCGTTTCTGCCATTCTTTAAACAGTTAAAAAATGTCAGCACCAACCGGGAAGCTGCTGGTGTGCTGTATCAGTTTCTTGAACGTCACCGGATGAATGACCAGTTATTAAACTGGCGTGATCAGTCCCTTGAAGAAGGGGATTTGGAGGATGCCAGAAAACATGAGCAGGTCTGGCAGACGTTCATTCAGTTATTAGATGAATTTGTAGATGTATTGGGTGATGAAGAGTGGAATATCGATACATTCCTGACTATTTTAGAAACTGGGTTCGAACAGGCGACTTATAGTATTGTTCCGCCCAGTATTGATCAAGTTATGTTTACTCAATTCGACAAGTCCCGTATGAACTGTAAGAAAATCGTCTTTATATTAGGACTGACAGATTCGCAGCTCCCGATGAGCATTGAAAATGAATCCATTCTTACCGATGAAGACCGGGAACAGCTTGGAGAGTTTCTTCCAAATAATAAATTCCTGCTCCCATCAACATCTGGTCGACTGGCCAGTGAACCATTCAATGCTTACCTGGCCTTTATGAACGCTTCAGAGAAACTTATTTTAAGCTATCCTGTCAGGAACGATGGATCAGGGGATAATCGGATGAGTCCTTATGTTGAAAGGTTGAACCGGCAGTCAGGCATCCCTGTCACGCACAAGTATACGGATGTTGGAGCCGATAGTGATGAAAGCCTCGAAACTGCATTGACTTTTATTGGATCCAGGAGACAATCAATGGGGCAACTTGTTACCATTTTGAGAGAACGGCTGGATAATAAAGCCAACCCACCCCTTTTCTGGTTAAAGTTATATCAGTCTTTATATAAACAGACCTCATCCGTCGAGAGACGCATACTTAAGAGTCTGGATTACAAAAACATCCCTAGACGCTTATCTCCAGAACTAGCTGAGCAGCTGTATGGAAAGGATCTCTATCTGTCTGTTTCCCAGCTTGAGAGCTTTTACCTGGATCCGTACAGCCATTTCCTTCAATATGGATTAAAGTTGCGAGAGCGTGCTGTTCAGGAACTGACCCCGGCTGAAACGGGCACTTTTTTCCATGATGCTTTGGACAGCATTTTTAGAACAGTTATTTCAAAGAACCTGACATTCGATCAGCTGAATGAAGAAGAGCTGATCACTGTAACTGACGAAGTGCTGCAGGAATTATACATGAACAATAAGTTCAAACTGCTGTCAATGTCTAACCGCATGCGGTTTATCAGAAAACAGCTGAGTCAGACGATCCAGAAAATGGTATGGGCGATGTCCAATCAGACGAAACGCACACAAATGCGCCCGAGGAAATCAGAGGTTTTATTTGGCCGCCTTGGGACTAAACAGGGTGTACCCGGATTACATTTCCCTTTGAACACAGGAGGGAACCTGTATGTTAGAGGAAAAATTGACCGTCTGGATACACTGGAAATGAACAACGAGCTGTATTTGAGCATCGTCGATTACAAATCTAGTAAAAAAGCCTTGAAGTTTGATGAAATATATCATGGGCTGATGATGCAGATGCTGACCTATCTGGATACGGCTGTTCACTATTCCGAAGAGATATTTGGAAAAAAAGCCAAGCCGGCAGGCGCCTTTTATGCGCACGTCAACAATCCAATGCTGAAAGCCGCAGACCTGATGAAAAAGGACTGGCTGGACGTCTGGTTGAAGTCATTTAAAATGGATGGCATTATTTTAAATGAAGATGAGCTGGTGGAGCAGCTGGATTTGACTCTTCCTGATAATAAATATTCACTTGTTTATCCTTTAGAATATGTCAAATCCAGAGATCAGATCAAAGGAAAACTGATTACAATGGACGATCTGGATCTGCTGCTTAAGCATAACAGAGATAAAATCAGAGAAGCCGGTAACCGGATCTTGTCTGGTGAAAATACATTATCTCCCATTTACGATAAAAAAGAGTATACACCATCTGTAAGAGGCATTTATCAGCCGATTTCACAGTTCGATGTGCTGCTGCCAAATGGACAGAATCAGTATAGGGAACTCGAGGCTGTTAAAGATCAGTCAGACTTGATTGAGAAACTGAAGGCGAAATACACCGATTTTAGTGAGAAAGGGGGAGATGACAAGTCATGACAACGATTCCGACTAAACCATCCGACGCACAGTTCACAGATCATCAGTGGCAGGCTATTTTTGATGAGGGAAAGAACATCCTGGTCTCTGCCTCTGCTGGTTCTGGGAAGACCACGGTACTGGTGCAGCGCGTTATTGAAAAAATAAAACGATTTACTGATATAAATGAACTGCTCGTTGTGACGTATACTAATGCAGCGGCCAGAGAAATGAAGCAGCGTATTCAAAAAGCGATCCAGGATGAGATCAGTAAAGAAACAGATCCAAAAAGGAAACAGCATTTGATCAGGCAGTTACCCCTTCTAGGTCATGCTGATATCTCGACTCTTCACTCATTCTGTCTTAAAGTGATCAAGCGCTATTACTACCTTATCGACTTCGATCCTGTTTTTAGACTTCTTACAGATGATACGGAAATCTCGTTAATGAAAGAGGACATTTGGGAAGAGTTAAGAGAAGAATTATATGGAGAAGAAGACACACTGTTTGAAGATTTAACAACAGCCTACTCAAATGACCGCAGTGATGATGGGTTGACTCAACTTGTCTTTAAATTGTATGACTTTTCCCGTTCTAAAACGAATTCCAGAGAGTGGCTATCTGATTTATCCAGTCGTTATGACATTAAGGGAAATGACCTGGCTGAGAGTACCATCTATCAGGATCTTGCTAAACCGGATATTCTAGACACACTGGCTACTGCAAAGGAATTGTTAAAAGATGCGATTCAGATCAGTAATGGCGAACCGGATCTCGAAGGCACAGTCAGTATTTTATCAGAAGACCTGGTTCTAGCTGAATCCATAGAGTACGCTATTTTAGAAAATCGTCTAGATGATGCCTACACTATTATAAATAATACAGACAACTTCCCAAGATGGAAGAACCCTGGGAAAAAATCCCAGGACGAAGTAAAAGAAGCTGCCAGAGAAATGAAAAGTTTCAGGGATAAGGCCAAAGAGTTCATCACTGCAGTAAAAACGCGTTATTTTATGATCACGCCATCCGAGCAGATTGAGACAATGGCAGAAGTAAGAACACTCGTTGAAGAACTGGCACGAGTATCCAGTCTATTTTTCGATCGCTATCAGCAGCACAAAGCTGACCGGAAAGTCCTGGACTTCAGCGATCTTGAGCACCTGACGCTGGATATCCTTTCTTTTCGTGAAGATGGGGAAACTCTACCGTCAGAAGCCTCCCATCATTACCGGAAACAATTTCAGGAAGTCATGGTCGATGAATATCAGGATATCAACCTTATTCAGGAAACCATTTTGAAATGGCTCACCAAAGATTCTTCAGAATCCGGTAATCAGTTTATGGTTGGGGACGTCAAGCAGTCCATTTATTCCTTCAGACTGGCGGATCCTAGTCTCTTTATCGAGAAATACGAACGCTACGACACTAGTGAAGACGGCGACCGTATTATTCTGGCGGAAAATTTCCGCTCAAGGAATGACGTCTTGTCCTTTACGAATTTTATTTTTGAACAGCTGATGGATAAAAAAGTAGGAGAGTTGACCTATGATCAGTCAGCTAAACTCGTCAACGGGTTTACCGGCTTTCCAGATTCACAAGCATTCTCAACCAGTGTCCTGATTTATGAAACGAACGAAGAGGAGTCGGATGATTCAGATGATTTATCACTGGAAGACGTTGACGTGACCTTTCAGATGAATACGAAAACAAAAGGCGAAATCTATATGGTGGCGCATAAAATACTGGATATGGTCAGAAATGGCTATCAGATCTATGATAAAAAAATGAAGGCAGACCGCCCGATCCAGTTTAAAGATATCGTGCTCCTGACACCGACAAAGAAAAACAATATCGACATCCAGGACATTTTTAAACAGCTGAAGATTCCAACAGCCGTCAATGATACACAGAATTACTTCCAGACAACTGAGATAGCGATCATGATGTCTCTGCTGAAAATTATTGACAATCCGAAGCAGGATATTCCCCTGGCAGCTGTTTTACGTTCTCCGATTGTCGGGTTGAATGAAGTGGAGATGGCCCGGATTCGACTAGAGGATAAACAAGGATCCTATTTTGATGCGTTACAGGCATTTGTCACACGCAACGATTGGGAAGATCAGCGCAATATTACGCTTCAGGCTAAGTTACAGGACTTTATGGTTTACCTGGATAATTGGCGCACTCAGTCCAAGCGAAAACCGCTCATCGAATTGATCTGGCTGATTTATGAAGATACTGGATTCCTGCACTACGTAGGGGGGATGAGCTCCGGCAGACAGCGAAAGGCTAATCTTCATGCCTTGTATGAACGGGCAGCTTCTTATGAAAAGACTTCTTTTAAAGGGTTGTTCCAGTTCATCCGTTTTATTGAAAAAATGCAGAAAAAAGACAAGGACTTAGCCGAACCGTCTGCTGTTTCTGATGGTGAGGATGCAGTCCGTGTAATGACCATTCATGCCAGTAAAGGACTGGAGTTTCCAGTAGTATTTGTGATGGATATGTCAAAACGGTTCAATCTGAACGATATTAAAGGCTCAACTGTCCTGGATGAAGAATACGGAGTGGGATCGGAATTCATTGATGTAGTGAACCGGATCAAAACCCCGACGCTTCCGGAAACAGTCTTGAAGATGCAGAAAAAGAACCGCATCTTATCAGAACAGATGCGCGTCCTTTATGTCGCTTTGACTCGAGCAGAACAGAAATTATATTTGATTGGGTCATACAAGAACAAAGAAGCCGCGCTCAGTAAATGGGATAAAGTAAGTGGCCACTCTAAAGCCGTGCTGCCGGCTACTTTAAGGCTTGACGCTCAGCATTTTATGGACTGGATAGGAAGGTGTCTGATCAGACACCAGATACTCGATTCAGAAACCGGAATCCAGTCGACCAATCCTCATATTCGGGATTATGACACCCAATTTTCCGTCGATTTCTTTACATCCAGTGAACTTGAAGATCATCTGTTGTCTTATCAGAATGACGAAGCAGAAGACTGGTTCGAAAGCCTTAAAGACGGGAAGCTAAAAGCTCCGGGAGATGCAGACGTCGTTGAAGCAGTCAGCGATGCGTTAAAGTTGATGACAGAAGCCTATCCATACCAGCTCGCATCCCAAACGACCAGTTATCAGTCCGTGTCTGAAATCAAGCGCCTTTTCGAAGAACCGGATGACGGCCAAATGGTGAAGATCGATGTCACTAATCCAAGACTGTCTCACCGTTATGTAGAAGATGAACTGGATCGTCCTAAATTTATTTCTGATGTCTCTAAACCCAGCGGAGCCGACATTGGTAAAGCAACCCACCTCGTCCTGCAGGCACTGACGTTGTCAGAACATCTTACTCAGGATGAGATTCAAGAAGAGGTCCAGTCTTTAGTCACTAAGCAAGTGATTACTGAAGAAATGGGTAAACGAATCCCCATTGAGAAACTGATGCAGTTTTTCCAGACTCCATTTGGCCGCTATATACTCAGTCAGGTGTCCAGAATTAAGCGGGAAGTGCCTTTTTCCTTACTGCTTGAAGCTCGCGATATCTTTCAGGACATGCAGTCTGTTGACGACCATGTCCTGATTCATGGAATCATAGATGGATACATTGAAACAGAAGAGGGGATCATCCTGTTTGACTATAAGACAGATAATGTCCAGCGTTTTGGAGAACAGGCGCACGAAGAAATGCTGAAAAAATATAAAGGCCAGCTGATGCTTTATAAAAAAGCCCTTGAATCTATTCTTCAAAAACCAGTGCTGGAAACAAATCTGGTGCTGTTAGATATTGGGGAAACCATTACAATCGAAGGATGAGTACCTAATAGGTATGAGTCTAAATAAAGTTTAGTGGATTTACTATCGTTATTGGGTCATTTACATCAAAATGAGCCGTTGCTTATTTCATTCTATTCAAAAAGAATCTATTTTAATCATTTCTGATAAAACCAAAAAGACCACCCGTATGCCTTTTCTATTAGATCAGAAGAGGAGGACCGGGTGGTCTTTAATAGGCTTTAAACCAATTGATCAGCCAATAGGGTTAAGAACCGTTTAATCAAAACTGTATGTTGCACCTTCAGAATAGCTGTTGCCTGCATTCCATAAAAGGAATTCATCAACCCCATGTTCATTTAATGCTCGAATTTGCTCACTAACTTCATGAGCGCCATAATTCGTATACCATCCAGCTCCGAGATATGAAGCGGTAAAGTCTTGAATCCATGGACGGGAAACAGGCGCATCATCACCTAAATTACCCAGCACTTCGTTTTCAAGCTCCATGTAGTTTGCCACAACATTGTAAGGCTCAAGGTCAGGACGCTCAATGCCAAGCGATCCGGCACCCCAATGACTTGGATAAATCATAGATGAGATGACATCAACATTTTCAGAAATACGGGAGAAGTTCTGTCCAATACCTGGTGTTTCTTCTCGAGTAGCAGCGTAACCGAATATATCAACTGATACATCGACATCATACGGCTGCAGTTCGCGGCGGGCATACGCAACAAATTCAGTCACGGCATCGACGCGCTGTTTCACGTTATCCAGATCACTTTCTTCATAATCTCCACGAGAATAAGTCAGCTCCTCATCTCTGTATTCGAATCCTTCAGGGAAACGAACATAGTCGAATTGAATATCTTTAAATCCTAGTTTAGCCGCCTGACGGGCAACTTCAACGTTGTACTCCCAGACCTCACGATCATAAGGATTGACGAAGCTTTCGCCGCGTCGGTTAGCCCAGACAGATCCGTCTTCATTAGTGAATGACAGGTCGGGACGTTCATTTGCCAGTCTTGAATCTTTAAAGACAACGATTCGAGCGATAGGATAAATATCATTTTCTTCCAGGTGGGCCATCAGTGGTTCAGCCTCAACAACATTATTTGTAAATTGATTGATGTACTCATGATCAGATTCAACCGGCATAACGATATCACCGTAATCATCTTTAACATCGATGACCATTGAATTAAGTTCTGTTGTATTCAGTAACTCGGTCAAGCTTTCCAGTCGCGATCCGCCTGCAGAGTGAGCGGTAACGAAAATACCTTTTACACCATCTTCCGGGTAGTCGATGTTGACGCCACTGTTATATTTAAACTGGCTTGGGAATTCATCTGGAACGGACAGCAAAGGCTCTTGACTGTATGTCAGATAGGCTGTTTCGATATCTTCAGGCTGATCGGTGTCTTCACTCTCATCTGCACTTACGGCAGAAGGGAAGAGTGCAGACACGACCATTACTGTAGCCGACAGGAATAAGTGACGCTTCTTTTTTTTCTCCATTAATCTGTTTCCTCACTTTCGGTAGCTTCTGAACGAATTAAATCAGGATCAACGAGCTCATAGTCTTTTTCTCGCAGACCTTCAATGATAGCGGGGGTTGCTTCAAGGGTCCAGCTGCGGTCGTGCATCAGTAAGTTGGCACCGGGTCTCAGCAGTTCACTATTAACCATAATATCTGCTAAAGGTTCTGCTTCCATGTAACCTGATTCCCAGTCATAACCATACGTCCAGTTCATCAGGACCATACCGTCTTCTTTAACCAGTTCTCTGACATGATCAGTATTCTGACCAAACGGAGCGCGGAAGAAGCGGGGACGTTCACCAATGATTTCTTCGACGAGGTCACTTGTTTTCATTATTTCTTCCGTTTGTTCTTCTTCAGTTAAAGAGGGAAGACTAGGGTGCGTGTGCGTATGGTTTCCAATAGGGAAGCCCATCTCGTGGATATCTCTCAACATCTGCTGGCCTTCTTCGCTTTCGATGTACATGCCGTTGACGAAGAAAATAGCACTAGCATCATGCTCGACCAATACTTCCGCAATATCTACTGCATACTGGTCAGGAGCATCATCATAAGTGAGCAGGGCGACTTGCTCATTTGCCTCTTCACCGTCAATGACTTGGACTGTTGCAATATCATTTTCGTTGATTTCATATAAATAGGTCTGTACTTCTTCGATAGATTCATCTACAGTTTCTTCATCTTCAACTGAATCGGTTTCTGTGTCGTCAGTGTTTTCTCCTGTTTCTTCATCTGTCGTTGGTTGATCTTCTTCTGTGTCAACCATTTCATTATCGTCTCCGTTGTCTGCGTCCGAATTCTCACAAGCGGTCAGTATAAGGGTAGACGCCAGAAATAAAGTAGCTAATGTCCGTTTCATCATTCAGTCTCTCCTTATTCTTCTTCTGCTAGTTCATCTTCAATAGTCGTAGACAGCTGATCTAAAGTGGTGCTGAAGTCTACTAGAATATCATCTAGTTCAAGTAAATGGTCTCTTAATGCATCACGTTCTTCATTAATAGACTGAATACCTTCTGAAAATTCATCATAAGTGGCATCGTCATTTGCAATACTTGTAAAGTAGTCCTCTTGTGAAGACAGTGTTTCTAAGTAGTGATTGCGGTACTGAGCTAAATGCTCTATGAATAAATCGACATTATTTGTTACACCATCAATTTCATCCTGATTCAAGCGTTCACCTTCATATGAATCAAGGGTGTCCTGATGTGCTTCCATTTCTGTTTCATTCTCTTCTATAGAATCAAGAACGGTCTGTCTGGATTCTATGTTTTCAAATACAGGGGATGAACCATCACCTAAAGTTGTCAGGTCATCATCTGTTTCAAGAGTATCACTAAAATTGCTTTGTAAGTCTACTTCCAGATCATATAACTGATTCAAGTTATCAACTGTTTCTGTTTTCAATCGGTCAAGTTCTTCTGTTGCTTCTTGCATGCCTTCAACGTTTTCGCCATCATCACAGCCAGCCAATAGTAAAGATAGGGCACTGATCGTGATAAGTGTGTATCGTTTTCGAATCATATAGTGATCTCCTTTTGATTAATAAATAAGTGTTACCTTTTTGAGTATAGCAAACTTCACAGTGTAATTAAACTGTAAGAGGTGTAATACCTTAATTAATTATTATGCTAATATTGTATATAAATTGAGAAACTTATCAGAAAGGTGGGTTTTAAAGAGAAAATATTGTACAATATGAGAGAGCTAACTACAGAAAAGAGGATACTATGTTACTATTTTACATGATCGCGGTCATCATAGTCGGCCTGGATCAGCTGACGAAATATCTGACCGTTCAATCTATTCCACTCCACGAAACGATCGAATGGATCCCGAACCTTGTGTCATTTACTCATCACAGAAATACAGGTGCTGCCTGGAGTATACTTGAAGGGCAAATGATATTCTTTTATATCGTTACAGTGATTATCGTTGGAATCATTATTTATTACCTTCATACTTATGGAAGACAGGACAAGCTGTTCGGAGTCTCTTTAAGCCTGATAATGGGTGGGGCAATCGGTAATTTTATCGACCGTCTGTTTTTACAGTATGTCGTGGATATGGTCAGACTGGAATTTATCGATTTTCCGATATTTAATGTAGCAGATATGGCTTTATCAATCGGTGTCACGTTAATGATCATTTATCTGATCGTTGATGAATACAAGAATTATAAGCAAAAGAAAGTTGGACATTAAAAATGAGTGAATCATACACGTACACTATTAACAATGAGGAAGGCAGGCTTGATAAGTTCTTAAATGATCAGCTTCCAGATAACTCACGCTCTCAGATTCAATCCTGGATCAAAGACGAACAGGTCACAGTCAACGGCGAGCCGTCAAAAGCAAATTACAAGGTACAAAAAGATGACCTAATCGATATTTCTGTACCGGACCCGGTGGAAATCGATGCAAAACCGGAAGACATTGCCATTGATATCGTCTATCAGGATGAAGATGTTGTGGTTGTCAATAAGCCTCAGGGAATGGTTGTTCATCCTTCATTAGGACACGAAAATCATACGCTGGTTAACGCACTACTCTATCACATCAAAGATTTATCAGGAATCAACGGAAAAATCAGACCAGGAATCGTGCACCGTATCGATAAAGACACATCCGGACTGTTAATGGTAGCGAAAAATGACGTAGCACACGAAAAACTGGCTGAGCAGTTGTCAGAAAAAACGGCCCGTCGAGAATATATCGGCTTAGTGCATGGCGTCATAGAAAATGATAAAGGCACAATCGATGCACCCATTGGAAGAGATCCAAAAAACAGAAAGAAATTCACGGTTATTGAAAACGGTAAACCATCTGTAACACATTTTGAGGTGCTTGAACGCTTCAAGGAATTTACACTTTTAAAATTACAGCTTGAAACAGGTCGTACGCATCAGATCAGAGTCCACCTGGCTTACATTGGGTTTAAAATGGCAGGCGATCCATTATATGGGCCACGTAAAACACTTCCTGGAAACGGTCAGTTTTTACACGCTACGTCATTAAGTTTTGAACACCCAAGAACAGGAGAACGCTTGAGCTTTACCGTTCCATTACCGGACATTTTTGAAGAAACCCTTGATTACGCTAGAAGACGATAAGGAGGAGCAAACTGATGACGAAAGTTGTGTCTATTTTAGACGAAGTATCTCTTAACCGGGCCTTAACCCGTATTTCTTACGAAATTATCGAACGAAATAAAGGTATCGACAACCTAGTGCTAGCGGGCATTAAAACGCGAGGTGTTTTTATTGCAAACCGTATTGCCAAAAAAATTGAAGAAATCGAAGGAGCCAGTGTTCCTGTAGGTGAGCTGGATATTACCTTGTACCGGGATGACCGCCATTTCCCCAAAGAGGTGGATGAGCCTGAAGTAAAAGGCCAGATGTTTCCAGTACCGGTCAAAGATAAAGTAGTCATTTTAGTGGACGATGTTATCTTTACAGGGCGGACGATCCGTGCGGCAATGGATGCAGTCATTGACCTGGGTCGACCCGAAAAAATCATGGTGGCTTCTTTGACTGACCGAGGACATCGCGAGATTCCGATCAAAGCAGACTACATTGGAAAAAACATTCCAACGTCTAAATCTGAACAAGTAAAAGTTTCTATGAAAGAAATTGACGGGAAAGACGCTGTCGACATTATTAAACCGGATTAAGTACAGAAACAGACGCTTCATTGGATGGAACAATTCCCAATGAAGCGTCTGTTTTATTGTGCACACTGATTAGTAAGTGATTTCGATGGCATGAACGTAAACACGACCATCATTGACAGTGTAATTACAGGAAATGAGTGTCATCAGCTTTTCTTCACCAGTAAAGTCCCTTTCTCTTTCAAATAAAGACAGTTCTTTCAATTCTTCATAATACTTTGTGAGATCTGGAGTGTTAAACGATTCATTTATAAAGTAAGGGTCTGCCGGAGCAATGTGTACGGAAAAGATTTCATACGTCCGGTCGGTGAACAAATCTTGAAAAACAATTGTCTGATTGGAATTGAAGAAATCTTCAGAAAGAATTTCTCCAGGTCTGCAAACATATTCCCGTAAGACGTATAGTGGCCGTACAAAATCGTATGCTGATCGTGCCCATCCCAACATTTCGGTATCCATAAATAGTGATTCGAAAGGGTGCTGGTCTTTGTAAAAGTCATGTTCCAGATTAAATTCATTGTCCCGACCTTTTACTACTGGGTAATCAATCGCAGTATTTGAAATTGACAGCCAGTCGGTAAAGTCCTGATTGATAGTTACATTATCACTATAAGAATTAGATGGAAGAAGACGAGGTTCCTCAAACAGGCGTTGAATCAAATATCCTGTTGATTGCCGGTTTAGTGGCAACTGCTGGTGTGTTCATCTTCGCTTACACTAAAAAACAGTTAGCATAATAACTAAAAAGACTGAAAAATAAAAGGTATCGAGTGAGGTATTAGACTGACATAGTATTTTGAGACAACTATAAAACACCTCTTTAGGCTGCTTACGCCCCGAGTTCTTTGGGCGTTAGGTAGCCTAATTTTTCTAAGATCCGTTCTTCATTGTAATAACTCATGTAATCATTCACTTTCTCCACAACACGACTATTTTGAAGCGAATTATATTTGACGTACTGGAATTCCTCTGACTTGATATTAGAATGGAATGACTCAATAACCGCGTTATCCCAACAATTCCCGCGACGCGACATACTACTGACCAAATGATTTTCCGATGACCGAAACGACACTTTGTTATCTTACACAATGCGATGATCGCTTCTTCCACTTCTGTCAATGCATTTTTAGCACCTTCGCCGAGCCACCTATAATAAGTAGAGAGTGGCACACTCAAAGCAGACAAAATGGCCGTGATGGTATATGTCTGTCGGTATCTTTCGACCAATTGCAGTATTAGTTCTTGTTCAACTCCTCTTTCATTTCCAAGTACTTTTTTAAGATCTCATTTTCCATTTTCAAATATGCATTTTGCCGATCTTTCTTTTCATCTTCACTTGCAAATTGAGTCCCGTGCCCATAAGAATATTGCTTACCAATTGGTTGGTCGAACCGATGAATTTCATTTGTCCGGTACCATCTCATCCACGTCTCGATTTGAGATTTATTTTTGATTCCATCTTTCTTCATAATCTCTTTGGTAGTCAGCCGTCCATCCATTTTCGTCTTTTACTACGGCCCATTTTGTCTCGCTTGAATATACGTTTTTGCCCATGCAAAAACACCTCCGTTTTCAGAACTTGTAGTAAGTGTACCATTTCGGAGGTGTTTTATATTGTCCCATTTAATTGTGTTAGTCTAGTAACAGATACTCACTCGATACCTTTTTTAATTTGCGTTAGTGGATTTAAGGGCTCTTACAGCATCATCACTCGGCGTAACGAAGTAAGTGGTTTGTCCCTCATAAATAACGTATCCAGGTTTCGCACCATTGGGCTTTTTAATCTGTTTGACCTGCACGACATCGACCGGGACCGATGAAGACAGACGGTACTTGCTGTAATACGCTGCCAGAAGACAGGCCTCTTCGATCGTCTGTTGAGAAGGCTCGTCGTCTTCAATGATGACATGTGATCCCGGAATATCTTTTGCATGCGCCCAATAATGGGATTTCCTAGCTTTTTTCAAGGTCAGCTCGTCATTTTGAGTGTTGTTTTTGCCAACAAGAATACTGGTCCCGTCGCTTGATGTGAACGCTTCGGGTTTGGATTTTGTCTGCTTTTTCTTTTTCGTTGCTTTTTTCTTTTTCAGGTAATGCCCGTCACGCAGCTCTTGTCTGATGTCTTCAATATCCGTCAGCGACGCTATTGAAATTTGAGTCAGAAGCGTATCAAAATAATCAGTTTCTGCCTGAGTAGACCTGATCTGTTTTGTCAGGTGCTTCTTGGCACTTTTCAGCTTCTGATACCGAGAGAAATAACGCTGAGCATTTTCTGCTGGTGTTTTTTGCGGGTTCAATTCAATCGTTAAAGGTGCATCTTCTTCATAAAAGTTAGGCAATTCTATTTTTTCATCGCCTTTGTTAACCTCGTGAAGGTAAGCGGTCAACACTTCTCCTTTAATGCGTATTGAATCAGCTTTTTCTGTATCTTTCAGTTCCTTGTTCAGTTTGATCAGTTTTTTCTCATTCTTCTGATGATAATTCTTAACCAGCTGCGTTAAATCATTAGCCTGCTGGTGAACACGGTCACGTTCGGCCTTATCCTGGAAATAACGGTCCATGAGTTCACTTAATGTCTCAAAGGTGAATTTCTCGCCTTTAATATGAGTAAAATCAAATGGCGTGAAAAATTCTTTATGCCCATCTCGAGTGAGGGTAGGATTGATTTTATCCAGATCGTAAGACAACACGAACTGCTGAAACAGGGCTTTATATGATTCAGCTGAATCCTGCTCAAAGCGGTAGACCAGTTCAGTAGCGGATTCTTTACCGAAGCCTTGGAAAGTGGTTTGAATCCACTTAACTTTTTCTGAGGTAGACAGTTCTTTGATTGGGAAATCACCATCATAAGTGAAAGGATTGTCTCTTTCCTGATCTGGTGCTTCAACGTACTGGGCACCAGGCAGGAGTGTTCGGTACGTATTCTGACTGGAAGGCACGTGACGTATGGCATCGATCAGTTTATTAGTCGACGTGTTGATCAGGAGAATATTGCTGTGCCGACCCATGATTTCCACAACGAGTGATAGAATTTCAGTATCTCCTAACTCGTTTCGGCTTTTAAAGGTGAAGACAAGCTGGCGGTCGTTTTCTTTCTGCTCAATCGATTCAATGATAGCCCCCTCCAGGTATTTCCTTAAAATCATACAGAAATGGGGAGGAGTAGCCGGATTATCAAATGGAATAGTCGTCAGTTGTGCCCGGGCATACTGCGGATGTGCAGATAATAGAAGAGACACGTTTTTTCTGTTTGCTCTTATCTTAATAATAATTTCATTTTCAAAGGGCTGCTGAATCTTGGATAAGCGCCCACCTTCACACTGGTCTTTTAATTCTTGTGTAAGGGAATGTACAAATAGTCCATCAAAAGACATCTTAAAACTCCTTTCGTCTAGCAAAGTCTTGTCCATTATAGCACTCATATGCCCTTTACAACAAATCATCAAAAAAGATTGCTCATTTGAGAAAGTCGTGCTATAGTTGACGTATGCAAATAATTAGACTTTTTCCATAAACAGAGAGGGGTATTACAGTGGATTCACCTGAAAAAACAGACGTTTTACTCGAGAAAGTAACTGATTTAAATCAATTATACAAACAAGTGGCAGAATTGGTTCTGCACGAACATGGTCTTTCAAGCTCCGCCATCAATCTGATCAAATTAATGGGTGACAGCGAATATACGTTAAAACAGATAACTGAACTGAGTCGACTGGACAAATCAACCGTCAGTCGCCAAATGAATGCCCTGGTGAAGAAAGACTTTGTTACCAAAACAACCGGGCAAGACAAACGCTTTGCTTATTTCACGATCACTGAAAAAGAACAGACGGTATTTTCTGAGTATCATTCCCATCTTGAAAAGAAATTCGAATCGATTTTAACTGGATGGACCCAGGAAGAAGTCCATATGCTGACTGTCCTGATCGGCCGTTTGAACCGAAGCATGACTAACCGCATATAAATAGAAGAAGAATGGAAGAGGAGAACACTATGCTGACTAACAAGAAAATGTCAAAACCTCACCGCATTGCTTTGCTGGGAATTTTGACTGCCATCATACTGATTCAAAACTTTGTACCGTTTTTAGGCAATATTCCGATACCCCCACTTAATCCGACGATCATACATATTACGGTTATCGTTGCCACGCTGACAATGAGCACCAGCGACGGAATCATTATCGGAACAATATGGGGCCTTACCAGAATGATCAGGGCTTACACAATGCCTGCCACACCACTTGATCTTCTGCTTTGGACTAATCCGATGATCGCTTTACTGCCGCGTATGCTCATAGGACTCTTTACCGGATTGTCTTACAAGCTGTCTCACAAACTGTTTCCTAAAAAAGATAAGCTTGCGCTCGCTAGTGCATCTGTAGTCGGATCATTTACCAACACAATTTTTGTACTTTTATTTATCTATATATTCTTTGGCGAACCTTACGCTC
The DNA here is from genome assembly GCF_003003275.1 of Alkalibacterium olivapovliticus. GTDB lineage: Bacteria > Bacillota > Bacilli > Lactobacillales > Carnobacteriaceae_A > Alkalibacterium > Alkalibacterium olivapovliticum. The sequence continues at coordinate 97,626 of NZ_PVTO01000005.1, forward strand.
AGGCGATTGATGTAGACATCAGTAATCTGGCAGGGGCATTAGCCATTATAGTCGGCACGAATGGTGTGGCTGAAGCAGTTGCCGCAGCTATTATTGCACCTCTTGTGACGATCCCACTTAGAAAGATCACCTATAAAAAGTAACAAACACTGTCCTGATCCTCAGGGCTGACTGACCAGTAGACCCTTTCTGCTGAAACGTCTGCCGATGATCAGGATTTTTTTGGGATAACGGGTGTTATCGTTTTCATTTTAACTTATCTGGTGGTACTGTATATGTGTTAAATATGTTGAAAGGGGAATATATCAATGAGAGCAGTAACATTTCAAGGCAAAGAAAAAATTGCCGTGACAACCGTTCCTGATCCTAAGATACAGGATCCAACAGACGTTATTATAAAAGTCACTTCAACTGCGATCTGCGGTTCCGACTTGCACTTGTACCACCACGGAAATCTTGTGCTGGATGACGATTACGTTATTGGCCATGAACCGATGGGGATAGTGGAAGAAGTGGGACCAGACGTGAAGTCGTTAAAAGTAGGAGACAGAATAGTCGTTCCCTTCAATGTCAGCTGTGGCGAATGTTTTTTCTGCAATCATGACATGGAAAGTCAATGCGATAATTCCAATAAAAACCCAGAAACAGACTATGGCGGCTTATTTGGTTTCGGAAAACTAAATGGCGACTACCCGGGCGGGCAAGCTGAATTTATGCGCATTCCGTTCGCCGATCAGAATTCGTTTAAAATTCCTGACCAGTCTGTGCCGGACGAGAAAGTGTTATTCCTGTCAGACATCGTTCCAACGGCATTCTGGAGTGTCGAGCATGCCGGTGTTAAAAAAGGAGATACTGTCATCGTGCTCGGTTGCGGACCTGTCGGCCTACTGACTCAGAAGTTTGCAAAACTTAAAGGCGCCAAACGCGTTATCGCAGTAGACTGTGTTCCTAACCGATTAGAGTATGCAGCGAAGAAGATCGGAGTGGAAACACTGAATTTTGAAGAAGTCGATCTACCTAGTTTCGCTTTAAAAGACATGACACATGGCGGCGCAGATGTGGTAATTGACTGTGTTGGAATGGATGGGAAAGAGCGGAAGATTGAAAAAATCACTAATCTGATTTCACTTCAGCGCGGAACGACCAGTCCAATCGAAATGGCCAGTATAGCAGTGAAAAAATTCGGGACGATTATGATTACAGGAGTCTATCTGACGCCTGCTTCAAACTTCCCAATCAACAATATTTTTGCCCGTAACATTACAGTCAAATCAGGACAAACGCCGGTTCCTCATCTCATGCCTAAGCTTTATGACATGATCATGAAAGGCGATATTGACCCAAGTGACATCATCACGCATGTTATGCCAATGGAACAGGCGTCAACAGCCTTTGAACTTTTCGATAAAAAAGAAGATAACAATATCAAATTTGTTTTAAAACCCTAATCGTTAAAATCAACCTGTCTCTTTCACTTTAGTGGTGGATAGAGACAGGTTTTTTGTATGTAGTCCTTACTTAGGTTAACTCAAAGACAGATTGAGAGCCACATTGTCCTAATCTTTCTTCTAAGGTAAACTCGCTAAATTATTTTAGTCGAGTCTTCCTTATAACAGGTAATTCGGTTTAGCCGATTTGCATTCTATCACCAGTTAACCGAAGTGGAAGACTTTTCAGCAAACCTAATTCTATTAAGAAAATGAGCTTGCTGAAAGGCTCGACTTTTCAGCAAACTGACAGATGTCTTCAAGTGGAGTATGCCTATGACTAGGCATATTCAGTTAACTCCAGAAAAATTTACCGTTGAGCGAACCAAACATCACTTAATTTCAATCAACTCCAGTGCGATAGCCGATGGAGTTTACCGAATGCTATTCTTTCCATTAGGCGAAGCTGTTTAAGTGGTGATATATCACCACTTATCCAATAATTAAGCTTATCTTAACTTCTAGTTAACCTAAAAAAGTCCAACTGAAACTCTATTGTGACTTTTGTAGCTGATTTGTCACCTTAAAAGACCTCAGACTGTGCTACAATTTTTAACAATGGTATAATTTACCTAGTACATCTAATGAGTGGAGGACTTTTTTTTATGAAACAAACACGAGCTAATCGAAAAAAGGCAAAAAGAGCAGCAAATACACCTGATTCGACTGAACCGAACGGACCTGAAAAGTCGGGCAAAAGTAATCCGGAAAAGATTTATTATTCCATCATTGCTATCTTGCTTGTCGTTCTTGTAGGTATCATGGTCTTCATTTTCATGAACCGGGATACTGGGGTTGACCTCAATGCCGATAATGAATCACCTGGATCAGATATTGTAACTGATTTAGATGAGGAAGAAGAAGAGGAATCTGAGTCTGATGAAGACGTGGACGCTGATGTTGATGAAGAGACTGACTCAGCTGATACTGAAGAAGAAACTGACACAGACACCGAAGAAGAACCTGCTGATGATGAAGAGGCGGGAGAAGATCAGCCGGATGAAGAGACTGATACTGAAGACGATCAAGAAGAGACTGAAGAGTCTGACGTTGAAGTTACGGAAAATGCCCCTTTAGATGAAAGTTACACAGTCAATTATAACGAAGGTTCCGGTGACCGAGTTGCTATCGCCAATGCTGTTTCATCTGTTACGGGATTGAATCAGAGCGACATGATTACTTGGAGAGTTGGAAATGATGGACCTGGACGCGTATTCGCAGTCACATCTGACAGCGGACGATCCAATGTCTACCGAGTCCTTCTTCAATACGGAGATGGTCAATGGCATGTCACTAGTGTCGAAGAACTGGCCGACGTTCCAGCAGAATTCAGATAACTAAACAGCAAAAGTTGACCGGAGAACACGCTGAAAATAGTCAGTGGTACTCTGGTTTTTTGTGTCGTTTAACTTGACTATACGCAACTACTCTCAGTATGGTTAAGCTACATAAGAATAAGGAGTGAGCGAGTTGATAACTATAGGAATCGTGTCGTTCGGCTTTGAAAATAAAAGAGAATGTAAAAAATTAGCTCAACGAATTAAGACCGTTACACGTCAACTTCAATCCTATACTCATCCAGTCATTTTTAACAGAATTGAAGCAGCTGACTTTAATTTAAATAAAAACGATGAAAAAGAGGATTGGATTAAAGCGATATCTAAACATGACGGATTTGTCTTTCTTATTCCTAAACACTCTGAGGGCATAATTGATGACCTATCTTATGCATTAGGTATGTGTTCCAGTGAGTTGGCCAACAAACCACTGCTTGTCATTTATTATGGGGTTGAAGATAAATATGGTCAGCAGGTAGACATCATTGAAATGGCACGCTCGTTTGAAATGCCGGTCCTTTACAACAGTGTGATCCTTCCTTACCTGGATCATAAGAGAGCTACTGCCTTTGAGCTGTTTCAGCAGACAGAGGATAAAACGGCTAGTGAAATCGAAAAGCTACTGTATTGGACAATGGGTATGAAATACACCCGAACTATGCTCAGACAGGAGGATAATGGCGCATCTTAATCGTCTTAATCCCTTGAACATGTTAAAATAATAGAAACAACAAGGAGGTTCCCTATGAAATTTACAGATAATAAATACAATATGATTCAGGAAATTCTAGAAAAAACTGAAGCTGAAATCGAAAAAATGAAGCCAGTGAATATACTGATAGCCGGTAAGACAGGGGTAGGGAAGAGCACACTGATTAATAATGTTTTCCGTGAAAAGCTGGCCGATACGGGTATTGGAAAACCCGTAACCACACATTTGCGTCAAATTTCTAAAGAAGGCATTCCGATTGTTCTCTACGACACCAGAGGACTGGAACTGGATCCATCTGTTCAGAAAAAAGTGAAAGATGAAATCTTTGACCTGGTCAAACAGAATAAAAACACCAAAGAAGCACTTCATGCGGTTTATTACTGTATTCAAGCCAACTCATCAAGAATCGAAGAAACAGAAATCGACCTCATTAAAAAGATATCATCAGTACTGCCCGTTATACTGGTTCTGACCCAGTCAATCGGAAAATCAGCTGAAGATTTCAACCGCTATCTGGACAATTTGAATTTACCAGTTGCTGCCGTTCAGAATATAATGGCTGAACCTTATGAAATAACTGATGATTATGTCATTCCACCATTTGGTCTGAAGGAACTGATTGACAAAACGCTCCAGCTTATTCCAAAAGAGGCACATGATGCTTTTATGAACGCCCAACACGCAGACATTGAACGCAAAGCTAAGGCTGCCAGACGTTGGGCTTCCAGATATGTCGCTACAACGTTCGGGGTAGGTTTTGCCCCTATACCGTTTTCCGATGCGTCTGTTCTGATCCCCATGCAGGTGACTCTGCTTGCACATATTACAGCGATATTTGGGATATCAATGGATAAAGCAACGATAGTCAGCCTGCTAGCTGCTGTTGGCGGTACAGGATCAGCAACCATGATCGGAAAGACACTTGTCGCCAATGCCTTCAAATTTATCCCCGGGGCGGGAACGATCATAGGTGGCATTATCAGCGGAACCACTGCTTCAATTGTAACCAGCGCATTAGGTTTGAGTTATATCGAAGTTTTGAGCATTATTGCGACTAAAGAAAAAGAAGGCGAAAGCATCGATCTTGGTCTAATAGAGCGTCTGGTGAGAAACCAGTTTAAAAAGAACATCACTTTAAATCGCAAGGAACTAAAATCAAAAGATCTGGAATTTGGATCGGATGAAGCATTAAAGGATGCTTATAACACGTATGAATCCATGGAAGAAGAGAGCCACTCCGTTTCAGTGCCAAAAAAAATTAAGAGGGCGCTCTCTAAATTCGCAGAGAACCATAAACCCTTCAATAAAAAATAAAAAGTAATTATTATCCCGTTGTGAGTACTTAATCACGACGGTTTTTTTGCGTGAAAAAGGCAATGTTTAGTATGTGCTAGTTATTAGACATTAGACTGAATAATAGCTGAAGTCTTATACTAATCCATTCCTATTTGAAAAATATGAAATACTCTCAATATGTAGAGGTTTTAATTCAGTCGAAATTGCGCTTTTGTCTCATATAATTAAAAAACATATAATCATCAAAAGAGCTACAATTAAAGCTATTCAGATTTCTTTTTTATTGCGATTGTGTCTATGATAACACGTTCCATAAAATTCCAGTCACACTTGTTACAGTTTCTTGTCGCATTTTTTTGTATAAAAGAACAATTAGTAGTAAGGTTGATTCATGAGAAAAGTGGCTAGTGGGGAGCATTTTTCTACATATAATTCAGAAAGTAGCCAAAAAAACGAAAAAACTATTAGCGTCCGCATTGTTGTCAGGACTATTAGTAGGAACTACATCTACAGTATTTGCAATTAACCAAGATGAAGATGATGAAGTAAGTCAGGATACTACTATTATTACCACAATTATAACAACCCAATATGAAGTAACAATTCCAGCCGAAATAGAAATTGATTTAATGGATCAAGATAATCGTTATGAGACCAATATTGCTCCTGTAACATTAACAAACTTAACATCAGCTGGATTGGTATCAGTGGTTCCAAACGCATCAAATATGACTCTACTGGATGGAGAATCGCCAGTTACTAATCCAAATAGTAATCAGGAAATAGAAATATATTTGAAAGACGGTTCTTTAGGGTCAGAGTTAGGAAACTTTGATCTTTCTTTAGAAGCTCCTGAACAATCCATTGGTATTGAAACTAGTGAAGAAAGCGAAGATAATTTACCGGGTTCCTACAGTGGTTCAATTACTTTTACAGTTACTTACCACCCAGAAGAACTCTCAGACGTTGAATAACCTTAAGTCCCAATATTAAATCAATCCATTAGAGTCCCCCACACTCTAATTAATAATAAGGAGTCACTATGACTGAAGAAAGTCCCAAAAAGAATAAGGCTTTAACTATATTTTTAAAAATACTACTTTATATAGCAGTTGTAATTATCACAATTATTGTTGTTAATTACTTTACCAACGATAATACAAAGGAAACGATTGATGATTTATTAGGGATCGATCCGGATGCCGGTACTGAACGACCTGAAGAAGACAGTAATGATACATCTGAAACGATTGCTATACCCGGATTTGAGAAGCTGACTTTTCAATCAGACAGCTTAATACAGGACGTAAGGTTTGAAAACCCCGAGGATAAAGATGTATATTTTATTGTTTCCTTAAACATAGAAGACACAATGGTCTATGAATCTCAGTTGATCGAACCAGGTACTGGGATTTATTCAATTGAACTACCAAATACCTACGAACCAGGGGAATACGAAGGAACGTTGAGCTATAGAACCAGGAGTATGGAAGATTCTAATGAAGAAAAAAATGGTGCTGTAATCAATTTACAAGTAATCGTTGAATAAGCACAGTAATATCTTTACTCATAAAAGTGTCCCCAGAAACAGCTTATGCTGATCTTGGAGACACTTTTTTGTGGGTACTATTTTAATCACGGTAGCGAAGGGCTAAACCTTTCAAGAAGTTCCGAGCATAGCGGTCGCCGCATTCCTTGTAATTCCGGTGACCTTCTTTTCTCAAGACAGCGCTCAATTCACTGCTAGAGATAGAGACACCTGTTTCATCAAGTATATCCAAAATGTCATCACTTGTTAGTGTTAAGGCGATTTTGACTTTCTTCAGCAGGACATTATTAACATCTTTATCATGTTTGACGAGTTTTGTCTGCTTAACAGGTTCCCCTGTAGCAGTTACTTGCTGGCCACGTTTATAAATGATCAGCCCGTTTAGGAACGACTCAAACATACGGTTACTACATTCTTTAAGGTAGACATTTTCTGAAAAATCGTCCTCTTCATCTTCAGACGATGCTGCATTCTTCTCTTTAGCCAGAAGCTGCTGCACTTCTTCAATGGTTGTATCGAACTGACCTAGAGTGAAGACCTCAACGGTTTCCTCATCCTTCAGGTCCAGAGCGTATCTTAATCTTACCAGTCGATCGTTGTTATTCATTTATAAAATCCTCTCTTCATTGACATTAAGTGGTCATTGGTTATAGTATACCAAACTTTTACAACCATATTATACGTATTTTTCTAGATAACTGGCTTGAATTTTTCTATAGCACAGTTTTCTGTTAAGTTATATAGAAGGAGTTGAACCACATGAGTCCACTTAGAAAGAAAATTGTCTTAGGTTTAATCATAACTTTCGTTTTAGTAATGTCGGCATATGCTTTTAACGCGCATCTGCAGAAAAGAGCGTTAGAAACGGATACGCTGGCCTACCTTGAAAGTGAAGGGGTAAACACTGAAACAGCTATTGAAAACTCATACATAGGGAATGGAGCAGGAAGACAAGATTTTTATGTGATGTACATTACCTTAGAAGACACACCGACTACTACTCATTTATTTACCTACAGGGAAAACACTCAGGACATTTTTTTGTTCGATACAATAGAATCACAAGCCAAGTAATTCAAGACTTAAAGACAGGCGATACTGAATCAGTGCATATTTCAAAGCTGTTTTCTGGTATAATGCATTGGAGTTACCAACTATAGGAGTGAGTATATATGAAAAACAAGCAAAATAAACCGTTACGAAAAGGGACAACACAGCACGCTCAAAAAGGAATGACAAACTACACAGTGAAAGAAGAGACAACTTTACTGCCATTTTTATTGTCGGTTATTACCAACAAAAGTCGTAATGCAGTAAAATCGATTTTAACGCGTGGTCAGGTTTCTGTAGACGAAAAAGAAGTGACCAAACACAATCACCCACTAAAACCGGGCCAAGTCGTCGGTGTTTTAAGCAACAAAGAATCCAAGAAAAAATCAGAACTGATTGGATTGTCTATCCTTCATGAAGACAGAGATATTATCGTAATCAATAAAGAAGCAGGGTTACTGTCTATTGCAGGCGATGATCCAACTGAATTGACAGCTTATCACCAACTCAGTGACTATTTAAAAAAAGAGAATCCTGAAAATAAAATCTTCGTTGTACACCGTTTGGATAGAGACACATCTGGCGTCATGCTGTTCGCTAAGTCAGAAGAGATAAAAGAGGAACTTCAGAAAGACTGGAAGAATACTGTAAAAGAACGGATTTATACGGCACTGGTTGAAGGTGTTGTAGCTGAAGAACAAGGTAAGTATGCCTCTTATATTTCCGAGAGCAAAGGCATCAAGATGTATTCCAATCTGGAACCAAATGGCGGAAAACACGCTGTTACGCATTTCAGAAAAGTACTGGGTAATGAGAATTATTCACTGCTGGAAGTGGAACTGGAGACGGGACGTAAACACCAGATTCGTGTTCACCTGAAAGAAATGGGCCATCCTGTAGCCGGAGACAAGATGTATGATGCAGAAACCAATCCGCTTAAACGCTTGGGGTTACATGCGACGACGCTTGTTCTGGTCCATCCAGGGACGAATAAACTGGTTCGTTACACAGCTGAAGTGCCTAGAAGTTTCCTTAAACGTGTAAAGTAGGACAAATGAGACATAAAAATCGGAAACCAATTATAAAGTATTGTGGAGAATGGCTCGAGCGCTGATTCCACAGTACTTTTTTTGTATTTAATTATTACCCGTTAGAAGCAAAAAACCGGTTCTCAAAGGCACTTGATTTTGTTAGACTATTAAATAAGTAGCAAATGTGAATAAAGAACGAAAGGCCTCTGGAGTAAAATCGCTTTCAATGACAACCTGACCGCTTTTTTAGCAGAAATCCATTGCATAAGATCTGAAACATGCTACAATCGAAGTACAGCCGAAAAGACGGGACATTTACCCGCCCATCGACTTACTTAGGAGATAGACTTTCATCTACTCACGTCGGAAGGGAGGTTTTTTTTTGAAAACATATATGAACGCATTATGGGAAGACATCGTCGATAACAAAGAGATATTGATTCTGTTATCGTTAGTATGGCTTATTTTGTTTGAAGAGCTTACCATCTTCACAGTTGTATCAGGTATTATCTCATCAGTAGTGGTGCTGGTCTTTACAGATCGCTTCCTTTTAAAGGGGAATTACGAGCATTCATACATGATCGGATTAGGGACACTAGCTAAATATGCGTTTCGCTTATTTGTTGAAATCTTCCTTGCCGGTATGGATGTTATTCCAAACATTATTACAGGCAAAGCAGATGTACAGATCATTACGTGTGAAACGATTTTGACGGATGAACTGCTGATCGATATTTTAGCTAACTCGATCACACTGACACCGGGTACTGTAACGGTAGAAAAGAAGGGCAGTACGCTGCAAGTTTTAGCTCTTAATGCACCAGCTATAGACGAAGATCCAAGAGCGGTCATTCCACTTAAACTAGAAGATATCCTTTTACGCTATGAAAAGTCACTTGGTGGAGAAAAAGCGTAATAACAAAAAGGAATAGAGAGGAAGAAGGGAAACAAATGGATTTTGATTCAATTGTTTTAACCATTATAGCGGGATTATCCGTATTTGGTCTTGTTCGAGTGCTGGACGGACCGACAGTTTGGGATCGCATGCTTGGGTTCTCACTGTTTTCATCCAAGGTTATCGTTGCCGCTGTCTTTATCGGGATAATTATCAACCGCACTTACATGATCGATGTAGCCCTTATTTATGGTGTACTTGGATTTATAGGGACTATCATGATTGCACGATTTATTGAACGAAAGGGAGATGTATAATGGCACACGTAATAGAATGGATTGCCAATATAGTCATTATCATCGGCCTTATTTTTATGGCTTTAGGTGTTTTCGGTATTTTCAGATTCAAAGATTATTTCTCACGTATCCTAATAACCGCTAAGGTTGACACTGTCGGCTTTATCACTATTATGCTGGGACTGATCATCAAACACGGATTTGATTTCTTCAGCGGAAAAATTATTTTAGTTTTAGCATTATATATCATCACTAACCCTATAGCCACGCACGCCATTACAAGGTCAGCCCATATCAGCGGCTACCGAATCAAGAAGGAGAGATAGGAGACATGTTTGAAACGTTTATTTTATTGACACTGCTTGTTTTAGCTTGTGTGTCTGTCTTCTCTGATAACTTGCGTCGTTCAATCATTTTCCTTGGTGCTTTTTCCTTAACGATTGCTCTTGCCTACCTGCATTACAACGCACCCGATGTAGCCTTAGCTGAAGCAGCTATTGGCGTAGGTCTTTCAACCGTTATGTACTTAGTTGCCTTGAAAAAAGTATCAGTTTACGACATCTGTTATGTTAATGAAGATGTAGAAGTATTTAATGATGATCAAATCAATGAAATCATGGGATCGATCGTCCGTCCACTGGAATTGTTCATGGAGCGTACAGAAGAAATCGAGCCTCAGCTGGCTTACACAAACCGGCCACTGAAAACAGTTGCACGTGAAAACAGACATGATTGTGTTATACACCGAAAAGGAAATCTGACGTATTTATACGGTGATACGACTGATCAGGTGTTCCAGGATATCGTGGCTAACTTGAATGAAGTCATTACAGATATTACAGATATCCGTGTAGTATTTAGAGATGAGGTGACCTTAGATGGCGCAGACGAGTAGGTTATTCCACATAATTCGTATCGCATTTGCGGTCATTGGTGCACTGGTTGTTCTCTTTTTATTCCTGAATCACTCAGAGCAGCTCGACACACCACTGATGGATTATTTCACAGCAGACTTCTTTGCACAAACGGGTGCCCAGAACTCAGTTGCTGCTATTTACCTGAACTACCGTGTATTCGATACACTATTTGAAGCCTTGATGCTGATGGTATCTGTAATGGAGGTTATCAACGTATCATGGGCAAATAAACACGCTGAAAAATATCAGTTTGAAAAAGACGACTTTAACCGTAAAGGGAACTCAGAGATTGTTGTTCGAATGGTTGGAATCATTTATCCGTTCGTTTTACTGATTGGTCTTTACATTATCGTTAATGGCCACGTTTCTCCAGGTGGAGGATTCCAGGGTGGAGCAATACTTGCTACAGCTTTGATCACACGTTACCTGGTTTATCCAAACTTTGATTTAGACCTGCATGCTTTAGAAATCGTGGAAAAAATTCTTTTCCTTTCGATCGTGATGACTCCTGTTCTTTACGTCTTCATGCAGATTCAACCTGCAGATACAACGATTTCTCACCAGATTTACATGGTGGCAATGAACTCGCTTATCGGACTTAAAGTATTCTCAGGGTTAAGTATCATATTCTACCGTTTCGTATTCTATGAAGGCCGATAGTCTTACTGACTAATTGAGTCTGTAGCAACACACAACTATTATAAGAAAGAAGATGAAACCATTGGATTTTATCACTGGCGAGATTGTCGGCATCCTTTTGTTTTTCATTGGCCTTTACGGGTTGATGACAAAGAAAACGATCGTTAAAACAATCATGTCCATGTCTATCATGGAATCGGGTATATTTTTATTCTATATCACAATCAATTACACTGTTGGCAGTGTGCCTCCAATCGGACAGGCACAGGAAGCTGCTTTCGTCGACCCCGTTCCTTCTGCTTTGATGATTACAGCTATCGTTATCGGTATTGGTGTTACAGCGATAGGGTTGACCATGTTTATGCACTACAAACAGAAACACGGCATTACGCACTGGTCGCGTAATAGAGATCAGACAGGAAGTGACCATTAATTGTTAGGATTATTAGTGCTTGCTCTCATTTTGATGGGGGTTATTGCTCTATTACTTCGTAATAGACTAGCTAAATTATTATTGTATGTTTTTCAGGTATTATATGCCGGATTTGCTTTTTATGTCTTTTTTCAAGTAAAAGAGACTGGCCCGATCATCTGGAACACAGGTGGATACACAGACGGCTTGGCATTAAGTTTATATGCTGATTCTATTGCGATTTTCATGGTCTTGATGACAGCCGTATTTTACATTGCCTTCCTTGTTTATGCGACTAGAGAAGATTACTTCGAGCCACGTTTTCAATTTTTATTCATGACTTTACAAGGAGTGATGATGGGACTCTTTTTATCAAGTGACTTATTCAACATCTTTGTATTTCTGGAAGTATCAACAGTAGTCGTGGCTATTTTGATTATGTTCAACAAAGAAAAACAGGCGATTTATGACGGAATGATTTATTTCTTCGTCAACGTTATTGGTACAGCCTTTTTGCTGTTTGGGATAGGCATGCTTTACAGAACATTCGGACTTTTAGATATTCGTGCCATCAAAGAAGCCATGTCCTTACTGGAAAGTCCTCACGCCGTTGTGCTGCCTTACGGGATGATGATGGTAACTGTTTCACTGAAGACAGCGGTCACGCCTTTATTCAGCTGGCTTCCGAAAGCGCACGGTACACCAAGTGCACCACCGGTCGTATCTGCTGTGTTAAGTGGACTTTACATTAAGAGTGGGGTTTACATGTTCATTCGTTTCAATGACATGTTCAGTCCTGTCATCGATATGCATGTCTTTTTCTTCTGGATCGGATTCTTTACGTCACTGATCGGCTTCATTATGGCGCTTGGTCAGAAAGACATAAAACTCATTCTGGCGTATCATACCGTTTCACAAATCGGTCTGATCATGATGGGAATCAACATGGCATCAGAAATTGCATTCTGGGGTGCCGTCTACCATATTTTCAACCATGCCATATTCAAATCAACTCTCTTCCTGACAGCTGGGATGATTTACGAGGAGTACGGCACACGAAATGTCTACCAGATCAGAGGGCTCTTCAAACGAATGCCTTGGGTAGCTGTTGCTACAACCTTTGCAATTCTTGGCATTACCGGAGCTCCATTCTTTAACGGGAGTATTTCAAAATACATGATTGCCCACGGAACGTATGACTATGGGGTCACGATTCTCTTGAACATCATTAATTTGGGAACGACCATGTCATTCGTTAAATATGCGACCATGCTGTTTGGAAACAATCCAAAAGAGGGTAGAGCAAAATCTGATTTCTTTGCCTTAAGTGCCTGTGTCGTGATGGGTATCGCTTCTTTCTTTACAGGTATTTTCGGAGAAGGACTGACTCAATTCTTCTTTAACTACGAAGTGCACGTAAATGTAGATGAGTATATCCAAAAAGGTATGGTCTACGTCTTAATGATCGTTGCCGGCGTTGCATTCTACCACGGTATCATCAAACACGGTGGATTGATCACACGAATCGGACACGCGGAATTGACGTTCAACGGAATTATTACTGCAATGGCAGGCTACTTTATTGTCGTTGTTGTCTATCTATCATTAATGTTATAACTGACAGGCTCTAAATTTAGTGGAAAGGAGTGAGAGGATGCTCTATTGGCTGGTTATCATACCCATTATTATTGCGGTCATCAATATCGGGTTCATTCACAGTGACTCGCGAAAGCTGATTGTTGGCTCGCAAATTGGGATTACCCTTTATACGACCTATCTGTTTTTCAACGTCCGCTCTCAGGGAACGATCATCAATAATATGGCCGGTTATCCTCGCGCTTTTTCCATTACGCTTTATGCGGACCGTATCTCGATCGTTTTAGTCTGGCTGACGACTTTACTCTTTTTAGGACTGCTGATCTATGCTTATTCTGGGGATTACTTTGACAGTCAGTTCGGGTTTTTATATCTGACGTTGCAGGCGCTGATCATTGCACTGTTTCTATCGACTGACTTGTTCAATATATATGTGCTCCTTGAAGTGTCAACTGTTGTCGTCGCCATACTGATCATGCTTCGAAAAGACCGGCAGGCGGTTTACGACGGGATGATTTTCCTCTTTATCAGTGTTATCGCATCAAGTTTCTGGCTCTTTGGTGTCGGGTTTCTGTACCGGACATTCGGTCATCTGGATCTCCACGCCATTTCAGAAGTCATTACTGAAGTGGAAAATCCGCGCTCACTGATTCTGCCGTTTGCCTTTATCATGACCACCATCAGTTTAAAAATCGCACTGTTTCCATTATCCAGCTGGTTACCTAAAGCATATGGGACACCAAGTGCACCACCAGTTATTCCAGCTATTCTCTCGGGAGTATATGAAACAACTGGCCTTTACTTATTCATCAGACTGACAGCCATGTTTTCACAAGTCATTGAACTGAACACGTTTTTCCTGGTTATCGGATTTGTCACCAGTATTGTCGGGTTCACATTAGCCGTTGCGCAAAATGACCTTAGACTGCTGCTGGCATACTCAACCATTTCACAGGTAGGATTAATGACAGTCGGTTTTTCGTTTGGTGCGGAAGCAAGCTACTGGGGAGCGATGTACCATATGTTCGCCCATTCCTTGTTCAAAACCGTTTTATTTTTATCCGTGGGTGTACTGTCTCATCACTATAAGACCAGAGACATACATAAAATCCGTGGAGTCATGAAAACATTACCGGTCACCGGTTTTGCCATTATATTCGGACTGCTTGGTATTACAGGCGCTCCACTGTTTAACGGGTCCATTTCAAAATACATGATCAGTTATGGTAGTGATTCGCCCTATATTCAGTTACTTTTAAACCTGATCAACTTAGGAACACTACTTTACAGCATGAAGTTTGCAGCTATGCTGTTCGGTAAAAACACTCAGCCGGACGACATCAAAGGGCAGGATACCAGACATGATGTCCCTCAATGGACAACATTAACTTTTGGTGTACTGACGTTAATTAGTGGACTGTTTGGGAATAGACTGCTTCAGTTCTTATATGGATATGACTTTACTATTTACCCAGGTGAATATCTGGAAAAATCATTTATTTATCTGCTGCTTGTCCTGGCAGCCTTTGCACTCTATAAAGGATGGGTCAAGGAGCGGGATTTATTCTCAAAAATCGGCTACATCGAGTTGTCGTTCAATGCCATGATAACCGCCTTAGTTGCTTTTTTCATCGGTATAGTCGGGTATATGTACTGGTTAACTTAAATCTAGAATTCAGAAAGAAGGGTACACACATTGCTTTACCTACTCGTAATCGGACCGATTTTAGCTGGAATCATCAGCATATTATTCTCTAAAAAAGACACACGCCTGTTTATTGTGGCCGCGCAGATTGTCCAGTTTATCTATGCACTGCGCATTTTCATTCAGGTTCGAACAGATGATACAATCTTCAATTTCATGTCGAATGTTCCTGAAGGAATAGCGATTACTCTGATGGCCGATATTATTTCATCGGTATTCATCTTACTGACAACCACTATATTCCTAATGATGATTATCTATGCCTTTCATAAGGATTACTTCACGACCCAGTTCGGATTCTTGTTCTTAGTGCTTCAGGGATTGATCATCGCCTTATTCTTGAGTACAGACTTGTTCAATATATTCGTTCTGCTGGAAGTATCTACAGTTGTTGTAGCGATTCTAATCATGATCAATAAAGAAAAGCAGGCGATTTACGATGGAATGATTTACTTCTTCGTCAATGTCATCGGAACAGCTTTTCTGCTCTTTGGAATAGGAATGTTGTACCGCACAACTGGACTTCTTGACATAAGAGCTATTAGTCAGGTCCTGCCTCAACTGGAAGACCCTCGTGCCGTTATGCTGCCGTTTGCCTTCATGATGACGACACTGAGTCTGAAGACAGCTGTTGTACCGTTGTTCAGCTGGCTGCCTAAAGCTCACGGAACACCAAGTGCACCGCCTGTTGTTTCAGCTATTTTATCCGGTTTATTCATTAAAACAGGGGTCTACATGTTCATCCGTTTCAGTGCCATGTTCGAGCCCGTCATTAATGTACAGGAAGTCTTCTTCCTGATCGGGTTCATCACCTCTATATTCGGATTCATTATGGCCATGGGCCAGAATGATATCAAAATGATTCTTGCTTATTCAACGGTTTCTCAAATTGGTCTGATCATGATCGGGTTGAATATGGGGTCTGAGATTGCCTACTGGGGTGCTTTGTTCCACGTCGTCAGTCACGCCTTATTCAAATCGACTTTATTCCTGGCTGCCGGTCAAGTTTACCATCAGTACGGCACACGGGACATCCGGCAGATGAGAGGGGTCCTTAAGGCCATGCCGCTCACTGGCTTTGCCATTATATTCGGAATACTGGGCGTCACAGGAGCACCACTCTTTAACGGGAGTATTTCCAAATACATGATCAGTTACGGCAGTTACCGTCCGATCGTTCAGTTTGGTCTGAACCTAATCAACCTGGGTACCATCACTTATTTCTTCAAGTTCGCTACCATATTATTCGGTAAGGATAATCGTGCTGAAGAAGCGAAGCCGCCTAAGGAAGACTTGCTGTCAGAACTTCTGGTCTTCATCATGGGTGGACTGATTTTAGTTACCGGTATCTACGGACCAACTTCAATGAACGTCCTCTTTGGCTATGAAGTAGCGGTATTCTCAGCGGAATATTTTGAAAAAGGAATCGTCTACGCTTTAATGATCGTTGCCGCAGCTGGTATTTATAACGGGATCATTAAACAGGGTGGACTGCTGAATAGAATCAGCCACATCGAGCTCACATTTAACGGAGTTATCACCTCCATGACTGGATTCTTTCTATTCATGGCAACCTACTTGTATTTCGTACTATAACTGAACACGGTGACTGCACCTCGTCTAATCAGACGGGGTGTTTTTGTGTGTATGTGCTGTCTAAGGGGAGAAGGGTATTGATTAGCTGCAACTCAGCAGACAGCAACATATGAGATGGCCCCTAAACTGATTTAGGGACCATCTCAAAACAAACTAGATTGTGAGCTGAAGGTAGTGAGGCTCACTACCTTTAACTGAAATAGAGCTTGGGCTTGAGTTCTAGATAATGAAGGGGACTAGACTGATCTCGCAGCTACATGTCATCTGAGTTGCAGGTCAAGGACCTGACTAGGGGAGTCTCAGAAATGAAGAGGCATTGAGATGCGGGTAAAACAAAGATAGGGCACTACTGAATGTCAGATTTTGGTTGAGTCTTACACTAAATCGTCTTCAGTTCCTCTGCACTCACATGCTTTTTCCGTTATGAAGCGGAAATTGTACGTGTGGTAGTGGAAGCGTTCTTTTTATATGATGTGTATAGCTTAAAAAACGAAAGGCGGAAAATAAAAATGGTCAAAATTTTATTAGCCTGTTCATCAGGTATGTCAACAAGTCTTCTGGTTCAAAAAATGGAAGCGGAAGCAAAAGAAAGAGGATTGGACGCTGAGATCTGGGCAGTGGCTCAAGATAAAGCGCCAGAAGATATGAAAAAAGCGGATGTTTTGCTTATTGGACCTCAAATGCGTTTCATGAAGAAAAAATTCTCAGTGACAGCAGATGAAGTGGGTATTCCTTTAGATGTCATCGATCCAGTTTCTTACGGACGTGTTGATGGAAAAGCAGTACTGGATAAAGCACTGGAATTAATTGAAGCAAATAAAAACTAAATAAAGGAGCACTTAAACAATGGATAAATTTATGGAGATGTTAGAAAATGTTCTAATGCCCATTGCTGAAAAGTTGAATAATAACCGGTACTTAACAGCATTGCGTAATGGATTTATGGTGGCATTACCGATGATCATATTTGGCTCAATCTTTGTTGTAATCGCTAACCTGCCTTTTTTAGATCGATTAATAGGCGACGATGCCTTTGCAGCCTATCAGAATGCGTTGGGGCCCGCTTCAGCTGCCACATTAAGTATCATGGGATTATTTGTTATAATAGGTATAGGGTACAAAATGGTTGAAGGGCGTGGAGGCGAAGCCATTTATGGCGGAGTCGTAGCTATCGCGTCATTCTTGATTATGACACCTCAAATAGTAGAGGGAACACCTAATGTGATCCCAACTAACTCACTAGGTGCACAAGGAATGTTTTTAGGCATATTTACTGCATTCGTTTCAGCAGAATTATATCACTTATTCGTACGTAAAAACTTGACAATCAAAATGCCTGAAGGGGTTCCGTCAGCTGTAGCTCGTTCATTCAGCGCGCTGATTCCTGTCACTTTAACATTGACATTATTCTTAGTCATCAGAATAATATTCAGTTTCACACCATTTGAAACTGTACAGAACTTTATCTACACACTTGTTCAACAACCGTTAACAGCTTTAGGTAGTGGGTTGCCTGCTACACTGGTTGCCGTTTTACTAATTCAGGTCTTCTGGTTCTTTGGATTACATGGTCAGATTATTGTTAACTCGGTATTCGACCCAATCTGGTATTCATTAAATAATGATAACCTTGCTGCGTTCGAGGCTGGTGAAGAACTGCCACACATCGTTACTAAACAATTTATCGATACCTTTATCGTTGGGATCGGTGGATCTGGGATGACTTTAGCTGTTATCTTTGTCATCTTTGCAGTTACTAAAAGTAGACAGTTACGTGAACTGGGTAAACTAGGCGGACCATCTGGGATATTTAATGTAAATGAACCACTTATATTCGGTATGCCGATCATCATGAATCCATTAGTCATGATTCCTTGGTTACTGGCACCGGTAGTTGTTGCGGCAGTTACTTACTTTGCCATGTCGACTGGATTTGCCCCTAGGCCAGCAGGAATAATCGTCCCCTGGACCACACCAGCACTCCTAAGTGGTTACTTGGCAACGGGTAATAATATCATGGGAGCAGTCATGCAGTTAATCAATATGGTTATCGTATTCGTTATCTGGTTCCCATTCATTAAGTTACTGGATAAACAGTATTACGGAGAAGAAATGCGTATCGCAGAAGCAAAAGCATAATTTAAAAAGAAACGAACTTTCAGACTATCTGGAGGTTCGCCTTTCTTTTCTAAAAAATAGGGGGAAATATAAATGGATGATAAAATGAATGAAATTGCGTTTCAAATTATTCTGTTTGCCGGAAACGGGAAATCGAGTGCGATGGAAGCAATCCAGGAAGCTAAAGAAGGTAATTTTGAAGGGGCTGAAGCAAAACTGAAAGAAGCCGGCGAAGAACTAGGAAAAGCTCACAGCTTTCAGACAAAGCTTCTTCAAGAAGAAGCACAGGGAAATGGACAAGGTGTTAATGTGATCCTCGTTCACTCTCAAGATCATTTAATGACTGCGATGACCGTAAGAGACCTGGCAGTCGAAATCATTGAACTTTACAAATTCAAGTAGGAGGCCATTTATGACAGTCGAGTATCAATTTCCAAAGGATTTCTGGTGGGGAAGTGCCGCTTCAGCCACTCAGATGGAAGGCAGTAAAAACGGCGTATCTGGTGAAACGATCTGGGATCACTGGTTCCAGACTGAACCGAATCGCTTCTTTGAAGGTGTCGGGCCAGATAACACGTCAGACTTCTATAACCGTTATAAAGAAGACATCAAAAATATGAAAACCATCGGTCATAATTCATTCCGCTTATCTATTTCCTGGGCAAGACTGATTCCGGGTGGAGAAGGCGACGTCAATCAGGAAGCTGTCGAGTTTTACGGCAAGGTGATTGACGAGCTGCTGGCTAATGATATCGAGCCGTTTATCAATTTGTTCCACTTTGACATGCCGATTGAAATGCAGGAAAAAGGCGGATGGGAAAACAGATCTGTAATCGATGCATACGTCAACTATTCTAAAACAGCGTTCAATCTGTTCGGCGACCGTGTAAAGACTTGGTTTACATTCAATGAACCGATCGTTCCTGTAGAGGGCGGTTACTTGTATGATTTCCATCACCCGAATGTAGTCGATGCCAAACGCGCGATTCAAGTTGCTTACAACACCATGATTGCTCATGCAAAAGTAGTTGAAGCGTATCAGAAAGCATACGATGGTAAAATTGGAATCGTACTGAACTTGACTCCGTCTTATCCCCGCAGCCAGAATCCGGCAGACTTGAAAGCCGCTCATATTTGTGACTTGTTCTTTAATAGAAGTTTCCTGGACCCGGCAGTTAAGGGTGAATACCCTGAAGACCTGATCAAGCTGCTTGAAGAACATGGACAGCTTCCAGAAACGCAAGATGAAGATATAGAGCTGCTTAAGAACAATATTGTCGATTTACTTGGTGTTAACTACTACCAGCCAAGACGAGTCAAAGCAAAAGAAACTCTTCCAAATCCGTATTCACCTTTCATGCCGGACTGGTTCTTCGATAACTATGAAATGCCAGGACGTAAAATGAATGTCTATAGAGGATGGGAGATTTACGAGCAGGGCATTTATGATATAATGATTAATCTAAAAGACAACTACGGAAACATCGACTCATTCATTTCTGAAAATGGAATGGGTGTTCAGGATGAAGGGCGTTTCCTGAAAGATGGACGAATCCAAGATGACTACCGCATCGACTTTATCAAAGGCCATTTGAAATGGTTGCACAAAGCAGCTGAAGAAGGATGTAACGTAAAAGGGTACCACTTATGGACATTTATGGATAACTGGTCATGGATGAATGCCTATAAAAACCGTTACGGCTTTTATTCAGTTGATTTAAAAACAGGAGAGCGCACAGCTAAGAAGAGCGCATTCTGGTTCGCCGATGTATCAAACCAGAACGGATTTAACGACTAAAAAAATATACAGAGCGTAGCGACAGTGATTGCTGCGCTTTTGTGCATGGAAAGAAACAGTTGACAATCTGTACAGAAAGGAGTGGATAAAGTGGATACTCGAATAGACATGATTCTCAGAGAACTTATGGGCTCAACTCAGCCTTTGACCGGTCAGTATTTAGCCGGTAAACTGGAAGTCTCTTCTCGAACAGTGCGTGATGACATCAAGGTGCTTAATGACCTGCTGGATAACAATGGGGCGTCGGTCCAGTCAAAAAGAGGGACCGGATATGACCTCATCATCGAAGATAATACGCGTTTCCGTTCATTTTTAACTGATTTGATTAAGACGGAAGAATCGTCTGACGTGATTCCGACAACACCGGACAGTCGTATCTTATATATGATCAAGCGACTATTGCTGACCGAGACCCATATCAAGCTGGACGATCTGGCTGATGAAATGCATGTCAGTAAATCGACGCTGCAGGGCGATTTGAAACTGATGAGAGGCATTCTCGAAAAACATCACCTGACAATAGACAGTAAAGCTAATTACGGGATGAAAATCGACGGATCAGAATTGAATCGCCGTTTTGCCATGTCTGAATACCTCTTCAACCGGAGTTATTCGTCACCAGACCAAGTCTGGATGGATCAGCTGGCAGCAATCGTCAATCTGTCGAAGGATAAACTGACTGACGTCTGGGTGCTGCTCTTAGATCAGCTGAAAGAGCATCAGGTCACCCTGTCTGACATCGCCATCAATAATCTTTTTGTGCATATCGCGATCGCCTATAAGCGGATTAAGGAAGGCCACCATGTGGACCTGGTCCAGCAGGAAATTCAGGATATCGAATCAAAAAAAGAGTTTAAAGTCGCTTCAAATATTGTCTCAGAAGTGCAGCAGGCTCTGGATGTTACTTTTCCTAAACTGGAGATTATATACATTACGATCCATCTACTGGGAACCAAACTGATCCAGGAAAAACCGTTTCAGGAGCAGACGGCAGAAGAAGTGATGGACCCGTCGATCATCTCTCTGACCAATAAAATGATCGAAGCAGTCGAAAGCAAGTATGCACTCAATATCAATCATGATCAGGAACTGAAACTGGGATTAGGTCTGCACTTGAAACCAGCCATCAATCGATACAAGTACAATATGAATATCCGCAATCCCATGCTCGATGACATCAAGCATGCTTATCCACTGGCATTCGAAGCGGGTATCATCGCTTCTTTAGTGCTGGATGAGGAATTGGGTGTCTCGATCGACGAAAATGAAGTGGCCTACTTGGCGCTGCACATTGGCGCCGCTATGGAACGTCAGAAGATCAACACGCGTCCAAAAACGTGTTACATTGTGTGTGCCTCAGGCGTAGGCAGTGCTCAGCTGATCCGTTACCGGGTCGAAGCCGAATTTCGCTCACAGATCAGAGTGCTCGGGGTCACTGAATTTTATAAAATTAAAGACATTCCATTCGATGAGACCGATTTTATCATCAGTTCTGTACCGATCAAAGAAAACCTGCCCGTTCCGGTCATTGAAGTGAATGCTATTCTGGGCAATAAAGATATGACCCGGATCGACCGGTATGTGTCTGCTAAAAAAGAAAAAGTACTGGATTATCTGCCCAAGACCACTATGTTTCTGAATCAGCCACTGTCGTCTAAAGAAGCTGTGATCAACTTTCTGGCTGAACAGGCGAGTGCTTATGATTCGCTGCCGGCTGACTATAAAGAACGGGTCTACGAACGGGAAGAAATCGCCCCGACTGCGTATGGGAATCTAATTGCTGTCCCACACCCTATCTCTCCGCAATCCAGTCAGACCTTTCTGACGATCTGTACACTGAAGCGACCGATCGACTGGGGCGAACGTAAAGTCCAGTTCGTCTGTCTGCTCAACGTCAAAAAGAACAGCCAGGAAGATCTGCAGGATCTCTATGACATTTTAGGCCGTATAGTGAATGACTCCAGTCTGATTCAGAAGCTGTTGTCAGCAGGGACTTATGAAGCGTTTATAAAACACCTGAGTTAATCAGGTTACTAAATACACATATGAATCTCTACCCGAAAACTAGACACTCAAAAAAGAGTGTTTTGGTTTTCGGGTTATTTTTTTAGAGTTTTTTCGTTATACTTTTATAGACTAGTTTTAAGTGGAGGTTTTTCTGATGAGCAAAAAAATATATACAAAACAAGAAATAGAAA
>NZ_PVTO01000006.1 GCF_003003275.1 Alkalibacterium olivapovliticus
GCTCATTATCAAGCCCTCTCTACAAGGAAAATGAACGCTAAATTTCACATGAAAATTATTTTTAACAAGTGGCTAACTTAAACTTGAAATTTACAAAGAAATCAATAACAATAAGTATTATGAAATCACAAAAAAGCACTTGCCTTCGAACCGTTCAGTCGGTTCGCCGGCGAGTGCTTTTGAGTATTACAAATCCATTTATTCCTTTTACCATTATGCTGTTAGTATTTTTTGTAGATTGAAGATACTAATAAGAAGCTCATAACTGCTCCTACAGCAGAAGCAAGAAGTGAACTATAAAAATAGTTAATAACAGAAACAAATAGCATGATGGGAATTCCATAGATAATTATGTGTCGTTTAATTTTTTTAGCTATTTTTTTTTCATATAGTACTTTGACGATTTCATATCCATATGACATTAGACCACCTATTACTAAGCCAATAGTCAATTCTAATAGAAAACTATCTATATTAGGGCTTGATGTGACCATAATAAACGAAATTATACCCAATAAGCCTAATAATATACTTATAGAGTAAGTATCTTTAGTTTTATTCATATTCAACACCTTAATGTTCATAATTTGTAAAAAAAGTCAAACTAGTTTGTTTATAAAAATAGAAATACAACAGCAGAAATAGATCCAGCTATAGATTCAGCAGTACTTGCATTTACACCTGCAGATCTTAAACCATTTGCCATTATTCTATTGAAAGCAGTTTGAGACGAAGCAGTTAGTGCATTGTTGAAAATTCTAATAAATGCTGCTTGGCTAATCGTTCCACTTAGACCTACAGTAGAGAAGACAAGTTTTGGTAGCGTTGTTGTCACAAAAACAGAACCGTATTTCAAAGTTAGTGCTGCTAATAGTCCCAAAGATACAGAGTTGGGTTGGATCATTGAAGGCTCTGGACCTATGTCATTTTCCAATATATATTGATTAATGTTAAATGCAAGTTCTTTTTCTAGTTGATCATCAATTAGAATACTCTCAGCAGATGAATCAATGTTTGGTCCTGAAGCTGCTTGGACTGAAACAACGGCTGGAGTTATAACTGTGGAAAGCATCAGAGCAGAAAGACCTGTTAGAAGCAATTTGGATTTTTTATTTTTTTTCTAGTTTATTAATAAGCATGATTATCACCTTTCTATAGTTGAGTGTCAAGTTTAAAGGAAAAATCTAAGTTTAACGACAAATTTGTTGAAAGTTTAATTTTTGTTTCTGAAAATGCGTAGATATTAAGTTAGTGATCTTGTAAATTCATTCTCTGTGTAGAACCGTTAAAGACGGTAGCATAGTTTTTAGTTAAAAAATAACCGTTAACTCGCTAAAGTTAAGGACGGTTATTTTTTTGTCATTGTTGAGCTTTATCAGCACAACAACTAGACTGATTAAGGAAATCAAAAGACTTCCGAAAACCAACCATGAGCTGCACGGTTTCAGCTACGGGCAAAAAGGCATCTCCTTTATGTTGAAGGTCTTTCAAAGTTTATTCGGTTTCTTCTATGTGTAGTTCTGTGGTGACTGAGAGCAGAGCCCCTAGCTCTCTGCTATGATAGCGACCGACTACCCCAAGACTCAGTTCTTCTATATAATAACCAAATTCTTGAATGATGTGGTCGTCACTGTCCAGAAATAATAGGAGGTATTCAGGATTCATTAAATCCATGTTAGCGGTCGAACCTGTATAAGCATGTTCCAGCTCTTCCACTAGTGGTTCTATTATCTGAGGATCAGTTATTACGGTAACCAGTTCGTTGGCATCATAATCCCTTACCTCTATAGATGATACGTTTTCTGATTCATCACCAAATAAATCATTTGACCGGCAGCCTGCTAGGACCATTACAAAAAAGAGTGAGACAAAAGATAGTCGGAAAAGTTTATGGATAAAGTTAGTTTTCAGGTTCACCTATACCATCCCTTTCTAAAGTGCAAGTTAACAAGTCGGTAATCATTAATCGTAATACACTTCATCCAAAAATAACCCCTGCGCAGGTACTGTTATTCCAGCATCGCTTCTAATGCCACTCTCGAATATTTCATCAATACTGTCTAGTTCGATGGTTCCTGCACCGATTTCTAATAGTGTACCAGTGATG
The DNA here is from genome assembly GCF_003003275.1 of Alkalibacterium olivapovliticus. Lineage (GTDB taxonomy): Bacteria > Bacillota > Bacilli > Lactobacillales > Carnobacteriaceae_A > Alkalibacterium > Alkalibacterium olivapovliticum. The sequence goes on from NZ_PVTO01000006.1 coordinate 2,108, forward strand.
ACCCTGACCATTTTATGCAGGAATCCTTCTCCCACGAATGTAAAATGCAAAAGACTTCCTTCTTTTTCGATCGTGATGTTATTGATTGTCTTGACTGTCGACTTTTTCGTTTTTTTAAGTGCTGAAAAACCGATAAAGTCGTGAGTGCCTATGAGTTTTTGACAAGCTGCCTGCATTTTTTCAAGGTCCAGCTGCTCAGGATAATGAAAACTGTAGTTCCGTTCAAAAGCAGATGGAATAGTCTCGTTCCATACATAATAGCTATATTGTTTTCCACTGGCGTTGTAGCGTGAATGGAACCGTTCGGGCACTTCTTCTATCTTTTTGACAATAATGTCTTGAGGAAGGTTGCGAATCAGGGTTTCCTGCATAGCTGGTAGCTCTATATCGGATTCTGTCTTGAAGTTAGCTACTTGTCCTCTTGCGTGAGCTCCGGCATCTGTTCGTCCAGACCCTACAATTTCAACATCAGTACCTGTCAATTGTGACAGGACATTTTCGATTTTCCCCTGGATCGTCTTGTCTGAATCACCAAGCCTCTGCCATCCTAAGTAACGGCCTCCATCGTATTCAATTGTCAATTTAATATTTCTCATGTTATCCCTCTTAATCTTTAATTTTTTGTAAATGAGTTAAACGTGGTGAAAACTGTTCTAAATGGTTCAGTTTAATAATCTCACACATTTGCAGAAATAACTAATAGATTAAGGAAACCGTTGTACTTTATAATGGAGGTCATGCATAATAATTATATCGGGAAAAAGGCGTGTAAAAGAGGAGACAAGCCATGAAAATACATATAGGTAATGAGAACTGGAATCAGGCAGCTGCATATTATATTCGAATGTCGGTTTTTGTATTGGAAAAAGGAATTGCTCTTGAAGATGAGTTCGATGGACACGATCACGACCAGACGGTATACGTAGTAGTGTATGATGGGGATCAGCCTGTCGCAACGGGTCGATTCTTGAAGACAGACGACCATGCTGTCCGTCCTGGCCGAATTGCGGTTTTAAAAGACTACCGGAATAAGGGGTTTGGAGACCTCGTTATTACTGAGCTGGAGAAGTATGCAAAAAATGAAGGGTGTCACACTTCTGTCATTCATGGTGAACTAAGCGCCGCGGGTTTTTACGAAAAACTGGGGTACAGAAGGGAGCCAGGCGTCTACGAAGAAGATGGGGTACCTTGTGTGACCTTAAAGAAAACACTCTAAAGTAAGATTAATTATAAGACACTAAGTGATGTAAGTATAAAAATGAGGAGTTTAGAAGATGATCATTGATTATGATGAACAATATGCTCAAGACGTTTCTCGATTACTGAAAGACAATACTGCACGTTTAGTCTGGGGAAACAATGCAGAGAAAACAGTGGTAGCCATAACCTCTGGCAAAGTTGTTGGTGTGGCTAGTCTTTACACAAATGAGATACACCCTAATAGAGATTATATTGGCGTGTATGTTGATACTGTATACCGCAGGCAGGGATTAGGAACAGATCTGGTCAATGAGTTAAAGGAGAAAACTGACACCTCTGATTTTCAGGCTGCGATATCTTCAAAGAATAAGGAAGGTACCTTATTCTTAAAGTCTTTAGAATTTAAGTTGGCCAGAAAGTGCTACACGCCAGACCTTAAAAAAGTTTCAGCCACCAGATCAACAGTCGTTAAAGGGGTAGTTAGATCAGTTGAACAGGTAGATGAAACCGTTAAGGTACAATTAGTGTCCCTGCAGCTAGAGAATTATAAACTCACTCACAAAGCAATAAATCCTTTAAATGAGACTATATCCGTAATTAGCTGGAGAAATCTTATTTTTGAAGAGCTGGATCAACGGCAGTCGATGCTTCTAATCGCTAACAACAGGATTGAGGCGTATATCCTTTGTTACGGGATAGAAGACAATGACGAAATTGAAATAGGCTATATCGGTGGGAGAGAGAGTGAAGCAATTAAATCCTATCTGCCTTTTTACACCAAAGTGATTGATGGATTAATCAGTCAGTATAACACTGTTTCAATAGAGGCTGACACCGTTGATCCGTTCGCCTACGCTGCCGTAAACTGTTATGAGTATGACCCTGGGGAGTCGCTGGATACTTATGTTACATAGGATCAAGACTGACAGAAAGAAGGTAGAGACATGAATGAGCAACTGACAAATGAATCCAAGCGCAGATGGAATGAATTCGCGGATGACTATGCCCAGATGACCAAAAAGTACGGAGACTTACATAAAGAAGTATTGCTGACTCCGAATCTATTGAGGTTGATTGGAGAGATAAAGGGAAAGACAGTTTTGGATGCCGGGTGTGGAGAAGGGTACCTCAGTCGTCTGCTGGCTGGAAACGGAGCAACTGTTACAGCGGTCGATTTTTCAGATCGAATGATCGAGCTGGCTGCAGAGAGAACAACTGAAGGTGAATCCATTCAGTATGAACAGGCAAACCTGGAAAATCTCAGTCAGTTTACGGACAGTCAATTTGATGCTGTGGTGTCCAATATGGTCATTCAAGATGTATCAGATTTGTCTATGGCACTGAATGAACTATATCGGGTCCTGAAAAGTGAGGGGCATTTTGTCTTTTCAATTCTGCACCCTTGCTTTATCACCCCTGAAAGTCGGTGGGAAAAAGATGAACAAGGCGAGAAACTGCACTGGAAAATAGATGACTACTTTAAAGAAAGGCAATTCGAACAGCGTTTTGGAACCAATGACCCTGTTTTTGCTTTTCACAGGACAGTGTCGACCTATATAAATACGCTTATCAAAACTGGGTTCACCGTAGAAGAACTGGTTGAACCCAAACCGTCCAGAGAACAGATAGAGCAGTATCCAAGTTTCGAAGAAGATTTAAGAAAACCGGATTTCTTTGTATTTAAAGTGAAAAAATAATGTGAGTGGTTGAGACTTTGAGAGTCTAAGGAAAGAGGGATATTAATGCTTGAATTTGTTCCAGTTGAAGAAGCTAATTTTGAACACGTTATCAGACTTGAAGTTAAGGAGAGTCAAAGCCAGTTTGTCGCGCCTAATGTGCGGTCACTGGCAGAGTGTTATCTTTACCGGAAAAATGACGACGTCTTTCCCTATGCAATTGAAGCCGATGGCACACTAGTCGGGTTTCTGCTGTTGGATTTGGATGCGGAAGAAGAGGAAATGATGATCTGGCGACTGATGATCGACAAAGAGTACCAAGGCAAAGGCTACGGCAAGCAAACCATTCAAAAAGTCATTGAAATGGCTGAAAAGGACCCACAATATACTGTCCTGATTGCGGATTACGTAAAGGGGAATGATGCGATGGGGAAACTGCTCCGTAATCTCGGGTTCGCGGACCATTCCTTCAATAAAGAGTTTAATGAGTACGTCCTGCACTATAGTGTTTAGCCTACTGAATCTAGAGCGGGTTATGGTATACATAAAAGATAGAAGCAGAGAAATAGAAATAATCCGACAAAATCGAGCAATTCCGGTCATGATAGTACCAATAAATCCAACTATACTATGGATGAGGTGAGTTAAGTGGATTATTTCATAATGATTCAGGAAGCTATTCAATACATGGAAGACCATTTGCTGGAGGATATCAGTTACAGAGATGCAGCCAGACATGTCTACTTGTCTAACTTTCATTTCCAGAGAGTATTCAGTCTGATTACAGATGTGACCCCGGGTGAATACATCCGTAATAGACGTTTATCGATGGCTGGCCAGGAGATTACCCTGTCTGACGTAAAGGTTATTGAATTAGCACACAAATACGGCTATGAAACGCCTGAAAGTTTTTCCAGAGCATTCAGCCGGTTTCATGGAGTGTCGCCGAGTAAAGCCAAGAAAGCGGGCACGCAACTCAACAGCTTCAACCGCCTCGTCATTAAATTAACGACAGAAGGAGGAACGATCATGAACTACAGAATCGTAGAAAAAGAACCGTTCAAGTTGATTGCCAAAGTAAAGCAGTTTCCAAATGAGTCAGTCAATGAAGCTGGTGAAGAGGTTAATGAGATTCCTGGTTTCTGGGAGGAAAGCATGAAGTCGAATGTGTACGATATATTGAAGGCTCACGCAGCAACAAATGATTTTTATGGTGTATGTGCCCCTATTTCTGAAGGCAGTGACTATTTCGATTATGGCATAGGCATGGTATATAACGGAAGCAGTGTCCCGGAAGGCTACCAGGTTTGGGATGTAAATCCGACTTTATGGGCCGTTTTTTCATGTATAGGCGACACCCCAGACTGTATTGGGGAGACTTGGGAAAGAATTTTTAAAGAGTTTCTGCCCGGATCTGATTATGAAATGCTCGATGATACCGATTTTGAGTTGTATCCTGCCAATAGTGAAGACGATTTGTTCTGCGAGATATGGATACCCGTCAAGAAAAAAGTCTGATAAAAGGATAAAACATTAAAGAGGAGCCAGCTTGTCTGAGTTCCTATTTATGTTACTCTTAATGAGTAAAGGATGACGCGCATGGAGTGGGAAGATGTCCAGAAAAGACAGATACTTATTCGGATTTCAAGTAGGGTTGTCAGTGGTTATAGTCAGTCAGGTAGTCAGTATTAATCCGATAAGTGAGCTGCCACTGATAGTTAAATTTCTAATGGGATTTGTCATCAGTCTTCTTATAGGGAAACTTTTCAAGTCTTTTTTCAGTGAAGAGTTTCGACAGGGATCGGATAAGGATACATAAAAAATTGAGCTTTATATTTTTTGGGACCCCTACCAAAAAATAGCGAAAAACTGTTTTCTTCGCTATACTTATTATAATAAAGGGTTTCAGACAGGTTGCAGAGTTGTTTAGGAGTACAAATTTAGCCATCTTTTTTATCAAAATTCTGTTCTTCGTCATCAGCTTCTTCAGAGGCTCTTTTGTGTTTTTGAAACTGCCTCAAACCTGCGGCAACAAGAATAGCGGTTAGCGGGATGCCGATCATGATCCATAATGGGCCCAGTGAGGATTCTCCTTTCGAATCTGTACCTCGTGCTCTATCCTATAATGACTTCATGGATTGTGACGGCATTGGCTGTGGTTACATTAGTGTCCATGTTGTATCTGGGGTGGGAACTGAAAACAGAGGTAAACAAAAACAGCAGAGTATATATCGGGCTACTGATCATGAGCGGGTTGTTTCTTCTAATTCCCATGCTGTTTTTTGATGATGATAGAAGTGTTACAGAGCTAGTCATACGGACTACTGCAGCAATTGCTGTTATTATTTATGCGGTATTAAGAGAGTACAAATGGACGTCAAAATAAAATTAGAGGACTAGTCAAAAAACTACCGTAAAATAGCAGAACAGCTATTACTTTCCTACAGTTCTGAGAAGCTTAACAGAATGAACTGCATTTTACCGACGAAAAACGGAGTATAGCCTGGTAAGTACTGTATAAATTATACAGATTTTCTTTTCGATGAAGTTCATTAAGGTTAACAGAATATGAACTCACTTTTTTCTCTATAAAAAGAAGTTCAGACAGTGTTACAGAGCTGAATTTCATAAGTCACTTCTCAGCTCTCAAGATTACAAAAAAGCTCACTCTTTCTGTAAGATTACAGAAAGAGTGAGCTTTAAAGTTTACATATTAAGCCGTCTGTCTACGTGTTTTGAACACTTCAGACACTTCAAGTCCGTATTGAGCAACTGTCCAGACAAAGAACAGTGTGAACGGGATGAAGAATAATGCTGAGGATCTGACGGGTGCCAGTGAAGCCACGTGGTAATAAACAAGGGTTACACCGGTCGTCATGAATCCGTTAATGTATAAGCTGAAGTTTTCCAGCGATTTAAAGCGACTGACCAGATAAGCTGCGCCCGCTAAGACGAAAGCTGCAATAGCTGCATATCCGAAGACACTAGTGACAGCTGCTATTCCGATAGATGAGAATAAAGCAGCTTCAATGAGAATGTGAGTAGCAATAAAGCCAACACTCATAATACCTGATACGATAGCGATATGTTTGTTATTCATTGGCTTGGAAATAACTATACCACCCATTGCTATGTAAGCAAGGGTTCCGACGAGCATTGAACGACCATGTTCACTGTAAGCTGGCATTAATTCAGTAAATAAAGCGATTAACAGCATAGTGACAAGCACAGATAAAGCTGACAAAAGTGTTTTTGTGTTGATTTTTTTCATATAGACCAATCTCCTTATGTATAATGATGGATTAAATTCATTACTATAAAATTAACATATAGTACCCCTTATTTCAACTAGAATTAGACTATTAATGAAAAAACGGAGAACTTTTACATAATCTATTGTATTTGGCAGATTATATCTATTATAATATAGTAGTCGATAAAAAGTAAGGAGAGATACATATAATGATTGAAAAAAATAATAAGCTGACAACATCTACTGGAGCACCAGTAGGAGACAATCAGAATTCACAAACTGCAGGGCAGAATGGCCCAACTCTCATTCAAGACGTTCATTTGCTGGAAAAACTGGCTCACTTTAACCGTGAACGTGTGCCTGAACGTGTGGTACATGCAAAAGGTGCCGGTGCCCATGGGCGTTTTACTGTCACAAATCCAGAAATTGCAAACTACACCAAAGCAGACTTGTTCTCTGATGAAGGAAAAGAAACGCCAATGTTTATCCGTTTCTCTACCGTCGCCGGTGAAATGGGTTCAGCGGATACTGTTCGCGATCCACGTGGGTTCTCAGTCAAGTTTTATACTGAAGAGGGAAATTATGACATTGTTGGAAACAACACACCTATTTTCTTCATCCGTGACGCGATTAAGTTTCCAGATTTTATTCACACGCAAAAACGTAACCCGCAGACAAATTTGAAAGAAGCGAATATGGTATGGGACTTCTGGTCATTATCTCCAGAATCACTGCACCAGATCACTATATTACACAGTGATCGTGGTATTCCAGCTACGTTGCGTCATATGCACGGTTATGGCAGTCATACATTTAAATGGGTGAATAAAGAAGGCGAATCGTTCTGGGTTAAATATCACTTTAGAACAGATCAGGGTGTCAAAAACATGGACCCTGCAGTAGCCGACCAAATTGCCGGAACGCACCCGGACTATCACACAGAAGACCTCTTCAATGCGATTGCAGAAGGAGACCACCCGTCATGGACGTTGAAAGTTCAAATCATGCCGGAAGATGAGGCGGCTCAATATGCTTATGATCCGTTTGACGTAACGAAAGTATGGTCTCACAAAGACTATCCATTGATCGAAGTGGGTAAAATGGTTCTGGACCGTAACCCTGAAAACTACTTTGCAGAAGTTGAACAGTCTACATTCTCACCAGGAAACTTTGTACCGGGTGTTGAGGCATCTCCTGATAAAATGCTTCAAGGACGTTTATTCGCTTATGCAGATGCACACCGTTACCGTGTGGGAGTGAATCATAACCAGCTACCAATCAACTCACCAAAAGCTGAAGTGAGAAATCACCAGCGAGGCGGTTCGATGGCTTATCACAATGGCGGAAGCGCAGTAAATTATGAGCCAAACAGCTATGATGAGATTAAAGAATCTAAAGAAGACAATATCAAGCCCTTCAAAGTGTCTGGTGAAGCTAACAGCGTTCCTCACGACCAGAGTGATCATTTCTCTCAACCGCGTCAGTTAATTTTAGACGTTATGAGCGAAGACGAACGTGGGCGTCTTTACAAGAACTTTGCGGACCACTTAAGCGGCGTCCGTGATCAGCAGATCGTCGAACGTCAACTGAAATTATTCAACCAGGTGACACCTGAACTGGCCGAAGGCGTTGCAAAACACCTGAATATGACGGTTCCAGCAGAATAAATTTAAATAGTGAAGTAACCCGGAAGTATCCTGAATATTAGAGGATGCTTTCGGGTTTCTTTCTGTTTTATTATCATTTGATTGATACAACTATCTATGTTAGGCTAATAAACGTGTCTGTTTTAAGTTGAATCCTTACATAATAAAAGCAAGGATACTGTCAGTGCATTGAGGACAGGCTGAAAACTGACAAAAACATAGGAGGGAAACAATGATTAAAGGAAACAGAAAGATGTTAACACTACTACCGCTGTCATTTTTATTACTGGGATGTAATGGAGATACAGGTGCAGAGGGTGCCGAGGATCTTGGAAAAGACCTGAATTACACGGTGACGGGAATTGAACCGGGAGCTGGAACCATGGAGCTGGCTGATAATTTGACGGTTGATTACGACAATTTAAGTAACTGGGAGATTGAGACAAGTTCAACTGCCGGAATGATTACTTCTCTTGATCAGGCCATTCAAAATGAAGAACCGATTGTTGTGACAGGATGGATTCCGCACTGGAAGTTTGAGGAATATAATCTAAAATTCTTGGATGATCCTGAAAATACCTTTGGAGAAGAAGAAGATGTACATACGATAGCGAGAGAAGGTCTGGCAGAAGATATGCCTGAAGCCTATGAAATACTGGACAACTTCCACTGGGAAACAGAGGATATGCAGGGTGTTATTCTAGCGGCACAGGATCTTCCTTTTGAAGAGGCTGCAGGTGGTTGGGTAGATGCTAATCGGGATTATGTTGATGAACTGGTTGCTGGTGTAGACATGGTCGATGGGGACTCTATCCAACTTATTTCGACGCCATGGGACACTGAACGGTCTTCTGCTCATGTCATGCAGATTATTTTGGAGGAACAGGGATACGATGTCACCATTACAAATGTCGATCCGGTCATTATGTTTCAGGCTATAGGAACTGGAGATGGCGATGCAAGTTTAGCCCCGTGGCTTCCAACGACGCATGGCTCCTTTATGGATACGTACGGTGAAAATATTGATGATCTAGGAGTCAACATGACCGGTACCCTGATAGGACTGGTTGTGCCAGACTATATGGATATAGACTCTGTCGAAGATTTACCGGCAAATGACTAATTTAATATCTTTAATCAAATAAAAATAGGGAATGACTACTGTTTTGGAGTGTGCTGCTCTAATTCAGTAGTCATTTTTTTTACTCTATTTTGTATCCTTGTTCAAAGCGGTAATGTGGCATCTGAATAGTAAACAAGATAGAATGAGGGTGACAAACCAAGGGGAAGGACGGTAGTCATATGAGAACTTTAAACCTAGCTCACAGAGGGTTCAGCGGACGTTACCCGGAGAATACACTGCTTGCCTTTGAAAAGGCCTATGAAGCAGGTGCTGATGGGATAGAGCTGGACGTGCGTATGAGCAAAGATGGTCAAGCTGTTATCTTCCATGATGAAACAATTGACAGACTGACTAGCGGAACTGGAAAAGTCAACGAATTGACTGTGAAGGAACTACAGGCTATCCCAATCACGAACCCACTTCAGAGTGATCAAAAACAGCAGTATATTCCCACCCTAAAGGAGTATCTCTCGTGGGTACAAGGTAAAGCGCTATTGACAAATATTGAATTAAAAAGTAAAGATGAGCTTGAAGATGGACTGGAGATGCAGGTTGTCAGTATTATTCGTCAATTTGATCTGGAAGAAAACCTGATTATTTCTTCTTTTAATAGTAAATACATTCAGAGAGTTAAACACTTTATGCCCAGTCTGAAAACAGCGCTGCTGCTTCACTCCTGCACGGAAAAGAGTATCCAGTTAGCGGATGACCTAAATGCCGATTATATTCATTTAAAAAAAGGGAGTTTAAATCCTAGAAACATCCTGATGGCGAAAGGGTTTGGTTTGCTGATCAATACCTGGACAGTTAATGAGGTGGACGATTTAAAAACCGCTAATAGACTCGGAGTAAACGGGATTATCACCGATTATCCTGATCGACTAAAAACCATACAAGCAGATCAGATAGCGGCATTTTAATTTTTTCTGTCATCGAGTCCATCAATAAGGTAGTTTAGTCATTTTGTATGGTAATATATAAACAAACAAAACGGTTCCTAAAAGGAGACCATTCTTATGAAAAAAGAAAATTCAACCAGAGCTATGGCCTTTTCGTTCATTCTATTTTTATTGCTGTATAATTATGCCTATGAGTTTTCCATTAATCAGACACTTATTAATCTAAGAATAGTTTATATTGCCTTGTTTTCACTATTTGCTTTATTCACTCTTTTGTCTCGTAGAAAAAGGGTAAGGGTGAGGCGCAAGTGATATAATAGGTAGTATTTTGAGTAGAAGGAGTCTGACGCGATGAAAAGTAGTGAAAACAGATTTACGAGTGAAGATCTGAAATTTTCCGTCCTTGTCTTACTGTCGTATATTGTCCCTGTAGTGGGAATCGGTTTCTCATCCTATGTCCTGATATACTCCAAGACACATCCGGTTGATAGATGGATTCGGAAACTAGCTGTCATTGCCTTGATCATGCAGCTGCTGATGATTTCTTTAGCAGCAGTCGGGTGGGCAGCCTGGAACTTCAGCTGATTAAAAAGGGGTCAAAGAAATTCATGTATGGTTTTAATTTTGACCAGATTAAACAGTTACTGGATGACAGAACAGCAGTCAAAATGAACTGATTTAACCATGTGAAAATCAGTCTGATGATCGTTTCTTTTTTAACTGTCTTAATACATTTACTGCCGTAAGGATATATTTATTGAACAATGAAAAGCCAGGACTGACGCTTTAAGCGTCAGTCCTGGCTTTTTTTGTTTAAAGAGAATGTGTTTTTATAGTTCATTATCAAGCGGATCGATAAACTCCAGAAGATTATCAGTAAATACTCCATCGGCTCCTTTTTTGTAAGCGTCTATGGCTTCGCTGTAGGTATTGATTGTGTAGACGTGAAGGTCCAATTCCCATTCAGCGGCCTGATCGCCAAAGGCTCGGGTTAGAGCAGACTGGTTAACACCAATACCTGAAGCATAGGAAGCGAGTCTGTCGAATTCATCTGCACTAAGTTCTGCTGGCTCTTTTTTGAAATGATACAAGTGAATAAGAGGGATATCCGGATCCAATCCGTGTAATGTGAGAAGGCTCTCTTCGCTAAAGGACTGGAGAATCACTTGCCGGGTGACTGCAACATTTTCCAGTAACCCATATTCTTCTAATAGCTGCACCAGTTGACCTTCCAACTGACCATCAGTAAAGGGCTGTTTAGTTTCGATATAATACTTCACTTCCTTGCCAAACTCGTCAACTATATCTTCCAGCCTTACAATTCCTTCTTCTTGAAACTGCTTCTGTTCAGGGAATGCCTCGTTAAACCAGCTGCCGGCATCCAGAGCCTTTAATTCCTCATAAGTGTAATCTGAGACTGCCCCAGTTCCATTAGTTGTCCGTTCTATCGTTTCATCATGAAAAGCCACAAGAACATCGTCTTGAGTCTGCTGAAGATCAATCTCAATATAATCCGCCTCCAAATCATACGCTAACTGATATGAAGGAAGGGTATGCTCTGGGGCATAGGCACTCGCTCCTCGGTGGGCTATCAGCAGGAAGTCTGCTGGTAAAGTCGGCTGATCAAATGGGGTCCATTTTAGTGACAACGTCAGCAAGACAAAGACCCCAAATAGCCTTCCTTTTCTTTTTATACTCAAGCAGATCCCCCCATGCAGATAGTCTGAACAATTAATGATAGAGGACAGGTGCATCAAATGCCATAGATTCAAGCCATTATTTACAGTCTATACAGAACCATTACATAACAACTGATAATTTACATTGTTTACCAAAAAACGTCTGAACAATGTGCTCGAATTTACACTCCGTTGTTAAGCTTTTTGTGTAGCAAAGAAAAAGTAAAGATGAAAGAGCAGGAATATTCGAATGGGGGGAAAACTATGGAATTCAATCAACCATTACTTGATGACAAGGGGGAGGGGTTGAAAAAAAGAGGTGCGCGGAAAAAATGGAATATAGAAGCTTATATTTATTTAATTCCAGCATTGATCATCTTTTTCTTGTTCACGTACTGGCCATTTCTAAGAACGATTTACAGAAGTTTCTTTTTAACAGACAATCGGGGGATCGAACGCGTTTTTATAGGCGTTCAAAACTATACAGACTTGCTGACATCAGCTTCCTTTCAAAACAGTCTGATCGTTACGGTCCAATATGTTCTGATCGTACTGGTTCTGGGAATGGGATTTGGTTTTATGACTGCAATTCTCTGCAATCAGTCTTTTCCAGGCATACGCCTGTTTTCAACTGTTTATGCGATGCCGATGGCTGTTGCTTCAAGTGGGATAGCGATGGTTTTCAGCATCATGCTTAACCAGCGAATCGGAGCAGTCAATCAGATTTTAGGAACTAATATTAGCTGGCTGGCAAATCCGCAGTGGGCTCTGATCAGTGTCGCAGTCCTGACAGGCTGGCTGAATAGCGGAATCAATTTCCTGTACTTTAGTGCCGGCATGTCTAACATAGATGAAAGTCTCTACGAAAGTGCATCAGTTGATGGAGCAAATGGCTTGAATCAGTTTTTATACATCACCTTACCGGGACTCAAACACATCTCTTTTTACATCATTGTCATCAATGTCATCGGAGCGTTTCAGTCGTTCGGTCAGATCCGTATACTGACATCGGGTGGACCAGGTGAATCAACAAACGTCATCGTGCATGACATTTACCGGAACGCATTTTTGAACTTCAGGTTCGGAATGGCTTCAGCTGAGTCGGTCATCTTATTCATAATCATTGCAATTCTGACAGTCTTTATGTTTAGAACCCAGCGAAAGGAGGCATAAAGTGGATATCAATATGGAAGAAACAGAACCCTTCGTCCTGGACAATGAACAATTGGCTTTAGTCAGAAAACAGGAAGCGAGAATCAGAATACGAAAAGGCTTTTTGCTCATTATCAATAGTATCGTCATGATAATCGTTTTGTTCCCGCTGTTATATGCAGTTTCTATGTCTCTTAAATCAGCCAGTGAGGTTTACTCTTCCGAATTTAGTTTCTTTCCGGAAGCCCTTCAGTTTTCTAATTACCGGGATGCTTTTAACGTGGCACCACTTGGGCAGTACATCTTCAATTCGTTTGTAGTCGCACTATCGATTACGATCGGTCAATTAATATCGGGCGCTCTGGCTGCTTTTTCCTTTCAGTTTCTGGAATCAAAAGGAAAAGAACTCATTTTTGCTTTAGTTCTAGCAACGTTGATGGTGCCCGGAGAAGCAACCATCGTATCAAACTACTTACAAATAGGACAGTGGGGATGGCTTGACAGTTACCGGGCATTGATTATTCCCTTTCTGACCTCAGCAACAACCATTTTCTTATTCAGACAGTTTTACCGCAGTTTTCCGATTGCTTTGTATGAGTCAGCGAAAATGGATGGCTGCAGCAATATCCGGTTTGTTTTTCAGATTCTATTACCCCTCAGCAAGCCGGCGATCGGTGCAGTATCGGTCAATGCTTTTATCAATGCATGGAATATGTATATGTGGCCGTTACTGGTGAGCGGGTCAGATCGATACCGCACGGTTCAAATAGGTGTCAGTATGATGAACAGTGTCGATTCTCAGTCGATTGTTTTAATGCTGGCGGGAGTCGTGATTGTATTAGTGCCCTCACTGATTATCTTTGTATTCGGACAGAAATCATTAGTAAAAGGATTATTTTCAGGTTCAGTTAAAGGATAAACTACCCCAACTAAAAGGAGAAAAGAAAAAATGAGATTATCTAATAAGATTCAAACGATGACGTTATCTGCAGCAGCTTTGATTACTTTAGGAGGATGCACAACTAATGATACGGAAACTGAAGCTGTGTCAGATGGAGCCGCTCCGGCACCAGAATCAGAAACAGTATCAGATGAAGCCACTGGCGAAGGCCAGACGATCATGTTCTGGCACGCTATGGGTGGAGATCTGGGTGTTGCAGTTGATCAGCTGGTTGAAACCTTTAACGAAACAAATGAGCTGGATATTACAGTCGTTTCCGAGTTTCAGGGAACGTATGATGACGCCATTACCAAACTGAGAAGTGCCTCTTTAGGAAACCTGGAAGCTGATGTGGTGCAAGTATACGATATAGGGTCACGATATATGCTGGATTCAGGATTAGTGATCCCGATGCAGCAGTTTATCGATGAAGAAGGCTATGATATTTCTCAAATCGAACCAAATATTGCCGCTTACTACACAGCAGAAGACACGCTGTACTCTATGCCGTTTAATTCATCAACCCCCCTTTTATATTATAACGTCGATATGTTCGAGGCAGCTGGCATAGAAGAAGCCCCAACAACGCTAGCAGAAATTGAAGACATGCACGATGCCTTGGTTAATGAAGGCGGAGCATCTATGCCGATTTCATTAACGATATACGGCTGGTTAGTTGAACAGTTTACAGCTAAACAGGGGTTAGAGCTGGTGAATAATGGCAATGGACGTGAAGACGCACCAACAGAAGTGTCCTTTGTTGATAATGGGGCCATGTTGAACATTTTAGAAGAATGGTATGCCCTGTACGAAAGCGAAGCTGCACCAAATGTCGGACGAGATGGCGGAACTCCTGAATTCGTTTCTGGGCAATCAGCCATGACATTAGCCTCAACATCTGGACTGGCCAGCATCCTTAATGAAGTAGGCGGAGACTTCGAAGTCGGCACAGCTTACTTGCCTGCTGTTAAAGAAGGCGATGAAGGTGGCGTATCGATCGGGGGCGCATCCTTATGGGCAATGGAAAGTGAAGACGCAGAAAAAGCTCAGGCATCATGGGAATTCGTCAAGTTCCTGATTTCACCGGAAATCCAGGCTGAATGGTCTGCTGCAACAGGCTACTTCCCGATCACAACCGCTACACACGAAGAAGAAGTCTTTAAGCAGAATATTGAAGAATTTCCACAATTTCAGACAGCACTTGATCAGCTGCACGATTCTAATCCAGAATCTCAAGGGGCATTCTTAAGTGTCTTCCCTGAAGCCCGTCAGATTGTAGAGAATGAAATCGAAAATATGCTGAACGGAGTCGTTACACCAGATGAAGCCGCCGATGCCATGGCGGAACAGATAAACAGTGCTATTGAAAATTATAACTTAGTGAACACACCAGAGTAAAAGCGAGGAGCAATTAAAATGGCAGAAGTGAAACTGAGGCAAGTCACTAAACGATATGATGAAGACACTGTCGCAGTCAAACCATTGGATTTGGATATCAAAGATAAAGAATTCATCGTATTCGTCGGTCCTTCCGGCTGCGGTAAGTCAACGACACTCAGAATGATAGCTGGCCTTGAACGGATTTCTGATGGAGGCTTGTATATCGGACGAGATATTGTCAATCATCTGGCACCTAAAGACCGGGATATCGCAATGGTCTTTCAGAACTATGCCTTGTATCCAAACATGACAATATATGACAATATCGGTTTCTCTCTAAAAATGAAGAAAATAAAAAAAAGTGAACGTGACGAACGGGTTCGGGAAGCAGCGGGAATTTTAGGGTTATCAGATTTTCTGGATAGAAAACCAGCCTCTCTTTCCGGTGGGCAGCGCCAGCGTGTTGCTCTAGGAAGAGCCATGGTCCGTAACCCCAAAGTCTTTCTACTGGATGAACCCTTGTCCAATCTGGATGCAAAGCTGAGAGTCGCTATGCGGGCCGAAATCGTCAAGCTGCATCGGAAACTGGAAACTACCTTTGTTTACGTGACACACGATCAGACAGAAGCTATGACCATGGGAGACCGGATCGCTGTTTTGAATGACGGTTATTTAGAACAAATTGATACGCCCTTCAATGTGTATGAATACCCGGAAACCAAGTTTGTAGCTGAGTTTATTGGCAGTCCGCAGATGAATGTATTTGAAACGGAACTAAGAGGGAACACCATTAAATTGAATAATAAGTCAACACGGCTGGGTAATGGCGTAACGAGTCGATTAGGACTACAGCTCAGTGAGCAGGCTCAAACCGTGTACGCAGGCATTCGACCGGAAGCCTTTCAGCTGGTAGATGAAGCTGATGCAGATACAATCAGTGTTGTTGTCGAAAATGTGGAGAATATGGGAAGAGATACCTATATTTCCGTTTCGATAGCTGAGAGAGAGATCCCGTTGATTGCACGTATTCCATCCGAAAGCACCGTTATGATTGGGGACACTGTCCAGTTGAAAGTTGACGGGAATAAATGGCATGTATTTGATCGACAGACGGAGCGTTCACTTTTGCGTTCACCTTTTAAAGCCTTCAGCCAAAGGAGAGAGGAGAGTCTCATATCTTGAAAACTTTAAATCTCGCGCATAGAGGATTCAGCAGTCAGTACCCGGAGAATACGATGATTGCATTTGAACAGGCTTATCAGGCAGGTGCAGACGGTCTGGAGCTTGATGTACAACTCACAAGAGATGGCGAAGTCGTTATTTTCCATGACAAGATGATTGACCGGATGACAAATGGATCAGGTACCCTATCAGATTTGACGCTGAGAGACATTAAGTGGGTTTCGATAGATGGGTTGATGCAGGATGGGTTGCCCAGGCAGAAAATTCCTACACTGGAAGAGTATTTAAGCTGGGTACACGATAAAGACTTTTTGACTAATATTGAACTGAAAACCCCAACTGGCGAAGATATCAGACTTGAGCGTAAAGTGCTGGATCTTGTTTCTCATTATGGAGTAGAGGACAGAATCATTATCTCTTCTTTTCACCGACTAAACATGGCTCGTGTGAAAAAACTGCGACCAGCCATTCAGACGGGGTTGCTTGTTCCGGGATGCAATGACCACATTCTTAAGTTAACGAAAGAACTGGGAATGGACTACATTCATCCACACGCACTGAGCTTGGATGAAACACTTATCGAGCATGCCCATCACTTTGAATTGGGTGTCAACACCTGGACAGTCAATGAACTGGCCGATCTGGAAAAAGTAGCCATTGATGGCATTCACGCTGTCATAACCGATTTCCCCGACCGATTGAAACTAGTTCAAGACAAACGCATCAAAGTACTCTAAATTTATCCCCCCTAATTCAAGCAGTGAAGCGTCCTTGACATGCGCTTTGCTGCTTTTTAATGTGATTTGAAGTTTGAACGGGTGTTTGCTTTGTTGGAAAAACCTGTTATGATAGAAAGTGTGTACTTATCTTAAACACAGGAAATAAGTAAAGTAATGACATAGGAGTGGTGTTTACATGATACATAAACAATTAGTAACGGGCATGATGGCGTTCATTTTTCTGCTGACTGGATGTGAATTACTGGGAGACGCCTCTGTAAATACAGACAACATACCAGGACCAGACGATTTGCCGCTGGATACCGTTTATATTGAGGTGAATGACAATATCCCATTCTTTACCAATGAAGAGTTAGAGGTCAGTGAACCGTTCCATACATATGCGCCTCTGGATGATTTGGGACGTGTAGGAGTTGCAGACGCCTTGCTGGATATCGACTTAATGCCAGCCGAACAGAGAGGATCAATCGGGCATATCGAACCGACCGGATGGATTCAAGGAAATTATGAAATTGTCTCAGGAAACTGGCTCTACAACCGCAGCCACCTTATTGGACATCAGATGACGGGCTACGACGGCCGTGACAATCTGATGACTGGCACACGTCAGTTTAATGTCGAAGGCATGCTGCCATTTGAAAACTTCGTTGCTAATGTCGTTGAAGACAGAGAGATGCAAGTCCGTTACCGCATCACACCGCTGTTTGAGGAGGACAATCTTTTATCACACGGCATTTTGATGGAAGGCTTCTCTGTCGATGATGACGGCGAAACACTGACCTTTAATGTCTTCGTTCCGAATCAGCAGGACGGGATTGAACTGGATTATGAAACAGGGGACCATGAATTGATAGAGTAAAAAAAGCAAACATCTCTTAAAAGAGCATGTTTGCTTTTTTCATAATTAAGGTGCTGATTTTTCATTTACCTTTTTTAATTTGTATGAATCAACTGACCTAAGTAAAATAAAGAAAAGGATGATTGCCAGAGAGAGACTGAAAATTCTGGCAGTGCCATCATAGAGAGTAGCCAATGGGACAAACGCTAGTGCCAAACCTAGTAGCCAAAGCATGGCTGGACCATTGGTAATTTCGATATAATCACCATCATTTACTATAAGAGTGTTGCTTTTACCGTTAAGCTGCTTTATCTGAAGTTCTGATTGTTCCTTTGGCAAAGTGATTTCTTTTTCTTCCCCTTGTACGATCTTCGTGACTTGTTCATCGTTTACCCAAATTTTAAATTTAAGCAAGGCTCCAGCCACTTCAGTATTGCGTTTCAATGTAATCGCCATTTCTGAACCTACTCGTTATAAATAAGTGTAACATATAGAGGAAGAATCATCAGGGGCTACGGACAAGAAAAACGGCTCGCCTTCCTAAGAATAGAAGACGAGCCGCATAATGTGTTTTCTAAAAAGTGTACCCATTTCTTATTACTATTATATCATACAAAAAAGACGATTATCAGACTGCCATTTCAAACGTATGTGTAAAGTTATTGTCGGAAATATATTCTAGAAATTTAAAAACGCTGATTTTAGTTTTTATTTTTTACTAGCTTTTTGCTCTTCGAGCTTTTAAAAGGAAGGGTGGAGACCTTTCTATTTAAACAATTTTACTAACTGCCCCATCGGACTTGAAGAAGAGCTGTAATTGGCTATTTTGCCCATTTTAACACCGATAGAAGGGGTATGTCTTCCTTTCTTTAATACCGCTCTTACAGCGCCTTTAAACTCCGGCTGGAGTTCTGCTAAAAAGTCAGGGATTCTGTCTGTTAATGCTTTAAGATACGTCCCATTTTTTCGGGCAGAGATTATCGCAGCCACATTGCCCGCGCCTTTAGCGGAAAACCCTCGTCCTTGTCGCTTCATGCGATAACTGTAAGGTCGATGGTTACTTTCACAAATGCCCAGTCCTTTACTTACAGGTAAATCCCTCAGAGTCATTGGTTTTAGGCTGTCCCAATTCCTATGTAGGTAAGCTTTTAATTTATTGAGTCCTTCCAGATACTCTGATGCTTTTTCATCATTAAAATTGATGCGACTTTCAGCTGTGGTTAGACAAACGTCGACTAAATCATGATCATAAGCTCGCACAGCTGCCCTCGTTTTCTTTTCCATCTCTTTATCAAAATGCATACGCTGTTTGATCTTCTCATTGACATGATACGTATCTCTAAAGTGTTCATGTCGTTGGCATTGTCCAATTATTTGGTGAAATCTATCCTTCCCATAACCACTGCCTCCGTCACTATTTGAAATGACAATAGTTTCCCGAATATCATAGGTCTTTTCTAGCCATAGGCTAGTTCGCTTGAATGCCTCTTCACTTGAGACAGTGCTTTCAAACAGTTGGGAATTTTTGAGGACAGGTCGCTTTTGTTTGCCTTTATATTCGACCCCTTCATGGAACTGAACACGATGAATTTCGGGACGCTTCT
Organism: Alkalibacterium olivapovliticus; assembly: GCF_003003275.1. Lineage (GTDB taxonomy): Bacteria > Bacillota > Bacilli > Lactobacillales > Carnobacteriaceae_A > Alkalibacterium > Alkalibacterium olivapovliticum. Next base: position 21,420 of record NZ_PVTO01000006.1, read on the forward strand.
TTTCCCTGCCTTTTGTAAGCATTAAACCGTCACCTTCAATAAACAAAACAGGAACCTTTTTCTTATCCTTTTGGGGCGTTTCGTCTTGAAGAGGGATTTCCTCTGTCCACTCTTGAATAGCGCCTCCGATTTTTTGGGTGATCGTATGAATACTGGTATGACTTAACGAAAAGTTTGTTAAGAGATTAATGGCATCCGCTGCTTTTCTATAGGCACCGTCAGAAGCCAGTTGAGCTACTTTCATTTCCACCAGTGGAGACTGTCGAATCCTTGGTTTCAAGCCTATGGCTTTATCAAAAGGGATCACACTTTTCTCGCCTGCTTTTTTCATGCGATGTCGTATGATTTCAACAATTCCGAAGGATAATTGAAGGGTTCGACAGGGAACACTATCTATTTCAAACCCCTGTTGTTTATACTCGTGAACCAGTTCTAAGTCAACCTGTTTAAACGCAGACTGAAGCAACTCTTGTATTACGTTCTGGAAGAATGTTTCTAAAGCTATTTCTGTTTCTAAAAGTGTGGTTGAATCCTTTAATAGTTTAGCGATATCTGTTATAATTTCATGCATAAGAAGACCTCTTTCTCTAGCGTTGTCGTTATCTCTAGATTAAGGGTCTTCTTTCTTTTTGTCTAGATAGACTGTTTCCCCTACCGACATTTATTTTACACATAGATTTCAAACATCAGCAGGCTATACTTAAGATATCCAGATAAGGAGAGTGTTTAAATATGGGACTTGGTTTGAAACGAAATGAAGTTAGATTAGTATCCCATGATGCAACGTGGGGTAAGCTGTTCCAGGAAACGAAAAAAGATTTAGTGGAAAACACTGAGTTTAAAGAACACCAAATCGAGCATATCGGAAGTACAGCGATTAAAGATATTCAAGCTAAACCGATACTGGATATGCTGGTTGGCGTTCAGTCTATGGACAGGGATCTTACTCCGCTGGAAAAAGAATTGAGAAGCTGTGGGTTCTACCGCCTTAAAGTAGAAAAAGAAAATGAAGTGGTCTTTGCTAAATTTACAGATAAGACCTTTGAAGTTAAAACCCAGTATATTCATTTAACTCCCTATCAAGGAGAGCTCTGGAATAACCTGATTTATTATAGAGATTATCTAAATGAGAACGAAGCAGCTAGAAAAGAATACGAACAATTAAAAGTTGGCTTTGCCTCTAAACAGAACGAGGGGATAGAGGCGTATACTGATATGAAAGAAACTTTTGTGAAGGCAGTATTAGCTACTAGAGAAAAAGATGCTTAATGGTATACTAATGAAAAATGAATAGTGAAGGATGAGGCGCATGAAAAGTCTAGGAACAAGTTTGTCAGATACATTGAGATCCTCTTTGAAGCTATCGATTGCGGACTATATTCAACGTGAATTTATGACAACCCAATCGATTGATGAAGTTCTCGGTCATTTAGAAGTACTTCAAGACACAATTGGAAAAGTTCCTGAGGGGATGGAGTCTGAGTATATTGTGCAAGTTGAACAACACGAAGAATTAGATGAGGGGAAAATGTACTTTGGATTATCCCTAAAAAAGGCTGAAGATGACGCATTATACGCCATTTCATTTGTTCCATTCGACGAGCTATTTCGTTATGCCGTTACAGGTTATGAAGAAAATGCCAAAGTCGTAGGGGATATCATATGGGATGTGACATTTGATGGCTGGACTCAGGAGCAGCAAGCTGAACGCATCGACGACTTTCAAGAGCGTATCGATAGTGAAGATGGCGAAGTCGACCTGTTCTGAAAAAAAGTAGTGGATACTACAAGTCTCGCTTCATAGTCCAGGACCCACCGTCATCTTCGTAGACTTTTTCGAATCCGGCTTTTTCATATAGCTGTAATGCCAGTTTATTATGTGGATTAACACTTAATGATAGTGCTGGGTAGCCTTTGGTGTGGGCTAAAGTTACCATTTCAGAGAGCAGATGTTTCCCGATTCCCTGACCTCTATAGTCGGTAGCGATGGCCATGCCTAGTTCAGGTGTTTCGTCATCAATGTATCCATATCCGGGATTAGTTGAATTAAAGACCCTTATCCAAACAGCTCCTAGTGGGTTATTCTGTTCATCTTTAGCGATCAAAGCATGATCATCAGGATTCCCCCAATTCTTTAAGTATTTCTCGATGGCTGGTTCTTTGAGTATACCCTGACTAAAAGCCTGCTCTCCTATGGGCACGTATAAAGACTGATACAGCATTTCCCATAGGAAAGCTGCCTCTTTGTTCTCAACGGGTTTGATGGAATAATTCACAGAGGATCCTCCTAAAGTAGTCTTATTAATTAATTCTACCTCTTTTGATTAATAAAATGCACTTAAACCAGAAAAAAAATGCCCGGAACACTTAGTAAAGGTACACTAATCTTATAAGACTCGTTAGACGTTTACACGACATCAGAAAATAATCAGGAGGTCATTCGGTGAAAACAATGCTACTAGCTATGATGGTTTTAGTCATGACAGGCTGCGCGAACGAAGCTGCCAATACTACATATGATGAGCCTGAAGAATTAACAGATAATGAAGAAATTGCGAATGAAGGGCAGATTAATGATGACGCTGATGAATCAGAAGAGGATGAGGCAGCTGGAGAATCAGCTCCTGATTATGAGCAATTAAAACAGAAGGTTGTTGAACAATTTGAAATGGCATCTCCAACAGTCTGGGGAGAAAATATAGACGGAGTCGTCACTGAACTTAACACTGATGATAAAGTCGTGGCCTTAACTTTTGATGCATGTGACGGCACGCCGGACTCTTATGATGAAGAGCTGATCGATTTCCTGATTGAAGAGCAAATACCGGCAACCTTATTCATCAACGCCCAATGGATCGAAGAAAATAGGGAGGTTTTTACTGAGTTAGCTGATAATCCACTTTTTGAAATAGCCAATCATGGTTACTATCATAAGCCCCTATCAGTATCGGGAGAATCCGCATATGGAATCATGGGAACGGAAAATGTGGAAGACGTATTTGATGAAATCTATAAAAATCAAGAGCTTATTAAAGAAATAACAAATGAGACCCCTCAATACTTCAGATCCGGAACGGCTTATTATGACGATGTTGCAGTAGACATTATTGAGGAACTAGGATTAACTGCTGTGAACTATAATGTCTTAGGTGATGCAGGTGGGACTTTTAATGAAAGTCAAATCGTCCAAGCTTTTGGATCAGCTCAAGAAGGTTCCATCTTTTTATTTCATATGAACAAGCCACATTCAGACATCAGTAATGGAGTAAAAGAAGGCGTCCAGATGTTAAGAGAAGAAGGATATGAGTTTGTACAGCTTGGAGAATATGATGCTCATTTTTGAGTAACAGTATAGCTAGTGAGTGGACATATGCGTGTTAAAAAACATCTAGTCAGGCAATTGAACTGCTGACTAGATGTTTTTTTTAATATCAAATGGTGCACTTAATTCAAATGGGATTTAAAAATTATAGAAAGGCTACTCTTAAAGCAACTCCAGGTTGACGTTTTCTGCATCAGCCCAGCGTTTGATTTTCCCAAGATACTGTTCAAGATGATCTTTGTCTTTGAAGGCAAAAGATCGCTCCATACCCTGTTCTGTTCCCATTCTGATTTTGAAGCGGTTCTTTTTCCGGTCGATACTGAGTTTGCCGATTTGTTCAGAGTAGACGGTCGATAATCTGGTTATGGTTATTTCCCCTTTTTTAAAGGCCACCGTCATTTTAGAAATCTCTAAACGCGGTAGTACAAAGGAGAGCAGTAATAGAATAAAGCCGAAAATAAACGAAATGAGTAACAGTAATATCAGCTGTCTAGTGAAAAACAACCAAATACCTGCTCCGAAAAAGACAAGCGCCGTATATAGTGACCCTGTTCCAAAGTTTCTGTACGTTAACTGGCAGTCAAAAGGTTCTGTGCCTTTTTTCTCCAGGGTTCTGTGTGCAGTCTCTTTAGCAGACATTTCTAAAAGTGCTTTATTGTGCCTGTGACTATCAATGAAGCCTTTCTTTAATTTTGCTCTATAACCAGGCACCAGCATGGCGAGGGACTGTTTCAATCCAAAGAAATAGATTACTGGAAAAGCAAAGACCATTATATTAAAGGTCAGAATAAAGACAATAATGGCTAAAGGGAGGTAGAAGTAGAACATAAACTGGCGTAAGTACTCAATGAGGAAGACATTCCCTTTTTCAAGTTTAGTTAAACTGTCGTTTGTATAATCCACTTCACTTTCGTGCAGCATATCGCTATTTAAACGAATCAGATCTGGTATGGGGGTCGTTTTATCTATATCGTCACTGACCCATTCAGTAAGCTTATACACTAGGGATTCAAGATACATTTTTTCAACTCTAACTTTATTCCCCTCTTCATTAATCGGCGTTCTAGGTAACCGTTGAATTTCCTGATAACGCTCTTTGTAGCCTTCCCAAAAAGTCATGAATGTTTGGCGGACCATTCTAGCCTCATCAATGGGTATTTCAGAATAAGTTTTTATCGCTTTATAGGCATCCCACAAGCTAGCTAAATGAGTAAGATTTTGTTCAGAAATCGGTTGTGTGACCACTTCAGTTGTGCTGTTCATTACTCCATCATCATCTTCATAAGCCGTGAACGCATTGCGAAGTCCTTCTATATAAAAGTCTAAAGAGAGATACAAGGTTAACTCATGCAGTTCAGAAATCGTTTGGCTGTCCTTCACTTCTTCAAATGCGCTATTGAATACAGCGTAGGTCGTAAAGAAATCAGCGACTTTATCTCCGCGATTCCCGATGACTCGGTATGTGCATTTTTCTCCAATAATTGGTTTTGTAGCTTGGATGGAATGCATATCAATGCGTTTATAAGGGTATTGTTTTCTTTCTTTTCGACTGACAGGACTAATTAGATCAAGTGACAGTTTATTCTGTTTCATGTTATCCTCCTTAGTTGAAATAGAAATGAATGAGTAAGTTAAATCTGTTTATGTAATGTCAAAGTTGGACTAATCATTTTATAGGGGTCAAGCATGACTATATGGTCTTCAAAAGTAAGTTTTAGTGGCTTAGTACACTCTATAAAGATAACACACTATCCCGGTGGGGAAAACTGAATTGACAAGAAAAGAGTCCTTTAGACACTAAGGACACTTCTGTATACTGAAACTGAAAATTTTAACATGATAGGAGATAGTGTAGTCTATGTTTTTATTTTGAGATTTACAATACTGCTCCTTTTATTGACCAATAGTTCATTTTTTAAACTTAGACTGCTTAACTGATTTATTTTGTATAATTATTTGATTATTAAGAGAACTTACGTTTGCCTAAAAGTGGTTTGTGTAATATAATAATAATTGCAAGAAGTTGAGTCGGTGGCTAATCTAAAAATGGGGGGTGGTGCTTATGTCAAAGTAAGGACTTCTACCAGAGAGGATAAGCCTTTTGTCTGTTGCTGAAGCAATGGCATTGATGATCAGTTTCGGTTCTTTAATCGCGACGATTATCCTTGGCATCATTCAAGTAACAAAAAAAGACAAAAAAAATAACCGTCCAACTTTAGCAGGTTAACGGTTATTTTTTAACTGTTTATACTAAGCTGCCATCTTTAACGGCTTGCAGGAAGTCCTTGTTACCAGCAAGGGCTTCTTTCTATTCCCATTTAACCATTTTTCGCATGAAAAGTAAAGTTTTAGTCTTTATGCGGTCGATATTAGATAAGATCTGTCATAGAAAATGATTTGATGAAAAGAGACAGTTACTTTACAGCTAAAATAAAGTCATTGAAACTTGTATAGAATAAAGTGATAACCAAGGTAAGATGCTACAGTTTTATTAGTGAAATACTTAAAAGAATCAATACAGTGGAAAGAATAGCGGCATTGGACAGCATCATAAAATGGGTAGGAACTATAAGTGAAAGATTTTAAAGAAATAAAGAGTTACATTTCAAAGAAAAATATAAATTTTTTCTATATATCTTTCGTATTTTTTTATAAAAGCATAAATGCCTAAAATCAATAGAAATATGGTGATTAAAAGCATGACAAACAAACTAAATTCTAAGAAGAGGGCAATGTTTTCGAGAATGTAAGAAATAATTTCAGTATACAATATTACTACTCCTCTTTAATATTTAACGAAATAAGCTAACTATTAACTTTAAAATTTATTTTTCTAATAAGAACTCAATAGAAGTAGTTGCTAATAGATAGATATTTATAATTAATTGAAAAGTTAAGATGAGCCAAGAAATTTAATCCAAATAGCTAAGTTTCCTGTCATTAAATTTTTACTCCTGTAGTAGTTCGGTAAGAATTTAGTACTGAGTTTCATTTTTTCTTCCGCTTTTATAAAATAAGCTTTCTTTTTGTAAACTATCCCACTGACTAGAAAGAGTAGGGTTTAACTGATTAAAAATTTTTGAAGAAAGTTTTATCCTGTGACTCCCTTTGATAATTTCATATTCAGCAGAAAGACTTAGCAAACGAATTGTTTTTTTGTCAGAATAATGGTTTTCCGTTATTAGACTATGATAGAAATCTTCATAAAGCCGGTTGATTTGACTGATAAAAATTAGAAGACTCGCCAATCCCAAGATATAAGTCCCCGAAAAAACTAATTGAAAAATCAAAAGTAGCATTTCAGTCCCAGCAAAAACATTGAAAGCAATGAAAAGAACGCTTAAAGATATTAGTACTTTTATTGCTTCATTTAACACCATTTTTTTAGCAATATTTATTGTGAAGTAAATACTCTCAAAATTATTTAATAAAAACTTTTCAACAGACGGACTTAATTTATTATTATAGTAACCGTCTGTCATGTCTATCGTGGTATTTATATCAAATGAATTATCAATATTGGATTTCCTTCTAGTTCTTTCTGCATTTGGAAAAATAATATTGTCGTCAATCCATCCTAAAACGATATTAACAAAAGTAGCAATAAGCTGAACAACAATAGTAATTAAAAGAAATCTTTCCGAAGTAATTATTGATAGGAGAGCTCCGATTGCATTAATAATAAAAGAGTAACTAACTATTTTCTTGATAATAGAAGACCAAGTGTAGTATTTTTGTACATCATCACGTTTGCTCATAATTAATCACCTGGAAATACTTCTTTAATTTTAATTTCAGCAGCATACAATTTCCCTTCTTTCTCCAATGTTAAAGCTTGATTTATTTTATCTATTGCTAAATCAAAACGATAGCTGCTATTATATGTTCTAATTGTTTTCAGCCCTTCCTTTACATAATCTGAATAACTTGAACAGAAGAAGTATGCAAGTCCCATTTCTTCTGCGGTTTTCTTTTCTAATCCAAAAGATGCTAATTCTCGATAATTCTTTTTAATATTCCAATATTTCAGTAGTCGAATAATTGGTTTCATCTTGTAATTATTGTTTTTATTACACTCTACAAGAGTATCATCGAATGATTTTGGATGAGTGAGCATCCAAGTAGAATAACTTTTAGGTATGTTGTAAGTGTCATTACTCCAGGAATAAACTTTATTTGCTGGTACCAGTTCAAACTTGATATGGTTTAACTCCAAAACAATAGTGGGACTTGATTGGTATACTTCTGAAGTGCTATATTTTGCAGATGCGAATCTTTTCAATTTATCCAAGAAAGTTTGCGGTTTGAAATTATGTTCGTTCTTAAAAATAACCATAACATCTACATCCGATTTTTCGTCAAAATTTCGAGGTAAAATTGTTCCTCTTGAGTAAGAACCAAACTTGATAATGTCAACAACTTCACTTCCAAAATAACTTTTTAATCTGATATTTAATGTTAAAATCGAGAGAGTAATAGAATCCTTTTTACTATCCCTGATTACCAACTCATTTGATAAAGTTGATAAATAACCATCTACTGTCATTATTTAACCCTCCTAAGTATGTATATTCTAATTATACTATAATTAAGAGTGTTATATTAGAATATATAAAAAAGCCACATTTAATGTGACTTTTTTATATATTCTATTTTTCTGGAAGAAAGTTTGGCAAAAATTATTAAAATACAACTAGAAAATAGCTTTGCCATAATTCTTTAACCCATAAAAATCAGCATTAATATTTAATTTCTATTGTAAACTTTTACTCCCACTCAACAGTAGAAGGTGGCTTGCTCGTAATATCATACACTATACGGTTGACGTGCTTCACTTCGTTTACGATTCGGACAGATATTTTCTGCAGGACGTCCCATGGGATGCGGGCGAAGTCTGCAGTCATGCCGTCGATTGAGGTTATGGCACGGATGCCAATAGTGTAGTCATAGGTTCTAGCGTCACCCATGACACCCACACTCTTGAAGCCAGGCAGGACCGTGAAGTATTGCCAGATGTCGCGGTCTAAGCCGGCTTTTTTGATTTCGTCACGCAGAATCGCGTCACTTTCTCTGACGATTTCCAGTTTTTCTTCGGTAATATCGCCGATGACTCGAATGCCTAGACCAGGTCCTGGGAAGGGCTGACGCCAGATTAAGGCTTCAGGCATCTCCAGTTCCAGTCCGAGTTCACGGACTTCATCTTTGAATAAGGTATTTAAGGGTTCGATCAGTTCAAATGTCATGTCATCAGGTAATCCACCTACATTATGGTGTGATTTGATGGTTTGTGCAGTGGCTGTGCCACTTTCGATAACGTCGGTATAGAGTGTACCTTGCGCTAAAAAGTCGATGCCGTCTAGCTTCAATGCTTCATCATTGAAGAGGTAGACAAATTCGTTACCAATGATTTTACGTTTCTGTTCAGGATCGGATACACCTGCAAGTTTATTCATGAAGCGGTCTTTTGCGTCTACACGAATCACGTTCAATCCAAATTTGCCTTCTAAGCTGGCCATAACTTGGTCGCCTTCGTCTTTACGCAGTAAACCGTGGTCTACGAAGATACACGTCAGTTGGTCTCCGATGGCTTTGTTTAATAAGACACCTACGACACTTGAGTCGACTCCGCCAGATAAACCAAGCAGGACTTTACGGTCACCGACGAGTTCTCTGATTTTCTCTACTTCCATATCGATGAAATTCTGCATGGTCCAGTTGCCTGAACATTCGCAAATGTTAAAAGCAAAGTTACGCAGGATTTCATTTCCGTTTTCAGTGTGACGCACTTCCGGGTGAAACTGTACGCCATGGAAGTTCTTTTCTGTGTTTTGAATCGCACTGATTGGGCAGTGGTCATTTGATGCCGTAACAGTGAAGCCTTCTGGACTTTTAGTAACGTAATCACCATGACTCATCCAGACGTTTTCTTCTTCTGAAAGGGTAGTGAACAGACCAGCCGTGCGGTCTTGTACACTGATTTCAGCTTTACCGTATTCACGGTTTTTACTGGGGCTGACTTCACCGCCAAGCATGAAGGTCATCAGCTGCATGCCGTAACAGATACCTAAAATCGGGATACCTAAGTTGAAAATCTCAGGATCGATCGAGAAGGCTCCATCATCATACACACTCATCGGTCCACCTGAGAAGATGATCCCTTTGACGTTCATGCCTTTTAGTTCTTCAGCTGTCGTTGTATGAGGAAGCAGTTCAGAGTAGACACCGAATTCTCTTATGCGGCGTGTGATCAGCTGGTTGTACTGGCTTCCGAAATCTAAAACGATCAGTTTTTCTAGTGTTGTCGTATCGATTATTGTGGTCACTCACTTCACATCTTTTCTCAATAGATTTATGGTTAATTAACGCATAGAATAGTTTGGTGCTTCTTTAGTAATTTGAACATCATGTGGGTGGGATTCACGTAATCCGGCTCCGCTCATCTGAACAAATTGGGTCTCTTCGCGTAGTGCCTGCATGTCTTTAGCACCGGCGTAGCCCATACCTGAACGCAGTCCGCCAAGCATCTGGAAGATGACTTCCTGCAGGCTTCCTTTGTATTCAATGCGGCCTTCGATGCCTTCTGGAACCAGTTTATTTGCTTCGTTTTTTGAATCCTGGAAGTAACGGTCACCAGAGCCTTGTTTCATGGCGCCTAAGCTGCCCATTCCACGGTAGGTTTTGAAACGACGACCCTGGAACAATTCGAATTCACCTGGGGATTCGTCCGTTCCGGCAAGGAGGCTTCCGAGCATAACGGCGTGTCCACCAGCAGCTAGGGCTTTAACGATATCGCCTGAGTATTTGATTCCGCCATCTGCGATGATGGGTTTGCCGAATTCTCTTGCGACAGTCGCTGAGTCATAAATGGCCGTGATTTGAGGGACGCCAACACCGGCAACGACACGTGTTGTACAAATCGATCCGGGACCGATCCCGACTTTCACGACATCAACGCCTGTTTCGAAGAGGGCACGTGTGCCTTCAGCGGTTGCGACGTTTCCGGCAATCAAAGCCACATCAGTAAACTCATCACGGAGTTCTTTTACTTTGCGAATAACGCCTGCACTGTGTCCGTGCGCTGTATCGATAACAATAACGTCAACACCAGCATCAATAAGGGCCTGAGCACGCTCAAATGAGTCGCTGGTCACACCTATAGCTGCGCCGACTAGCAAACGGCCGTGTGAATCTTTCGCTGCGTTTGGAAATTCAACGACTTTTTCAATATCTTTAATGGTAATAAGCCCGCTTAAACGACCATTATCATCAACAATCGGCAGTTTTTCGATTTTATGTTTCTGAAGGATTTTTTCAGCTTCTTCTAAAGAAGTACCAACTGGCGCAGTGACTAGATCGTCTTTTGTCATGGCTGTGCTGATTTCTTTAGTGAAATCTGTTAAAAAGCGTAAGTCACGGTTCGTTAAAATACCAACCAGCACGCGGTCGTCCATGTTATTGACCAGCGGAACGCCACTGATACGGTAACGAGACATCAATTCTTCTGCATCCGAGATCAGATGATCGGGGGTCAGGTAGAATGGGTCGATAATAACCCCGTTTTCTGACCGTTTAACTTTGCGGACTTCCATAGCCTGATCTTCAATCGACATGTTTTTATGAATGATGCCCAGTCCACCTTGTCTGGCCATGGCAATCGCCATACGTGAATCCGTAACGGTATCCATACTCGCACTCAAAACAGGTATCGTCAACTTGACTTTATCTGTCAGTTCTACACTTAAATCCACATCGTTTGGAAGGACATGACTCTCCTGCGGCATTAATAGTACATCGTCAAAAGTTAACCCTTTTTTAGCAAATTTCGTTTCCCACTGTGACATTAAACAAAATCCTCCTTTAAGATTGGTGTTTCGGCCTGATAATTTTAAGGATTAGTGTATCAAAGGGAACGGTGAGAATCAAATGGTATTTTCAATTATTTTTCATTATGAGATGATTATAAGAATGGGCCTAAACAGGGAAGAAATATAAAGGGTCCGAAACTCGGTCATATAAGGATTGAGCAGCTTATGCCGATTACTGGAGAAAATCCCGCAATATAAATTCTAATCAAATTCTAATGATTGATTCTGTGATTCCAGCTGAGAACGTTCAGCTTTAAGACGGTAAAACACGAATGATCAGGGGCTTCTTTCAGATATATCAGGATAAACACGAACAATAAAGAAAAAGCAGGGAGGCCGACTGAATCAATAACGTTCAAAAATGACTCCGTTAATGATCAGGCGTTCACCTGCTTTTTCTATAGATGATTTAGTTTGCTTATACGATACTTTTATTCGTTTTCAAGTAACCCTTGGTCGGTCAGGAAGTCACGGGCAACATCTTCAGCCGCTCGGCCGTCAAAGGCAACCTCATAGTTCATTGACCGCATCTGGTCATCATCGATGAGTCCGTCCAGTACTGAAAGGATCTCCTCAATTTCAGGATATTCTTCGAGTAAAGCGTTCAGCATCAGTGGTGCGCCCTGATAAGGTGGGAAGTTGCCTAAGTCATCTTCCAGAACGACTAGATTATATTCTTCGATTTCTGCATCCGTGCTGTAAGCATCAATTAAATTGATGTCGCCACGTTCGATAGCCGTGTATCTCAGTTGAGCATCCATTGTTGTGACACTTCCAAATGAGATCCCGTACATTTCCTGGATACCAGGATAGCCATCTGACCGGTCGGCAAATTCAAGAGTGAAGCCGGCACTGACCTGATCCGTTACGTTTGCCAAATCTGATATGGTTTCAATATTATTTTCTTCTGCGAATTCTGACGTGGTAGCCAATGCGTAGGTATTATTAAAGGCCATTGGATCCATAAGCGTCATATCATATTCTTCATAGATTCTGTTTCTGGCTTCTTCGTATACATCTTCTTCGCTTGTGCCAGGTTCAGGCACGACATCGAAGAAAGTCGTCAGCACGGTACCCGTAAATTCTGTGTATATATCGATTTCTCCAGATCTCAGTGCATTAAAGACAAAGTTGGTCTGTCCGAAATTCGGTTGAACGCCAGCTGTAATGTCACTTTGATCCTCGATCAGCAGCTTGTATATGTTCATGAGGACTTCAGGTTCGACACCTTGTTTACCAGAAATCATAATGTCTTCGTCTTCACCAAAGAAGAACGGTGCGGCTAGGAGTATCAAAATGACGGCTAAACCTGTCCCCATAATAATCGCTGTTTTTCTCAGAGACGTTTTCTGGAAATAGCGTAAGAGCTGGTCAAAGACGATTGCCAGTAAAGCAGCCGGGATGGCGCCTAACAGGATCAAGTTATTATCTCCACGGTCGATTCCGAGTAAAATCAGGTTCCCAAGTCCACCGGCACCAATTAGTGCGGCAACGGTTGCTGTTCCGATAATCAGCACCATAGCGGTTCGAATACCAGCCATAATGACTGGCAAGGCAATCGGCAGCTGTACTTTTCCAAGTTTACGCCAGCGACTCATCCCCATTGCGTCAGCGGCTTCGTTCAGTGATGGATCAATGCCAGTCAGACCCGTGTAAGTATTTCTTAAGATAGGCAGTAAGGCATATATAATCAAGGCAGTCACTGCCGGGACCGTTCCGATGCCCACTAGTGGAATAAGCAGGCCAAGAATTGCCAGTGATGGAATCGTCTGGAAAATAGCGGTCACCTGAATGATCGGCTCGGCGATGCGTTTACGGTCCATTAAAAAGATCCCTAATGGAACAGCTATGAGAACAGCAATTACGAGTGAGACAAAGGACAGTTGCATGTGTTCGACAAGGGCAGTTCCTAAATCGCCACTTCGCTGCTGGAATGTGTTAAATAATGCAGTCATCAGGCTGAAACCTCCTTATCCGCTTTTAGATCATTGGCTAAATAATGGACCAGATGATCTCTCGTAATGATTTTTTCCTGGTCCTCTATTTCACTGAGAACCTTCACGGACGAGTGGTCAGACAGCAAAAGAATAAGGTCATTGACCGGAGCATCAGACGCGATGGTTGCTGTGAAGAGAGACTCACCTGTCGAATAGAAGTCATGATCGATAAAGTGCTGTACGGTTTTTTCTTCTTTGTAATGAGGAAGACCTGTTTGTAGAAATTCTTTAACAAAGTCACTTGCCGGATGCTTCAATATCTCTTCAGCGGTGCCGACTTGTTCAATTTTCCCGTGATTCATCACACAGATACGGTCACCCAAATTGATGGCTTCCTGCATGTCGTGCGTCACAAAAACAACGGTTTTTTTCAGTTTATGCTGAAGCTCAACCACGTCTTTTTGCAGATTGTTTCGACTGATCGGATCGAGAGCACTGAACGGTTCATCCATTAAGATGATATCCGGATCAGCTGCTAATGCACGAATAACGCCGATACGCTGCTGTTCACCACCAGATAATTCCGAGACTTGGCGGTCCCGATATTTTTCAGGGTCCAGACTGACGGTATCCAGTAACTCCGTAACCCGATTTTTCATATCTTCTTTAGACCATTTCTTCATTTCTGGGACGATCGTGATGTTTTCTTCCACCGTCATATTTGGGAACAAAGCGATCTGCTGCAGTACATAGCCAATATTCCAGCGCAGTTCCTGCAGGTCGTAATCACTGATTCTTTTCCCATCTATTCTGATCGTTCCGTCAGACAGATGAATCAGCTGATTGATCATTTTTAAAGTTGTTGTCTTTCCACTTCCGCTGGGGCCAATCAGAACAAAAAACTCGCCCTCTTTGATTTCGAGTGAAAAGTCTTCAACGACAGCAGTACCATTGTACCGCTTATAAACTTCTTCAAAGCGTATCATGTCGCTTCCTCCTCATTTTCTATTTTTTAAGTATAACAAATTTGTTACAAAAGCTTGTAATCATATACTCACGGGTTGTTATTGTAAGAAAACAGATACATTTTTTTACAAAAAAATCCCCTTCCTTAAGCCTTTACTCTTAGGAAGGGGACAGGTGTCAGGAATAGATACTGGCTAGGTCGCTGCCGATGGACGGGTACGCGAAGACCATTTTAGACAGGTCAGCTGCAGGTATCTTCCGGTCAATCAGAAAAGCCAGGTAATTAATCAGTTCATCTGCTTTATTGTTAAGACATGTTGCTCCAACTAACAAACCTGACTGTTTATCTGTGATGACTTTAATTTTTGACACAGGTTCATTTGACCGACTGTAGCTGAACCATTTCGTTGCATCGATATCAGTCTGGTCAAACCTGTCCGGGTCGTCTCCAGCTTCTTTTGCGCTCACACCGACTTGAGCCAGTCTGGGGGTGGAGAAGACAATGGTCGGTATGCTTGGATAGGCTATCGGCTCAGTGGTTTTATCTGTCAGGTATGAGAGTAAATAGGCCGATTCAAAACTGGATACGGGCGTCAGGTTCGGCTGCTTTTTGGACAAGACGTCTCCCAGTGCGAAAATGGTAGGGTTACTGGTCTGCAGGTACTCATTTACCAGTATGCCTTTTTTATCACCTTCAACACCAGCATTTTCAAGCTTCAGTTTTTCTGTGTTTGGAATGCGTCCAGTAGTCCCAAATACCAGGTCAGTTGTGAGCTTGAAATCTGCCTCATCGCATAGCAGGTAACCTTGATCGGTCTTGTTGATTTCAGCGAGATCAGTGTTCAAGTGAAACTGGACACCTTTTGATTCCAGTTCAGCCATAACAGTTCGGACATAACCCTGATCGTAAGCCTTCAGAGGGGAGTCATTATGCTGGATCACATGAACATCTGCACCGGCTGCGTTAGCAATAGCGGCCAGTTCGAACGAAATGTACCCCGCCCCTACAAAGGTAATGGTATCAGGCATTTCTGGAAGAGAAAGAAAATCATCACTGGTCAGGAAGTGTTCTTTTCCCGGTATGTCCAGCAGCGACGGGCGTGCACCTGTTGCGATTACAAACTGGCTGGCTTTCAGTGCTCTATCACCCACTTTAATCGTCTTCGAGTCAATAAATTCAGCCGTTCCTGTGAACGTTTCGGCTCCTGAAGAGTCCAGTCCTTTTCTACTTTGTTCGGATACTGGATCGGTGAAAGTCTTTTTAAAGGCCATCAATTCTGGCCAGTCGATTGTTGGGCTGTTCTTTATTCCTTTTCCATTCAACTGATTTGCTTGATCCAGTGCTTCTACGGCAGACACCAGAACTTTTTTTGGATCACACCCTCTGTTCGGGCAGGTGCCACCCCATAGATCTTCTTCAATAATCGCGACCTGTTTGTCCTCGGTAGCAAGTCCGGAAGCGATACTTTTTCCAGCAACTCCACTACCAATGACGATGACATCATACACTTTTTCCATTAAAACCAGTCCTTTCAATAGTAAGTAGTCTTATTGTGACGGTTATTCGTTTACGGTCCATTACCTATCTAACTCGAATACTAGCACTCGCCAGTTCATTCATAAAGTGGAACGCATTCGCTGACTTTTTTTCTATAGCGATAGAGAGTTAAAGCGATATTTTTTTAAATATAGAACCAGTCGAGCAGGGAGCATTTAATCAAATCTTAATGTAGGGTATAATAGGAGAATCATTTCTAATGTCATGTGCTTAATCAGATTTAGATTTGACTGACATTAAAAGGCAATAATAGCTATACGGGGGGAGTATTGATGGTGAAACTGCGAAAAATCGAAGAAAGAGATAATCAGATTCTCGGGAAAATCGTCCAGACCTGTCTTGAACAAGAGGGATTAAAAATGCCCGGCACAGCCTATTATGATCCGTATTTATTTTCACTTTACGGCTACTATCAGAAAGCGGACAGACAGTTCTGGGTCCTGGAAAAGGACGGCACAGTCATAGGGGGAGTAGGTGTCGGTCCGTTTGGCGTATCTGACGAAGTGGGAGAAATTCAGAAATTGTATATTCTAAAAGAAGAGCGCGGTAACGGCTACGCTCGTCTGTTAATGGAAGAAGCGATGGCATTTGGAAAAGAGCATTATGATGCTCTTTACATTGAGACCTTTGCGTCACTTTCAGATGCGAATATCTTGTATAAAAAGTACGGATTTGAAGAGTTGACCAAGCCACTGGATGGAACCGAACACAGTGCATGTGATACTTGGCTTCTGAAACGCTTTGATTAAGGCAAGGGCAGCTTTTTTCGTACGGATAAGGTCTCGTTCGGCAAAGTTAAGGATCTAAGAGGTCCGAGTTTGTCTTAGTGGTCGTAGCTTTAGCAGAGTCGGGCAATTATTTTCTGGAGTGAGCTGAAAAAGGCTAAACTTGAGCAAAGTGAACAGGGAAATTTGAGCGAGTGAGTTGAAGAGGAGAGCAGTTCGGTTAACTCAAACTGCTTCTAATGTCAGTATGCTAAAGCTTATGTATGTTTGGTCTAGTGAACATTTAAATCGAGCGGGTGTACCTAACCGTCGCCCCCTTAAGCAGACTCAGAAACTAAAACGATTGAGTAAACCAAAGTCCCATTCGCTTCAGCAAACTGCGCCAACCAGGAAGACCGAGTAAACACAATTAGAAGGAACAGACTCGCCCCAGACGAGTCTGAACACCTATAAAACACTATAAACCCAGGTCTCAGGACCTGGGTTTTCATAACTGATTATATTTAATAAACAATCAGTTATTAAATACTTGAAGATTTTATGAATCTTAATGTTTATTAGAGAAAAATGATAAATTCACTTTTTTTATGATTTTTGTATGATAAACTGATTTAAATAGTACAAATTTGAAGAGTAAAGGATCTGGATGTATGTATAAGCAAGTAGTTGGTGAAACATGGAAATACATGTGGCGAAATAAGAAAAATCGCCTGGTGATGATGTTATGTGTGGGGATGGTTTTAATACATAGTCTGCTTATTTTACCCCATATGCCCGCTTTTGATGAAGTCGATATTGATCAGCTCCAAAGAGAGATATCCTCTAATCGTCAGACGTTTGAGGATCAACTGGAATCAGGTCAGACTCTCAGCTCTTTGTTTACGGGGACAAGTGCTTATCAGGTCGCTCGAAATGACTATGTCAGTCAGCGGGAACTCCTGAGTGCACTGAACACGGGAGATGCCAGACGTTACCTGGAGATAGGGTACCGCCCTATAGAGGAAAATACCGCATTAGAACCCGAGGGATTCAATCTAGCCATATTAGGTAGTGAGAAAGAAGAACCTTTTCGTCCAATGAAAAATCAGATTTACATAAACCAAGTTGATCCACTTAACTTTCATCATATTCATGAACGAACCAGTCTGCAACAATTCCACCTTTTCCTTATTGGGTGGGGACCGTATCTGCTGATTTTTCTCCTGCTCTTTATGATCAGTGATGTTGTGACTAAAGATCGTAAACTGACGACCCAGAAAATCGGGGTTTCACAAAACTGGTTCGGTTATTTATTTGTCCAGTCAGTGGCAGCACTCGGTTTTGTTGCGTTATTTTTAGCTGGGCTGACCACCCTGTTTTATCTGGTCAATGGCATACAATACGGATTTGGATTCGGATCCCTTCCGGCTGGCTTCTTTGAAGTCGCTGCAGAAGGCGAACCGTTCCATCATTCCTTAATGACTACGATGCCTTTATCGACATTCTTTACAAGGGCATTGCCATTTGCGGTTCTTCTATTATACGGCTTTACACGTCTGAACACCTTATTCAGTCTGATACTGAAGCAGGACGTCGTGGTTCTGATTGCTTCCACATTCACCCTTCTGTTCTCACTGCTTTATTATGGAGACGAAACCACAGAACTGCTGGGAATCGACTTGAGCTGGTTCCCGCAAACGTATTTCCACTTTGGCGATTTTGTAACGGGCTACACGGAGGCTAATATTCAGGCACCCATTCCTTACACCAGAGGACTGATCGTGTTAGGGGTTACTATAGTCGTAATCGAAGCAGTGACTTATCTGATGACAAAAATTAATACGAGACAAAAATTCTTAGCATAGGAGGCGAGTTAACATGAAGAAACTGATTAAATGGAATGGCAAACTGATGCTTCGCGACTGGAAGACTCGCCTGCTGCTGATTGGATTTTTCGTCTTTCTCGGATCGTTTTCACTGCTTTACAGACAGCAGAATGTGACGCTGCCGGAAGTTCAGTTAAGATCTGAATACAGTGATGCGCATCAGATTTTCCGTATGATCCCCGACTCGCATTTTGAAGGAGAGGTCGGTCAGGAAGTTCAGTTGAGACTGGGACGTAACTCGACCCTCATTGGCTTGAACCGATATATCCTCTCTCAAAGAGAAGGCAATACAATCGACGGTTGGGAAGAAGTCGTGTCCGATTATTTGAATAATGGACGGGAAATGGCTGAAAACAATCTCTTTTTACATGAAGCCACCGAATTCGAGTCATATGAATTACTTCAGTCTGTTTATTTGCCCTCGGTAGCTGAAACGCAGCAGGAGCTGGCATTTTACAATGCACTGGAAGACTATGGTCTGGATATCGAATGGAACCCGTATGCTTCCTCACAAATATTGGAGCAGCAATTGGAGCTCTTCATCACGACCATCTTATTTATTGTCATTGCACTCCTTGCGGGTGATCACTTCACGAAAGAGCAGATGAAGAATTACAGCGTGACCCAGGGGATTCCCATTCCCATCAAACGACAGTGGCGCATTCGCAGTTCGCTCCTCTGGGCTATGACCTGGGGCGTTGCATTGATTGGTCTGCTTTGCAGTTATCTGATTTCGCTGGTGTTTGAAACAACCGGCAGTTTGAACTACCCTTCAGATATTTACATTAATCAGACGGTCTCTTATATTCCGCTTTGGCAGTACGCTTTGCTGCTTTTAGGTATGGGGATGATCGTCAGCTATCTGTTCCTGCTGATCATAACAGGATTGAGCTGGATGATTCGAAATGTTTACCTGACCTTGTTTGTAACTGCTGGACTAGTCATGTTTTACACGATCTGGCAGTTTTTCACACCGGTCACGGGATGGCAGCCCTCGTTTTATACAAATATAGTAGGAGTTGTAACAGGCTCATCTGCGGCTCAATATCAGTTGCCAGGCATTGAATTCTGGCGGCTTCCTCTGATAGGGGTAGGCGTTTGGCTGATGCTTGAAGGCGTGTTCCACTACATCTTCAGTTTCATTCCAACACAGACACTGGGACTAAAAAGGAGAGAGTCTAAATGACATTAACAATCAGCAATTTGACCGTAGCTTACGGAGATAGAGTCGTACTGGACGACATTTCATTTACAATAGAAGATGGACAGATCATTGGACTCGTAGCACCGAATGGAACGGGAAAAACCACGATGTTCAATGCGATCATGCGGTTTATACCTGTGAAGTCTGGACAAATCGAAGTCAATGAGACAGCTTATTCAGCGAAAGACAAAGACGTGCTGGCCTTACATAAGCTGATTACTTTTTTCCCAAATCAGGCTGATCTGCACGAAAACTTTTCCGGAACAGAACACATCGAGATGTACGCGGATATGTGGGCCGGGAAGCGGGATGAGGTAAAAGCCATCATTAAACGTCTGGACATGGCTGATTATGTCGACCGGAAAGTCAGTACTTACTCGTTAGGCATGCGCCAGCGCTTATGTTTCGCTATGGTGGTTGCCGCAGATACACCTGTCATGTTTATGGATGAAGTCATGAACGGACTGGATCCGGAAAATGTGTCACTGGTTTCCGATATACTCATCGACTTGAGAAATGACGGAAAAATCGTCATGGTCGCTTCGCATTTACTGGATAACCTGGACGAATATGCGGACAGAGTCTTTTTCCTTAAAGATAAAAAACTCGACTTTGTCTTTGACCACCATCAGGACAAAATGGATTACTTTAAAGTCATGTGTACTAAGAAACAAGCAAAAGTGCTGGAAGAATCGGTCACATTGCCGGAAGAATCGATGCATCTTGGAAACAGTATGCTCTGCATTCCGCTGCTGTCTTTATCTGAGAAAGAACAATTAGCCCTTTATCATCTGATTCGACAACTGAAAACAGGTGCGCTGACTGTCGGACCGCTCGGCACATCAGAATATTACTCTCATCTATACGGGCTGGAACTGCACTCATACGACAGGGGGCACGACGATGCTAAAACACCGGTTTAAACAGATAAGCAAAGTGACTGGACTGAGCTTTACCCTGATCCTTTTATCCGGATGTGCCAGCTATACAGGGTTCCGTGCACCGCGGTATGACGGACAGGCAATTGAACAGGATGAGGAAGCGATCCAACTGTATCAGGCCCATTCTCAGATTGATGAAGAAGATGAAGCGCTCTATGTAAGATACCCATTAAGTGCGTCATTATGGGAACCGTCGCTTGAGTTTTCAGATAACGAGCCTGTAGAATTGAATGAGGGCAGCTACATCGTAGGAGAAGACCTTCCTGAAGGACGTGTAATCTTGCAGAGTGAATCAAGCGATTTCAGCCCAGACCGCTGGATCATCCATACCGCCAATGTGATGATCACAGATGGGGAGGAGGCAGTCGTGTTTGAACAGCATTTCCAGGACGATGTCGGTGTGATGCAGGCAGTGGTCGATTTAAGAGAAGGCCAGACGATTACAGTGACAGGAAATGATCCGATTCTGTTTGTCAGCTATACGGACGACTCAACTGCAGCATCAGAACCGTTACTAGAAGAAACGGAGACAATCACCCTTTTAGCCGGTCATTACGAAGTCGGAAATCAGATCGAGGCAGGAGAATATACGATAGAAGGCGTCATCAGCCCACGGTCATCTGAACTCTATATTTTTTCAGGTGAGTCAGACCAGAACATCATTGAGTTGCATTCACGTTTGAACCCCTATCATCTCGTCAGTGAAGAAGACAATCAGGAGTTACTGACTTTAAGGCAGATTACGCCTGATATGTTTGAAATGAACGAACTGAACCGTGAACGATTTGAAGAAACGAAACCGACCCTTATTTTAACTGAAGGAGACACCTTATATCTGCCAATGGTTAATCAGCTGATTTTGGATAAAAACTGAGAGGAGACCCTCATGTATGCATTTTGGTTGGAAGCAGAACGTTTTTACACATTCACGATGCCTATTATTGTGATCATCTTATTAACCCTGGCTTTTGGATATGTGTTTGTGGTGTCCTATACTGAAAAAGGGCACAAGTCCAGACGACTGATGACGGGTGGCTTTAGCTTGATGATGGTTTTCAGTCTGGGTTATTTTATCTATGGGCACAACGAATATAGTTACTGGGTCGAACAGAACGATCACATTCATCCAGGAATCCGTAAACACACTTATATTTTGGGAATTCAGACAGATGAAGATGAGCAGCTTGTTCAGGCTTTTCAGCGGGCATCTTCTGTTCAGAGAAACTTAACAGAGCTGGATATGTATGAAGCTGAAAAAGTAGTGCAGGTTTTCAATTACAATTACCTAGGCTCACGGGATGAGACGCATTACTTCTCATTTGGTGAAGACGACCAGTATGCCTTCAGGATCCGAACCGACATTAACTGGACGGATGATACGCGTGAAATACAAGGCTGGCAGTTCCAGCTTACCGATGAGCGGTTTGAAACGATCGGCTTTACCGGACAATTCAATACTTTTTTTGACTCCTTATATTTACCAGTGGATGAACAAAGAGAATTGCAGGATTTGACTGGGTTTCAAATGGTGTCAACAGAGGATATCTTCAGCGGCTGGACATTCGGGAGTCAGCAGTTTTAAAAAATCCATTATAATATTTAGGAGGGTCAAATGTTTGAAGAATGGATGGCGGCAGAACGCTTTTACACTTTTTTCATACCGCTTGTAGTCATATTCATGGTGCTGTTCGTCAGTGTGTATATTTTTGTCCTCATTTACACTGAGAAGGGAACGAAAGCTAGCAAAATCGGAAACCGCATTTTTTTCAGTCTGCTTATATTGGCTGTAGCATATAGTGCAGTCGGTCATCTGACTCACCGCGGCTGGTTGAGCCAAAATGAGTATATTCATCCTGGGGTCAGAGATCGGGCGACTATATTAGGACTTGAAACAACGGAAGATCCCGCAATCGTTAACGCCTACAGACGATCGGCTACTCTCGGGGAGAATCTGACTGCTCTGGATATGTATGAAAGTGCACGAGTGACACGCGGGTTTCCCTACGACTATATAGGCTCTCGAGATAATCAGCATTATTTTACATACGGTGAGACTGACGAATTTATTATTAGAATGGATGGAGAGGTTAACTGGTCTGAAGATGAAAACAGACTTATAGGAAATGAGTATCGTTTGACGGATGAGCGTTTTTTGGATATTGGATTCTATAACGAGCATCAGGTCATATTTGAAGTGCTCCATTTGACCGAAGAAGAGAAAGAGGTCGAGACAGATATGACACAATCTCCCGAATCGGTGACGAATATGATTGGGGGCTGGTTGTTTGGACGTCAGTTTTATTGAACTGAGGGACTTTGCATGACCGGTATTTAAAAAGATTGTATTTTCGTTGGCACCCTTGTAGAATATAAGGTGTAAACGAATTAAAGGAGACTATAAAATGGAATTAGAAATATTTACGCAGTTTAGATTGGTGTTCGGCATTATATTAGTTATTTTGGCACTGTTCCTGATTCTTTCTCTTCTTCCAAAAGGCAGAGACTCTATCGTTACATTCTTCTCAGTACTCGCTATTTCCATTACGCATTTAGTCATTGGGACAGCTTTGCTGGTCGTAGAAAACGCATTTCTCGAAGACTTTACCCTGGACGGTGATTCCCTGACGCTTTACATGTTCATAGGGATAGTTGTACTGGCTATTTTAAACCCAATCGTTTACAAATTAAGAAACAAAACCAGAAGACGCAGCACGTATTCTTATAAATAGAATAGGAAAGAAGCGCTGATCAACTCACTTTAATGAGCTGATCAGCGCTTCTTTTGTATTTACCGAAATGCATTTGGTTAACATCAACTCGGTGCTGCATCATTTTGAGTAAATGGCTATCAGTAACGTTAGATGCTACTCGTTTAGAAGTGCTGCTGAGTTAAAGATTGTCAGTTGTTTTATAGTCTGCTCATTTTTTGGCTGCTGACGAGTTAAAGATAGTGGCGACGACAGCTTTCAACTCGGTGATTTTTTTTGGTGAGTAGGGGATAGTCGTAGTCACAAAGTGCAGCTCGCTCAAGTGATCACATCGAGCTGCAGACTAAATGGTTTTTAGCCCCCATCTCAGTTTCCAAGAACAGCTGAGCATGAAGTTAAAGTATAAAAAGGAAAAATCCTCGTCCGGAGACGAGGATTCTCTTAATTTATTGTTTTGATTTACCGCCGAAGAAGTAAAATCCTCCACCGACTGAGGTTAGAATCACGACTGCTCCGACTAATACGACGGGCAGTTCACCGTCTGACTGTCCGAAGGAGGAGCTTGTTGTATCGGAAGAATCGGTCTCATCCTCTTCTTCAAGCGTCGTTTCTTCATCAGGAAGTAGATCTTCTACATCTTCCGGTTCACTGTCTTCTGATCCGCTTAAAATGGCTGAGGCCAGTTCATTTGGATTAAAAACAGCAAAGGTGCCAACTGACGCTGTATTTGCGACAACTCCACCGTTCGTGTACGTTTCACCTGACAGCACCCACTCTTCTTGGGCCGCATTCCACTGGTAGAGGCTGTCCTGATTCAGTTCAGGTTCATCTGTAAAGAATCGATAGGCCATTTCTTCAGGGAAAGCCGTAATCATTTCACCGTCTTGTTCAATTGAGAAATCGATCAGATCACTTTTAGCAACCTCACTGTATTCCATAGGAGTATCAAGTGACTCAAAAGAAAGAAAAGCATTTCCTGCTTGGAAGTTGCCGGCAGGAATGACCCATTCCATGTCGAGACGGGCAATCAGTAATGTAATGTTGCGTTCTCTGATTAGATCGATCTGGTCAGACGTTAAGCTGACATTTTGAATATGGTTCAATGTTGAATCAAAAGAAATCGCGAGCACACCACTGTCAGCAACGGCTAAAATGTCATCGTCATCAATTGTGGCAATGCCATTTGTATCAGAGGGACGTATCCAGACGGTCGTTTGAAGAGGAGCTTGATCCTCTTCCTCTTCAGTATCATCGGGTTCACTGTCTTCGACCTGGTCATCCTCATCATCTGATTCGGCGTCCTCACCGTCAGTATCCTCTTGAGGTTCTTCGTTATCCGGTGCTTCTTCCGTTACATCATCCGGGGTCTGAAGGTCTTCTGTTTCATCAGACGCTGAGTCGTCTTCATCAACTGGTTCCTGAGGCTCCTCACCATTTTCTTCTAAACTGTCGTCTGGGGTTTCTTCAGGTGTTTCCTCATCCTCTTCGACTGGTTCGGGTTCTGGGACAACTTCTTCGAGGAAATGGACCAGGCCGTAGCCGTATAGCTCATCCCGGCCGTCTTGTCCCAGGTCTCGCGCTTTTTGAATCATACGGGCTCTAATTTGACCCGCAGTTTCATTAGGGTATTTCTGCATTAATAGTGCTGCTATACCGGCAACGTGTGGGGTCGCCTGAGATGTCCCGGACATTGTGGTGTAATCTCCAGGCTGATTGTTCAATCCAAGAATCGACCTGCCGGGTGCAGCCAGTTCATTTTGTTCAGCAATCATTGAATCTTCAACATGATGCTGATTCTGATCAACACTAGAAACAGCGATGACTTCTTCATAGGCAGCAGGGAAGTCGATTTCAGTTTTATTCTCAGTCATATTTCCACTTGCTGCAACAATCATGATCCCATTTCTGGAAGCTTGCTGAATCATTTCATAAATATCTTCACTATGACTGGGATAGCCTGAGCTGATGGTAATAATGTCCATGTCATTTTCGATAGCCCACTGCAGTCCTTCCATGAGACTGCTGGCATTTGTCCGGTTTCCTTCAGCTGAATGATAAATTTTAACACCAAACAAGTCTACTCCGGGAGCAACCCCCTGAGCACGTGTGTACTGATGAGCACCAATGATGCTGGAGACATGTGTTCCATGTCCATCATGGTCGTTATCCCAGCTGTCTGGGCCTTCTGTATGATCTTCACCAAAGATACTGTATCCACCGGCATAAGTGATTTCCTCATGATTGTAAAAGCCGGTATCAAGGACGGCTACGCGAATATTTTCTCCTGTATAGCCTTCTTCCCAGGCGTCAAATGTACCAATCATATCCTGGTTCCAGTCATCAGAATAGATAAACTCATTTTGACCGGATTGGGTCGTCGTCATTTCCTGATCATATGTGACACGTCTGACGTTTTCCATCTGGCTGATGTCTTTTATGGATGAAGCTGGGACAGTCATCAGTTGCACGGGCATCAGAGTCATCGTTCGAACATTTTTAAAGTCCGGATCCAAATCCTCTTCATCAGGCACCTCATCAAGATATCTTACAATGATATCTATGTACTCATCAGATAAATGACGGTCACTAGCAAAAGCACCGGTAGAAGGAATCAGAATACTCAACAGTAAAATGAGTGTACAAACAGTATTCCATGTGATCAACCATTTTTTATTCACTAAACGTTATCTCCTTTATTTATAACTAAATTAAACATAAGTGAGTTACTGAATTCACAACTGACATTTTCAGAAAAAGACTTATTTGATAGCTTTCTTTAGTAATATTTTAACATCATTAACCGTATCTTATCACAAGTGACGTGTAGAAGATGAGTTAAAGGTCTTATAAAAATCGGAAATGTGAGAGTCTTGTCACATTTTGTTAAAAAAATGCCGATATAATAATTTTAATGGTATTATGTAGGGGATATCAGCTGAAGGAAAGGTGTGACCTCATTAAAATGAGCGATTTAGAAAAAGCGATTCAATTTTTCCATTCTCAGCCGGGGATGGACAAACTATTCAGTTTATTCAGACAGGAACTACTTAAACACCGCAAAATTAAAGGGTACGTCAAACTAGAAACTTTTAACCCAGTGGAATTGGAATCAGTAGCGCACTTTTTTCAAGTCTCTATAGCGTCACTCAAAAATAAAGGACGAGTCGATCTGGAAGCATTCGACCGAAAACTGGACAGTCCACCATTCAACGGTCTTGATCTGACACAACTGCTTGAAGCTTATTTTGATGAAAAACTGCTGTCTCTGTCTACTAAAGAAGAGCGGAAGGGTTATCTTAAGAATCTGGAAGAAGAGTTTTCATTGCTTAAAGACTGGATAGCCTATCTGAGACGCAATACTCACGATACGAGATGGATTCAGGATCTGATTGAAGAATCCAGTCACCAGTTTGAGCAGTACGTGCTGTACTTGTCAGAAGGGATCCGACTGCTGCCGAGTCGCCCGATCAGGCTGTCTGTGTTCAGTCAGATTATTACTCTGGATGCTGACGCCTTTCAACCTTCTCAGCCTTTAGGCAAATTGTGGCTGCATGTGTTATCCGAAACGAAACGCCTCCATGCTATCGAACCGATCACCTTGCCCGGTTCAAAACGGGCCGAAGACAAGCTGCTTCAGGATTTCAATCTTTTTAGAGAAGATATATCAGACGCTGTGACAGTCGTGAACTGCTACGCAGAGACTCAGAAAGGTTATCATGCGATGTGGGAAGCGGCCGTTCATACAAGGAGCGTCTTGACAGTGCCGCTGAGAGAAGTCATTAAACTGACGGCTGTCTATCCAGCTCATCAGAAAGGCATCGTCTGGGTGATTGACAATCCGGAGCTGTTTACGCGCATATTAGATGAAGTGCCCTCGATTCCGATGATTTGCCCTAGAGAGAAGTGGGACTGTGCAACGTGGGAAGTGTTTGACCGCATTGAAGAGAGTGGATTTGAACTGCGCTTTGTCGGGGACTTCACACCGAAGAGTATTGTACGGGCTGAAGAGCTGCTTTTGCATTATCCAACCCAGTCCAGAACGTGGAAAATGGATATTCAAACCTATTTAAACGCACGAGATCTGACCGATTATCTAAGGGACGCAGACTGTAAGCTTTTGGACAAGCATCATCTAGATTACCTCGCCTGTCTGAAAGATGAAATGAAAGACCGCCGACAGCCTGGCTACCAGATGAATGTAGTGGATGATATCATTCATGACTTAAAACGATTTTACAGTAAATAACAAAGAGGAAAGGAAGAGTTTAATGAAACGACTTAATGTAACGAATGAAGACCGGTTACTGCACGGAGGCGATTATAACCCTGACCAGTGGCTGACCTATCCGGACGTGCTCGAAGAAGATGTCCAGTTAATGAAAAAGGCACACACCAATACGTTCTCAATCGGTATTTTCGCATGGGCAGCTTTGGAACCTGAAGAAGGAACCTATACGTTTGACTGGTTGGATAAGGTGATCGAGCGGATCGAGTCTATTGGCGGTCGCTTTATATTAGCAACACCAAGTGGAGCAAGACCGGCATGGATGTCAAAAAATCATCCGGAAGTTCTGCGGGTAGATTCTGAAAGACGCAAGCAGCTTCACGGTGCTCGTCACAATCACTGCTTTTCTTCGCCTTATTACCGTAAAAAAACGCAGGAAATGAATGCAAAACTGGCAGAACGTTACGGCAAGCATCCGGCACTTTTGATGTGGCATATATCCAATGAATTTGGGGGAGAGTGTCACTGTGACTTATGTCAGGATAACTTCCGAAGCTGGTTGAAAGATAAATATAATCATAACCTGGATGAACTGAATCACGCATGGTGGGGCCCGTTTTGGAGTCACACAATTACTGAGTGGGAACAGATTGAATCACCTTCTCCAATTGGGGAGAGTGCCGTTCATGGCATGAACCTGGACTGGCGCCGATTTGTGTCGCACCAGACCATTGATTTTTACAAAAACGAGATTGTGCCATTAAGAGAACAGACACCTGAAGTACCGATCACGACTAATTTCATGTCGGACAATCCTGAGTTTGTGCCGTTTACAGCATTGGACTACAGTGCGTTCGCGAAAGAAGTCGACGTCATCAGCTGGGATGCTTACCCTGCCTGGCATAATGATCAGGAAGATACGGCGACATTGGCTTCAAGGGTTGCTTTCTTGAATGATCATTTCTACAACATGAAACACAAGCCATTTTTACTGATGGAATCAACTCCAAGTCTGGTCAACTGGCATGACGTTAATAAAGCAAAACGACCGGGGATGCATTATTTATCATCTATGCAGATGCTGGCGCATGGGTCAGACAGCATTCTGTATTTCCAGTGGCGTAAATCACGAGGATCGTCAGAAAAATTCCATGGTGCAGTTGTCGATCATGATCGGTCGAGTGACAATCGCGTCTTTAAAGAAGTGGCTCGATTAGGAAAAGCAATGGAAGACATTTCCAAAAACGTCGTCGGCTATCAAAGACAAGCTGAAGTCGGTATTTTATATGATGTCGAAAGTGACTGGGCTTTGAAAGATACACAGGGGTTCGGGCTGAAAACGAAACAGTACGGTGAGACGCTTCAGAAACACTACCAGGCATTCTGGGAGCGAAATATTGCTGTGGATGTGCTGTCTAAAGAAGACACGTTTGATTCGTATAAAATTCTGCTCGTTCCTATGCTCTACATGATGTCAGAGCAAACTGTCAAGAAGCTGGAACAGTTTGTTAAAAATGGCGGCACACTCGTCGCTACCTACATCACTGGACTGGTCAACGAATCAGACTTGACCTATATGGGCGGATGGTATAAACCGCTGAAAGCCCTCTTTGGAATTGAACCGACAGAAACAGATACGTTTTACCCATCAGACCGCAACGCTGTCCTCTATAATGGCAAGTCTTATGAGGTAAGAGATTACGCGACTTTACTTGATGTGAACGAAGCCGAGACGCTGGGCACATATGAGGCAGATTTTTACAAAAATACCTCAGCGGTGACTAAGCATACCTATTATAATGGACAGACCTTCTACATTGGTGCACGCATGGAAGATGATTTCCACCGTGACTTTTACGGTGAACTGATTGATTCGCTGGGTCTGACAGCTCCTCTTGATGCAACACACAATCGAGGCGTTTCCATTCAGGCAAGAGAAGCTGAAGGCAGACAGACAATCTTTATTATGAACTTTACTGAAGAAAGTCAGCCTGTTTTACTTCTGGAAACAGTTAAAGATGTTCAGTCAGGTGAAACAGTTGCAGGAGCGTTGGAGCTCGCTCCTTATGAAGTAAGAATTGTAGAGAAATAATGTGAAAATGAGTTTTTTAAGTGACGTTTTTAACTGAAGAGTTAATTGATGTAGACATTTAGTGTATGATAAAAATGCACACAATTTTTTATTGAGAGTGTGTGCAGTCAAGTCCTTTATTCTTGTTATCATAAAAGAGTAAACAAGTGCAATAAGGGAGATAGAAAGGAGAGAGCGTTTGGTTACATTAAGCGACGTTGCTAAGAAAGCAAATGTTTCCAAAATGACTGTTTCTCGTGTCATCAATCACCCGGAAAAAGTAACCGATGAGTTGAAACTGCTAGTGTATGAAGCGATGCAGGAGTTGAATTACCGTCCTAACGCAGCGGCTAAAGCATTAGCGAACAATCGGACTCAAATTATTAAATTACTGATACTGGAAGAGATGGACACTACAGAACCGTACTACATGTTCTTATTAACAGGCATTGCGAATGAATTGGACAAACATGCATATAGTTTACAGCTATTGACTCACAGAAATATTCAAATCGGCGAATCGGATGGGTATATCGTCTGTGGCATGCGTGAAAAAGATAAAGAGCTGGTTGAAACGCTCACGAAACCGACTGTTATTTTTGGTCAGAACAGTTTTGGGATTGACTTTGTAGACAGCAATAATGAAAGCAGTATGGAGCGGGCAACCGAATACGCTATCGAAAATGGGTATGAAAAAATCGTGTATATTGGTATCGATGTCGATGAGCCTTTCGCCCATTCTAGGGAAAAAGGGTATGCAAAAGTGATGGATAAACATGGCTTTGAAACATGTGTGTATCGTCTTGAAAACCGCTCCAGGTATTCAGCGGCCTTCATTAAAGAGAATTGGGAACAATTTCCTAAGAACACTTTATTTCTGTGTGCCTCCGACCGTTTAGGTTTGGGCGTGATCCGTGAAATCAAAGAACGGGGATATGACATCCCTAATGACTACGGGGTCATCGGGCATGACGGGGTCTTTCTGGACCAGATTGCCTATCCGCATTTGACCACGTTGAAGCAGTCCATTGCAGAAATGGGCGCGGCTTGTGCACGGATGGTATTGAACAAAGTAAAGGAAAACGGCGAGCCCCAGGGGAATCTCCTGTTTGAAACAGAACTGAAACTGGGCGGGACTACCCGGAATAATGACTCCACCGAAACAATCGAGAAGTGAATAAAACAAGTAAAAGGCTAAACTGATCAGGTAATGATTGGTTTAGTTTTTTTGATGTGAATTCAATTTTGAAATAAAAGTTGAGGGTACCTTCTTTTATGGCGTTAAATAATGTATGATAAATTAAACTAAATAAGATGAGACTGTTCTCATAAAAGGGGAATAAAATGAACAAAAAGCAAATCATTCCGCTAATAGGTCTGATATCATTGATGGGTGCTTGCAGTAACGGGAATGAAGCTGCGTCTCCCAATACCATTGCAGAAGCTGAACTGACTGAGCGAGAAGAATATATGTTGTTCGCAACTTCTGATCAATCATTTGTATACGATTTTAATTTGGGCAATGACAGTAAAGAAGCATCCATCTGGATTGAAAAATACGAGTTTGGTGAATTAGTTGAGTCTCATCTTTCTCGAATGTGGACAGACGTCGAAGGCAGTGGATTTATCCTTTTTACATTCTCTGATACACATATAAATCCAAGAGAAAAAGCCATCAACATGGGCGTGTATGGAGAATCTGGCGGTGGTGGAGGGACTTCAATAGATGAAATAATCGGCGAGGAAGCAGATACTGAAATGACGACTTGGGCAAGTGTTGTTACTGATGAGACGGATATTCCAGAAGGAGAGATTCTATTAGGCAGCTATTCTATTTCAATGGAAGGTAATAGCATGCAGTCACTCTCGCCAGAATTTTATGAAGACATCGAAGGGAACCTTGAAGAAATTGAAGACTATGCGGCCGTCTATATTTTTAAAGCGGAATTTAATGAGGTAGATGACAGCAATCAGGATGACTAGCTGTGGATGGGGAAAAATTTTGGAGGGTATTATGAAAAGATTAAGTTTGGGTTTAACGGTAGCTATACTACATAGTGCATGTGCAAATGAAGTGACTGATGAGAACGAGAGTGACACTGCAGGAACGAGTGAGGAAGAGACTCAAACAAACACTATCGCGGAATCTCAGCTTACTGAGAGAGAAGAAGCTATCCTTCAGGGAGTACACAATCAATCATTGATATTCGATTATACTGTAGACAGCAGTTACGATACGGGTGCTGTCTGGATCGAAAAGTATGAATTCGGAGAACAGACTGAATGGGATATAATGCACGTTTCAATGGAAATAACTGGCAGTGACAGTGGCTATATAGTGTTTACTCCTGCTGAATTATATGGTACTGAGGATCAGCTTTTATTGACTGTTGGAATCAGTACTGGGACGAGTTCTCACTATGGGACGACATCAGATTCACTACCAGACCTGGGGACTGAAACTGACGAGGATGGATTTTCTGAAAACACGATTTGGGGAACATCATCTAACCAGACCATTGACCTGACAAGTGGTGAAATTATTCTGGGAAGTCTCATCGCAGCTAGTATGGATGACGGATTAAGCACATTATCTAGTGGTTTTTATACTGACGCGGAAGAGAATAGAGAGGAAATTGAGGAATACGAGGCAATATATCTGATCAAAGCTGAGTTTACTAAGGAAAGTGAAGAGTAACTAATTGAAAGAGGGGGCTGATGCTTAATAATCAGTCCTTATTTAGTATTAGTAAGTAGCAGTATTGACTTGAGCCTAAGCAATTGTTAGACTGTTCTCTATATTAAAATGAGATTAGAAATGAAGTATTAGATTAAAAGTAAATTTGAGGAGGAAGACGTTTGAATGAGCAGTTAACCGTCAGACCGGGTCCGGAAGCTTACAGGTGTAACCCGGGTATTATTGAAGTTTTAAAGGACTATCTGATCGATAGAGCATTCAAACGTGTGCTGATCGTTCACGGGAAAACGTCCTGGGAAAAGGTGGAATCTAAAGTCAGTCTCATTTTAAATGAAGCTGATTTAAAGCAGATTGAAGAGGTCACATTCGAAGGTGAATGCAGCTACGAAGAAGTTGCCCGCCTTAAAAAAATAGCTGAAACTGTAAAAGCCGATGTTGTTATAGGGATTGGTGGCGGTAAAATTATGGATACAGTAAAATACGTAGCGGCAGAAGTGCCCTCCCTGCATTCAATTCTTATCCCGACTCTTGCGAGTAACTGTGCGCCGTGGACCTCCTTAAGTGTAATGTATTCGATCGATGGAGAATTTATACGCTATGACTTCCACCACCGCCAGGCATCACTCCTTCTGGTGGATACTGAGATTATTCTGGATTCGCCTGTGAGGTATTTTGCAGCTGGAATTGGGGACACGCTGGCTAAATGGTATGAATCAGAACCTAACCTTTCTTTACCAGGAAATGATTCTGCGGCGTTGATGATTGCACGTTCAGTGGCAGCCATGTGTAAAGACACAATTGAAAAATACGGGGTTCAGTCAGTAAAAGATGCGGAGAATAGGAACCTTACTAACGCATATACTAAAATTGTCGAAACCATTATTATGACGGGCGGACTGGTCGGTGGATTTGGAGATGAACTGGCGCGTACAACTGCAGCGCATGCGATTCATGATGGATTGACTTTCTTTCCCTCTGTGCATCACTTGCTACACGGCGAAAAGGTAGCCTATGGCGTAATGGTTCAATTGGTTTTGAATAACAAAGTAGACGAGATATCGTCAGTTGCAGAATTGTTCCAGTCCTTACATCTTCCGGTGTGTCTTGAAGACCTTGGTTTGGACACAACTGTTGAGTTGTATGAAAAACTCGCTTGGCTTTCGATTGAGCATGATCCAGGGATCCATAATCTGCCATACCCTATTTCGGAGGGCATTTTAGCTGAAGCGATCAGGCAGAACGAATACCATATAAAAAGGTGGAAAATGAGTCTTTCACATTTGAATAGTTGATGCATTTTCTATAAACTTAATTCAGCACAAAAATTAAAGGTTCTATGACCCACATCAATTATTATAGAACCAAATTAAATAGGCTTAACCTGAGAAGGTCTATCAATCATTTGAGAGACTACATTTCTCGGGTTTTTTGTATTTTAGCTGATGCTCAGATTAAATAAGATTTGATGTGATAACTTAAGCAAACGCGAAGTCCTTAAAAGCTTGAGCTGTATGAAGGGGATTCCCTTCAGTCCACTCGGCTATCAGCAAGTGTGAGTATGCCAAAGAAGGTGGAAGTTAGGCAAACTCCAGACAGGAAAAAGCTTGAGCTGTATGAAGGAGATTCCCCTTCAGTCCACTCGTCTAGCAGGAAGTGTGAGTATGCCAAAGAAGGTGGGAGTTAAGTAAACTCCAGACAGAAAAAGCTTGAGCTGTATGAAGGGGGACCCCCTTCAGTCCACTCGTCTAGCAGGAAGTGTGAGTATGCCAAAGAAGGTGGAAGTTAAGCAAACTCCAGACAGAAAAAGCTTGAGCTGTATGAAGGGGATTCCCCTTCAGTCCACTCGGCTAACCGCAAGTGTGAGTATGCCAAAGAAGGTGGAAGTTAAGCAAACTCCAAAGAGAAAAAGCTTGAGCTGTATGAAGGGGATTCCCCTTCAGTCCACTCGTCTAAAAGGCGAGTTTGAACTTTGATAATTTGCTTTATGGTCCCAGTAGTATACTGTCAGTCAGGAAAATCGATTGATGAGTTGATTTTTCAACTTAGGAGAGAAATTGTTAATCCTTATTTTTCTGTTACCGATAACACTTTAAAAGCGCTTGTTTATTTTACTGGGAGTGCTAGAATCAAATTGAAACCGCTTCATGAAAACAAAGACTAATCACCTATTTTTACTAAACCGTTATTAAGGAAGGGGACATCATTATGGACACAGCAGCAATTTATCACCGTGCCGAGAGCGAGTATGCTTATTTATATGAACGGGGACACTATCATATTCGAATCCGTACAAAAGCAAAAGACGTTCAAAGCGTTGAACTGATCAGTGGAGATCCTTATGCACTGGATCATGAAAAATGGTTTTTAAAAGGAAAAGAAATGAAGAAAATAGCCTCAACCAATATGCATGACTACTGGATGATCGACACCCACGAGCCGACAAAACGTATGGCGTATGGATTTAGAGTTATTGGAAAAGATGGAATTGAAATCTTTTATTCTGATCAGGGCGTGTATCCATTCGAGGAAACATTCTTAAGTCAGATGAACTTCTACTTCCGTGTACCGTATATTCATGAAATAGATGCATTCCGGGCACCGCAATGGGCAACCGAAACAATCTGGTATCAGATTTTCCCTGAACGATTTGCGAATGGGAACCCCTCAAATGATCCTGAAGGGACTCTACCATGGGGAAGCAGAGAGCATCCGTCACGTGATGATTTTTATGGAGGAGACCTCCAAGGCGTATTAGACCATATGGATTACCTGGAAGATCTGGGCATCAATGGCATTTATTTTACGCCGATTTTCAAGGCTCACTCTAACCATAAATACGACACGATCGATTATAAAGAAGTCGATCCAGATTTTGGAGACAAAAAATTATTCAAAAAAGTAGTAGATGAAGCACATAAACGGGGCTTCCGTGTGATGATCGATGCTGTATTTAATCATGTTGGGATTCATTCGCCTCAGTGGCTGGATGTCCTTAAAAATCAGGAAAACTCTATTTACAAAGACTGGTTCTACATTCACTCATTCCCAGTGGATGATGTCGCTGGATTAAGTACAGAAGCACTGGAAAATGTGGGCCGTGTAAACTATGACACGTTTGCGTTTACTGGACATATGCCGAAACTGAATACAGCCAATCCGGATGTGCAGGAGTATCTTCTGGATATTGCCACCTACTGGATCAAAGAGTTCGACATTGATGCATGGCGTCTGGACGTTGCCAATGAAGTGGATCACTACTTCTGGAAACGATTCTTTAAAGAAACCACAGCGATAAAAGAAGATTTATATATATTGGGAGAAATTTGGCATTCATCTCAAAACTGGTTAAACGGGGACGAATTCCATGCGGTTATGAACTATGCCTTTACAGATACGATCGAAAACTAC
Organism: Alkalibacterium olivapovliticus; assembly: GCF_003003275.1. Taxonomy (GTDB): domain Bacteria; phylum Bacillota; class Bacilli; order Lactobacillales; family Carnobacteriaceae_A; genus Alkalibacterium; species Alkalibacterium olivapovliticum. The sequence continues at coordinate 56,913 of NZ_PVTO01000006.1, forward strand.
TTCTTCAAGAAGTTTTTGTCACCTACACGCATGGTCTCAGGATTGAACACGCAGTTGATGCTGTATCGTCAGCAGACCACAGAAGTAATGTTCAACTTACTGGATTCTCATGATACACCACGTGTGCTGTCAAAAGCAGGAAATGACAAAAATTTAGTGAAGTCTGCGATGGCCTTTTTATATGCCCAGCCTGGAGCACCCTGTCTGTACTACGGAACAGAAGTAGGCATGGACGGATTAATGGATCCTGATTGCCGTAAATGCATGATCTGGGATGAAGACAAGCAGGACCAGGATATGCTGGCTTTCACAAAAGAACTGATTAAATTCCGTAAAATGTATTCCGATATCCTGATTACCGGCGATACTGAGTGGCATGACGTGAGAGATGATGAACAATTCTTAGGGTTCAAGAGAAAACTGGGAAATAGAGAATTATTTTTCTTCTTTAATCAGGATGAAGAAGAAGCGTTCATCCCACTCATTCCTAGAGGCGCGAAAAAAGTATTCAGTTTGAACGACGTGGCCGATAACGATGAAACGCTGCTGTCTCAAAACGGATTCTCCATCTTTTACTACGAAGATGAAGAGGAAGAACGAAAAGAACGACTGGTGAAAAAACGCGACCGTGCTAAAAAACGCAAAGTATTACTGGAAGCGATCAAAAAGTAAACTCAATACCCACTATTTCAGTTAGGACGTGTAAGTTATGGAAAGAATTGCAAAAGTAGATCCGTGGAAGGTCATATCCACTGACGTAAATGAAAAGAAGCGGGTGCAGGAAAGTTTAACCTCAATCGGGAACGGCTATATGGGTCTGCGAGGAAATTTTGAAGAAGGATTTTCTGGAGACACTCATATCGGCACGTACCTAGCTGGTGTCTGGTACCCGGACAAAACGCGAGTTGGCTGGTGGAAAATAGGCTATCCTGACTATTTCGGAAAAGTCATCAATGCGACTAATTTCATACCAGTAACGATTCGTGTAAATGGTCATCAAGTCGACCTGGCTGTCGATGACATCAGAGATTACTATCTGGAACTGGATATGAAAGAAGGCATTCTGAACCGGTCGTTCGTCTGGATGAAAGATGGACTGGAAATTGCCTTTACATTCTCACGATTCGTCAGTGTCGCCACTAAAGAACTGGCTGTCATTAAAGTGTCTGTTGAGGTTTTAACGGGTCAAGCAGAACTTGAACTGACGGCGCTTCTAGATGGGGACGTTGAGAATGAAGACAGTAATTATGATGAAACATTCTGGCTGGAAAGAAACAGAGGATTGAGTCCTTACCCTTATCTGACAACTAAAACGGTAGAGAATAACTTTGGAACAGATCGCTTTACCGTAACCATGATGATGGCGAACCAAGTGGAAAATCTGACATCTGACTCTTCAAATGAGTCAGAGATGAAAGTGGAAGAAACGGTTAAAGCATCTGTTTCAGCAGGCGACAAAGTCTCACTGACAAAAATCGTATCAGTAGTTTCCAGTCGTGACATAGAAGAGTCTGATCAAGTCGAAGCTGCAGAAGCATTGCTTAATGCGGCAGTAGAAAAAGGCTATGACCAGTTAAGAGAGGCACACGTCGCTGAATGGGCGAACCGCTGGGACAAAGCGGATGTCGTGATCGAAGGCGATGAAGCCAGCCAGCAGGGGGTCCGGTTTAATATTTTCCAGCTGTTCTCGACTTATTATGGAGAAGATCCAAGATTAAATGTTGGACCTAAAGGCTTTACAGGCGAAAAATATGGAGGCGCAACTTACTGGGATACTGAGTCCTGTATTTTGCCGATGTACTTGTCTACGACAGATGAGGAAGTATCAAAACAGCTATTGGTCTATCGCCATAACCAGCTGGAACAGGCGCACACCAACGCTCAGAAACAGGGACTTGAAGGTGCTCTTTACCCAATGGTGACGTTCACTGGAATCGAGTGCCACAATGAATGGGAAATCACATTTGAAGAGATCCACCGAAATGGTGCCATAGCACACGCGATTTATAACTATTCGTCTTACTTTGGCGATGAGTCGTACTTACTGGATAAAGGGCTAGATGTCCTGGTCGGTATTTCTAGATTCTGGGCAGACCGTGTTCATTATTCTCAGCGCAATAAGCAGTATATGATTCATGGCGTCACCGGACCCAATGAATATGAAAACAACATCAATAATAACTGGTACACCAATACAATGGCTGCCTGGACGTTAAGGTACACTCTCGAATCTCTGGAAAAAGCGTCTGCTGAGAAAAAAGGAAATCTAGGCGTTAGTACGGAAGAATCAGAAAAGTGGCATGATATTGTCAAGCATATGTATTTCCCGAAAGACGAAGAGCTGGATGTCTATGTTCAACATGACTCTTTCCTGGATAAAGACTTGCAGCCTGTCACATCGCTTAAACCAGAAGAGCGTCCAATCAACCAGAACTGGTCGTGGGATAAAATTTTACGTTCGCCTTTCATCAAACAGGCAGATGTCCTGCAGGGGATGTATTTTCTGAATCATGAGTTCAGCCAGGAAGAAAAAGAGAAAAACTTTGACTTCTACGAACCAATGACTGTTCACGAATCATCCTTATCTCCACTTGTTCATTCGATTTTAGCATCTGAATTAGGCAAAAAAGAAAAAGCATTCGAAATGTATGAACGCACAGCCAGATTAGATCTGGACAATTATAATAATGATACCGAAGATGGTCTTCACATTACCTCTATGAGTGGAGGATGGTTATCGATCGTTCAAGGATTTGCCGGTATGCGGACGTTAGAAGGGCATTTATCTTTTGACCCATACTGTCCGACTCAATGGGACGGCTACCAGTTCAAACTGAAATACAGAGGTCGTCTGATTAAAGTGAATGTAACAGCTAAAGAAGTAGAATTCACGTTGGAAGAAGGTCAGGATCTGACCTTCACCTTATATGGCAAAGAAGTCACGCTTAAAGACGCCCTGACAAACTCAATAGAAAAATAAATGAAGGGGAAGAATTTCTTCCCCTCTTTTTTAGGAAAAAGATGAACCAAAAAGCTTATAAGCCCCTTTTTAAAGACATTTTTCTCTGAAAAATGATCCATATAATCTTTCAACTGCCTAACTTCCCAACTCGTGAGAAATGTCAATTTGAGGTAGCCATACAACGGACGGAAGTACCAATGTAGTCGCTATTATCCGACGGACGGAAAATAGGTCATTCTGAAAAACGAAAACAATAAAAAACAGGAGGAACAACACATGATTAAAGGATTAATATTCGATTTAGACGGCGTCATTACGGATACAGCTGAATTTCACTATCTTGCATGGAAAAGCCTGGCACAAAAAATAGGAATTGAGATCGACCGTGAATTCAATGAACAGTTGAAAGGAATCAGTCGCATGGAATCACTGGATCTGATTTTGAAACACGGAAACAAAGAACAGGACTTCACTGAAGAAGAAAAAGAAGCTCTCGCTACTCAAAAAAATGACGAATACAAAGAATCCATAAAAGAAATCACGCCTGAGGATCTGCTTCCGGGTATTGAAAAATTGCTAAAAGAGGCTAAAGAAAGAAATTTAGGTATGGTACTGGCTTCTGCTAGTAAGAACGGCCCGGCAATCATGGATAATCTTCAGATCACAGATTTATTTGATGGAATCGTTGATCCTGCATCGCTTAAAGCAGGCAAGCCTGACCCGGAAATCTTTGTCAGAGGTGCAGAAATGCTGGGACTCGATCCATCAGAATGCGTAGGGTTGGAAGATGCTGAAGCCGGAATTGAGGCAATCAATGGTGCCCATATGTTCTCAGTTGGAGTAGGATCCAAAGAAGCCATGAAAGAAGCTGATTATGCGGTTGAAGATACTTCTCAGCTTGATTTAAATACGATACTTGAAAAAGCAGGTCAATAAAGGAGAGTTTCAGATGAAGTGGTGGCAGAACGCAGTAATTTATCAAATTTATCCCCGCAGTTTTCAGGACAGTAATGGGGACGGCATTGGAGATATTCCAGGTATTATCAGCCGTCTCGATTATCTTCAGGAACTGGGAATCGATGCAATCTGGCTGAGTCCAGTATATGAATCACCCAACGATGACAACGGATATGACATCAGTAACTATCAGGCTATTCATCCGGAATTCGGTACAATGGATGATATGGATAGACTGATCGAAGAAGCAAAAACTCGAAATATCCGGATTGTCATGGATCTGGTCGTGAACCACACCAGCGATGAACACAAGTGGTTTGTAGAAGCGAAAAAAGGAAGAGAGAATCCTTACAGGGACTATTATATCTGGCGGGATCCCGTCGATGGACAGGCTCCAAACGACTTGGGATCCACCTTCAGTGGGTCAGCCTGGACTTTTGATGAAGCAAGTGGCCAGTACTATATGCACTTGTTCAGCAAAAAGCAGCCTGATTTGAACTGGGAAAATGAAACCATGCGTCAAGAAGTCTATGACATGATGAATTTCTGGTTGGATAAGGGAGTTGGCGGGTTTAGAATGGATGTTATCGACCTGATCGCGAAAGTACCGGATCACAAAATAACGGCAGATGGGCCCAAGCTGCACGCCTACTTAAAAGACATGCACGAACAGACGTTAAAAGACAGAGAGGTCATGACGGTGGGCGAAACATGGAGTGCCACGCCGGAGTCTGCCAAATTATATTCTGATCCTGACAGAAACGAGCTGTCTATGGTGTTCCAGTTTGAACACATGATGATGGACGAACAGCCTGGTAAGAGCAAATGGGACTTGAAGGAACTTGATGTGGTCGACTGGAAAGAGGTTCTTACCAAATGGCAGGTCGAACTGAAAGAGGATGGATGGAACAGTCTCTTCTGGAATAATCATGATACACCGCGCGTCGTCTCTAGGTGGGGAAATGACAAGGACTACCGTGTGGAGAGTGCCAAGTGCTTCGCAATCCTGCTTCACTTGATGAGAGGAACACCTTATATTTATCAGGGAGAAGAAATTGGAATGACCAATCGTCACGTAACATCGATAGATGAAGTGGATGATATTGAAAGTCGCAATATGTATGCTGAACGTCTGGCGCAAGGCTATTCAAAAGCGGACATTCTGAAATCGATCAATGTCAAAGGTCGTGACAACGCCCGCACACCTATTCACTGGAATCAGACAGATCAGGCCGGCTTTACTGAGGGAACGCCATGGCTTAAAGTCCAGCCTAATTATAAAGAAATCAATGTAGAACAGGCGCTGGCCGATAAAGATTCTGTCTTTTACACGTATCAGAAACTGATTCAGATCAGAAAAGAGAATCCAGCGATTGTCTGGGGATCATTTAATCTGCTGCTACCTGAGCATCCAACAGTTTTTGCTTATGAACGTCTTTATAAAAATGAGAAGTGGGTAGTCGTGACCAATTTAAGTGCAGACAGTCAAATAGTTTCTTTTGAAACCATAAAAGATCAGGGCAATGTGGTGGTCTCTAACTATGACCGCAGCTCACTGAACTGGTCTGATTTGACCCTGAAACCGTTTGAAGCAATGGCTGTTCAGTTTGTTTAGACTTTATCTGTTCATACCTGTTACATCCTGATACCGGTAACATAGAGAAAACAATTGGAACATTTGTAAAAACCTTATATAGTTAACTTGTAATCACTTACATAACAATTTAAAAGCGATTTCTTAAGGGGAATGGTACCTTCCCACAGAGACTGCTGGTTAGAATAAGTGACACGACATTTGTTTAACTTGTTGATAATATGTAAAAAAATAGGAGGAACAACACATGATCGATACTAAATTATTATATAAAGGATTGTTACTGCTCTCAACAGCCGGTTTATTAGCTGCTTGTGGAAATGGAGATGACGGCGACGCTGGTGATACAGGAACAGATACGGATTCAACTGAAGAGGTAGATTCAGCAGAAGATACTAACGGTGAAACTGCTGAAGGCGAAACTTCAAACGAAGACGAACCCGAAAAACCTGAAATGCTTACGATGTGGGTCAACCAGGAAGAACAGCAGTTAGATGCGTATGAAGAAATTACTGAGCGCTTTACTGAAGAGTATGGCATCGACGTTCAAATCACACCATATGAAATGCTGGAGCAGTTAGACGGAATGAGCTTGGATGGTCCAGCTGGTCAAGGTCCTGATTTATTCTTCCAGCCGCATGACCGTATGGGCGATATTTACTTACAAGGTGTAGCCGCTGAACTGGAACTGACTGATGATCAGTTAAGCCGATTGGGCGAATACAACGAAGAAGCTGTTCAGTCATTCAGCTATGAAGGAATCCAGTTCGGTATTCCAGCTGTTGTTGAAACGTATGCTTTATTCGTAAATAATGAATTAGTACCTGAAGCACCAGAGACAATGGAAGAACTAGTTGAAATTGCAGCTGATCTGACTGGAGACGGTCAATACGGATTCATGATGAATGCTGGAGATTTATACTTCACATACCCATTCATTACAGCTGATGGCGGATATATCTTCGGACAAGATGCTGACGGTGTTTATGACCCAACAGATATCGGATTGAATTCTCCAGAAACAGTATCTGCTGTAGAAGGCATTCAATCATGGTTTGATGATGGCTTGATGCCACCTGGAACAGACTTGGAAGTTGCAAACAGCTTATTCATGGATGGCCAGTTAGGTATGATTGTTAACGGACCTTGGGCTATTCCAGATTACCGTGACTCAATTGGAGACAACCTGCAAGTTGTTGAACTGCCAACTCAAAACGGCGAACAATTGAACTCGTTCTCAGGGAATAAAGGCTGGTTAGTCAACTATTACACTGAAAATGAGTACTGGGCAACTGAGTTAGCACTGTTCATTACTAACGAAGAAAGTTCTACAACTTACTTCGAAGTAGCGGGTGAATTACCGGCTCATACTGCAGTAGAAATCGATGACGAATTCATGGATCCAATCTTTGCACAAACACAACACGCGCACCCAATGCCTAACATTCCTGAAATGTCTCAAGTTTGGGAGCCTTTAGGTGACGCATTACAATTCGTACAGCAGGGTGACGATGTGCAAGAAGTTTTAGATGAAGCTGTTCAGGATATTGAAGCTAACATTTCAATGATGGGACAATAATTTAGAATTAAAACGATTAAACTAATTTGGATCGGGGAGATTGAGCAGATTCGTTTACTCAGTCTCCTTCTTCATGTTAGTTCAGATGAAGCATAGGATGTATAGAGAGAGACTGAACAGACAGAAATGTCTTTTGTGAAGTACAGGGCTGATTGAAGGAGAGAGAGTATGCCTACTAACGAGAATGAAAAGAAATTCCAGCACCCGGTGAATGCTAATTTAGACCATAGCCCTAAGAAAGCTATGCTGCTATCGATCATTCCAGGTATGGGCCAGATTTACAACAAGCGATTATTTAAAGGGTTAATACTATTTGTACTGTTTGCTGCATTTACAGTTATGATGTTTGAATTTATAGCTGGAGGTCTACAGGGATTGATCACGTTAGGTGTCGAACCCAGAGTAGATGATTCCCGTGTGTTTTTAATTGAAGGGATTTTAGCTCTTATTTTCACCACGTTTTACGGCATATTCTATTACTTTAATATACAGGATGCCAAAGTGGAAGCACGCAGAATCAGAGACGGTTGGCGTCCTGGGACTGTTATGGAAAACTTCAGAAACGCATGGGATAGAAGTTTCCCTTACGTACTGATTGGTCCAGGATTCATGCTTCTGATTTTCGTAGTGATTCTGCCGATACTATTTATGGCATTTCTGGCATTTACAAACTACAACCTTTACAATGCGCCTCCCCGAAACATTTTGCAGTGGGTTGGTTTTGACAACTTTATCAGATTAGTGACGATTGCTGAGTGGCGTACAACGTTCTTCAGTGTTCTATCGTGGACATTGACCTGGACGTTCGTTGCCACAACTTTATCAATTGGATTAGCTATGTTTTTAGCTATTTTAACGAATGATAAACGGTTAAAAGGCACGCGAATTATTCGGACAGTCCTGATCCTGCCTTGGGCTGTGCCAGGATTTGTAACAATCATTATCTTTTCAGCCCTATTTAATGACAACTTTGGCGCAATCAATACGGATATTATCTTGCCACTGTTTGGAACGACGATTCCCTGGATGTCTAACGTCATGTGGAGTCGTATTGCAATCATTATGATTCAAGTATGGCTTGGATTCCCTTACGTCTACGCGCTATTCTCGGGTGTACTAAAAGGGATTTCGGACGACTGGTACGAAGCGGCTGATATGGATGGGGCTACTAAATGGCAGAAGTTTATGAATATAACCTTCCCACATCTCATGTTTGCAACCGGACCGATATTGCTGACACAATACACATTCAACTTTAACAACTTCAATATTATCTATCTGTTTAACGAAGGTGGACCGGCTGTTCGTGGACAAAGTGCCGGTGGGACGGATATCCTGATTTCCTGGGTGTACAACCTGACCTTTACAAATTCACAGTACAGTATGGCTGCTGCCATCTCCCTAATATTGGGGTTAATAGTTGCGACATTTGCTTTCTTCCAGTTCCGTCGCTCACGATCATTTAAAGATGAGGGGAATTTCTAATGAGTAAATTATTCGAACGTATGCAGAAGAAACAATTGACACGTAAACAGAAAAGCAAGATCGAGGTTGCCTTTATTTACCTCATTATTGCGGTTATGTTTATCATCATCTTCTACCCGCTGTTCTGGGCGTTTGCAATTTCTATGAATACCTCATCGAATTTGTACACAGCATCTCTTTCACCTGAGAACTGGTCTCTGGATAATTACAGATGGCTCTTTACCAATCCACGAAGTGATTATCTACTCTGGTACCGTAATACGTTATTCGTATCCACTGTGGTTACTGTGGTGACCACATTACTGGTTACTTTTACAGCGTATGCTTTCTCGCGCTACCGCTTCAAAGGAAGAACATATGGATTATATGCGTTCTTGTTACTTCAAATGTTTCCTGTATTAATGGCAATGGTGGCTTTATACATCTTGCTGAACACTATAGGATTACTTGATAACTTATGGGGACTGATCCTGATTTATATCGGCGGGAATATTCCAATGAATGCCTTTCTTGTTAAAGGTTATCTGGATACTCTGCCTAAATCACTGGATGAGTCAGCTAAAATGGATGGAGCGGGGCACTTTAGAATTTTCTTCCAGATCCTACTGCCCCTTGCGAAACCGATCCTATCAGTGGTAGCCTTGTTCAACTTCATGGCACCATTTATGGACTTCATTCTGCCGCGTATTGTACTGAGAAGTCCTGAAAACTTTACACTTGCACTTGGGTTGTATAACTTTGTTAACGCTCAGTTTTCTAACAACTTCAGTCGATTTGCGGCGGGTGCAGTACTGATCGCTATTCCAATTGCAACTGTTTACCTTGTCCTCCAGAAGTACCTGATCTCAGGTCTTGCCTCTGGTGCGACAAAAGGATAGAACCAACTTAAGCTTCCCTTACACCTATTGTGGGGGGAGTTTTTTTTGCACATTTTGTAAGCGTTAACTAAAAAAGAAGAGGAGTTAAGTAGATGAACAGAAAATGGAGTTCTTTCTTTTCCGCTTTAATGGTGAGTTTAATGGTGTTTCAGTCACTGGCAAGTGTACTCCCGATTTTTACAACAACGGTCAGTGCAGAAACAGAACGTCAGCTGCGTGTCCATCTGGAGACAGAGACAATCGATAATGATCTGTCCTTATGGATCTGGGGGGATGTCATCAGTGAATCATCTGACGTAGCTGAATGGCCGAGTGGGTCGGCTTTCAATGAAGATGATCAGACAGAATTTGGTTACTTCCAGGATATCCCGATTGATGCAGATGCAGAAGAAATCGGCATGATCGCTGTATACGCAGATGAATCCAAGTTCATCGATGAAGACATCATCATCTCATTATTCGATAATGTCGATGAAGTCTGGATCAGAGAAGACGGATCCGTTTATTATTATGAGCCTGTTGACTTTGAAACGCCGACGATTCGCATTCATTTCTCTGATGAATCTGAAAATTATTCGGACTATGGCATCTGGTTCTGGGGTGCAGCACCTAATCTTCCTCAAAACTGGCCGGACGATGCAATCTATTTTTCTTCAGAACAGGTAGGACCATACGGAGCTTATGTAGACATTCCTGTTAACGAAGGAGCCGGCGGTTTTTCATTTCTGATTTTGAACAGCGCTACAGGCGAGCAGACAGGTGATCTGGTGTTTGAAGAACTAGCCAGTCATCAGCAGATTTTCCTCAAATCCGATGTCGAAGAAGTGTTCACAAATCCGTATTTCCAGTCTTTGGCAGAAGAAGAGGATGAACTGGATGAGACGGAAGGCGAAGGCGACATTACAGTCTCTGCTTCAGTGAATCGATCATTCGATTATTCAGAACATGGCATACTGGACGTGGAAATTGACAACCATTCTGAACTTGTAATTGACCGTATCTCTGCAGACGTGTCATCTATAGGTGGAAGAAGCAATCTGACGATCTCACCGGAGTTGAACCGGGTCACCTTGTCTGTTGACCACACAGTTGCACCGGGTACGTACCCGATCACCGTGACTGTCTGGGATGAGACTAATGGACGATACACCACTCAGACAGAAGTGACAATCGATGCTCGAGTTAAAGCAGAAGGCGAACGGGACTGGGATGAAGAAATCATTTACTTCATGCTGACAGACCGCTTTGCTGACGGAGATGAATCGAACAACAATCCCTATGGACTTGATTACGCCAATGCAGACAACCCCCGCGGCACCTATCAGGGTGGAGACTTTAAAGGGGTGACTCAGAATCTTGACTATCTCGATGAGCTGGGGGTATCGACAATATGGGTCTCACCAATCGTTGAGAACGTTGCGTATGATGTAGAGTATGCCAGCGCAGATGGCAGCTATTACGGCTATCACGGCTACTGGGCTTCGAACTTTGAAGAATTGAATCCTCATCTGGGAACACTCGCAGATTTTCATGAACTGATCGATTCTGCTGCAGACCGGGGCATTAATATCATGGTCGATGTAGTGTTGAATCACCCAGGTTACGGCCTGCATCCCTCTAACACCGTTCCCAATCCACCAGAAGGCTACCCGACTGATGAAGACCGCGCACGATTCGACGGCATGATCAGAGAAAATTCCGGTGGGGGCGACTTGACGATGGAACTGGCTGGATTGCCTGATTTCATTACTGAACGTCAGGATGTGAGAGAACAGCTGGTCGACTGGCAGGCAGACTGGATCACCAAGTCTACGACACCTAATGGGAATGCTATTGCGAGTTACCGAGTGGATACAGTGAAACACGTGGATGATACGACGTGGCAGCACTTTAAAAATGAACTGGTTGAAAAAGACCCCGGCTTCCGTCTGATTGGCGAATCATGGGGAGCGAATTACAACAGCCATACGCGCTATCTGAATTCCGGCATGATGGATAGTCTGCTTGATTTCAGCTTTAAAGATTATGCCTCAAGCTTTGTAAGAGGGAATCTGACAGCAGCAAATGATTTGCTGGTTGAACGCAACCAGGTACTGGCAAGCGATGCAACACTTGGTCAATTCCTTGGCAGTCATGACGAAGCTGGATTTTTATACGGACATGATAATAATGAAGGCATGCTTAAACTAGCTGCTTCTCTTCAAATGACAGCTAAAGGGCAGCCAGTCATTTATTACGGCGAAGAACTGGGTCAATCCGGACCCGAAAACTGGCCTGTCTACGATAACCGCTATGATTTAGCCTGGGACGACGTTGAAGGGAATGATATCCTGGCTCATTATCAGGCACTCACAGGGTTCAGAAATGATAACAGTGAGCTGCTGTCCAGAGGAACAAGGAGTGAATTTCTGACTTCTGAAAATGAGGACTGGATGATGGTCGAACGTGCATTGAACGATGAGCTAGTTTATATGGCGTTTAATGTTTCAGAAGAGGAACAGACGATTTCAGTCGAAGTGGATAACGAAAATGTAGTGGTTATGGATCACTACTCCAATGTTGATTATACCGCAGTAGAAGCTGATGGCAGCTACGTTCTGACCTATACAGTACCTGCAATGGCAGACGGCGGGACGGCTTTACTCACAATCGAAAACGGGTCGTTCATTTCTCAGGAAGTGGAAACACCTGATGATTCAGAAACGCCTCAAGAAGAAGGTGAGCTAGAAGACGGATTTTTTCGGCTCCATTTTGCGACGCTTCCAGAGAATGATCCGTCGAATCTGGGACTTTGGATCTGGGAAGATGTAAAAGACCCGTCCGACACAGTCGGTGGATGGCCGGATGCTGCCTTATCTTTTGGTGATGCGGTCAGTACAGATTACGGCTACTATATGGATATAGAACTGGCAGAAGACCCGGAAGTCATCGGGTTCTTAATTAATAATAGAAGTGGAAGCAATCTGACAGGTGATCTGAGGGTGCGTTTGCTGGCACATGAAATGAATGAAGCCTGGCTGGATGCGAATTACAGCATCTATCCATATGAACCCCTGATGGAAGAGGACATGATTCGCGTCAACTATCAGAGAACAAATGAGGATTATGACAATTGGGGTTTATGGACATGGGACGATGTGCTGACACCTACTGAAAACTGGACAACTGGCGCTATGGAAAGTGACGGTATCGGTCGAAACGGAACATTCTTCAATCTTGCCCTAGCCGAAGATGCAGAAGAAATCGGCTTCTTATTTGTTCAAAGAGATGGATCCGATCAGTCTACTGATTACGCATTTTCAGGCTTGTCTGAACAGAGTCAAATTTTTGTACGTGAAGGGGACGATACTATTTATACCAATCCTTATTATGTCAGAGAAGACGGCATGATCAGAGCAGAACAGATTTCAGAAACGCAAATAGAGGTCTTCTTCCACTCTACAGAAGCGTTAACGGAAGAAGCGCTGATGGAATTGATTCAAGTCCTGGATAAAGACGGGAATACAGTCACATTTACGTCAGTTACAATAGATAATGAACGAAACGCTGTTACTTTAGAAGGAGACTTTTCATTAAATCAGGCACCTTACAGTATAGTGTTTGATGAAACTCAAGTGGAAGCTCGCATGGGATGGCGTTTGAAAGATGAACTCTATGCTTATGATGGTGAGCTGGGACTTGATCTTCATGAAGACGGTACAGCTGATTTGAAAGTCTGGTCGCCAAGTGCAGAAGCTGTTCGAGTCATCTTATACGATAAAGACAACCAGTCCGAAGTGGTAAGAGATGACATCGAAATGACGTCACTGGAATCAGGTGTGTGGTCGATCGTTCTTGATGAGCAGTCAACAGGACTGGAGGATGTGACAGGTTACTTCTACCATTTCGAAATTGAACGTAATGGTGAATCAGTACTGGCTCTAGATCCGTATGCCCGTTCGATGGCAGCATGGAACAGTAGTGATCCTGACAATTATATCGGGAAAGCAGCCATAGTGAACCCGAGTCATATTGGACCGGAACTGGAATACGCTAATATTGAAGGCTACGACAAACGTGAAGATGCCATCATCTATGAAATTCACGTCAGAGATTTCACCTCAGATCCTTCACTCGAAGATGAACTGGACAGTCAGTTTGGGACATTCAGTGCCTTTATTGAAAAACTGGATTATATTGAAAGTCTGGGTGTGACGCACGTCCAGCTGCTTCCGGTCATGAGCTATTTCTTTGCAAATGAATTTGAAAACAGCGAACGGATGCTGGAGTATGGTTCAACTAATACGAACTTTAACTGGGGGTATGATCCGCACAGTTACTTCTCATTGACTGGAATGTATTCAGAAAACCCGGAAGATCCAGCCAAGCGTATTGAAGAGTTTAAACAATTGATCGATGAAATTCATAGTCGTAAAATGGGCGTGGTCCTTGATGTTGTATACAACCATACGGCGAGGGAACATATTTTTGAAGATCTTGAACCAAACTATTACCACTTCATGGACGCTGACGGCACTTCCCGTACAAGTTTTGGCGGCGGACGTCTAGGAACGACACATGAAATGGCGCGTCGCATACTGGTTGATTCCATTACGTACTGGGTGGAGGAATTTAAAGTAGACGGATTCCGATTCGACATGATGGGCGACCATGATGCCGAAAGTATTCAGATTGCGTTTGATGAAGCGAAAAAATTGAATCCGAATATTCTGATGATCGGTGAAGGCTGGCGCACATTTGTCGGAGATGAAGGATATGAAGATGTTATGCCTGCGGATCAGGACTGGATGCAGCATACTGAATCAGTTGGATCATTTTCAGATGAGTTCAGAAATGAACTGAAATCCGGATTCGGCAGTGAAGGCGAACCACGCTTCATTACAGGTGGTGCCCGTTCTATTCAGCAGATATTTGATAATCTCACAGCTAACCCGCATAACTTTACAGCAACAAACCCTGGCGATGTCGTGCCTTACATTGCAGCTCACGATAATTTGACGCTGCATGACGTGATTGCCCAGTCTATTCAAAAAGATCCTGAAGATCATCAGCAGGAGATCCATCAGCGTATTCGTTTAGGCAACCTGATGGTGCTGACTGCTCAAGGTACACCGTTCATTCATGCTGGTCAGGAATTCGGACGCACGAAACAATTCCGCGATCCGGACTTTGCTGAACCGGTAGCTGATGAACTTGTTCCATATAAATCAACGTTCATGACGAACGCTGATGGCAGTCCGTTCCTGTACCCGTACTTTATTCACGACTCATATGATTCAACAGATGCAGTCAACATGTTTGAATGGAATAAAGCGACAAATGAAGAAGCTTATCCGATCAATACATTGACGCAGTCGTATACTACTGGACTGATCGAGTTGAGACGAAGCACAGATGCTTTCCGTAAAGGAACGATGGAAGAAATTTCAGAACTCGTGTCACTAGTTGATGCGCCAGAAATAGATGAGACAGATTTAGTGATTGCCTACCGGGCGGAGGATTCAAACGGAGATGTCTACTATGTCTTCGTGAACGCTGACGATACTGAAAGGGAATTGACACTGGATGCAGACTTGACAGAAGGATACGTCATTGTTGACGGCCAGACTGCAGGCACTCATTCAATCACTAGTCCAGAAGGGATTTCAGTTACAGAAGAGAGCGTTACTTTAGACCCGCTTACTGCTTCTGTTATAGTCTTAACGGATAGAGACATAGAAGAAGTGCCAGTTGAAGATCCGGATGAAGATGAAGAGGGTGACTCAGAAGGCGATCCAGACGCAGATACAGACATTGATCCCGATGGAGACGAAGACACAGATCCAGACGGAGATACAGATATTGATCCCGATGGAGACGAAGATACAGATCCAGACGGAGATCCAGATATTGATCCCGATGGAGACGGGGACGCAGATCCAGATATTGATCCCGATGGAGACGAAGACACAGATTCAGACGGAGATACGGACATTGATCCCGATGGAGACGGAGACACAGATCCAGACGGAGATCCAGATATTGATCCCGATGGAGACGGGGACGCAGATCCAGACGGAGATCCAGATATTGATCCCGATGAAGATGAGGCTACAGACCCAGATGAAGACACGGACGAGACCCTTGATGGGGAATCCGATTCAGATTTAGGACAAAGGCTGCCATCAACGGCAACTGCCCTATGGACAGTTGGAGCAGTCGGCTTACTAAGTATCCTGACGGGGGCAGCTGTAAAACTATTCAAGAAGAAAAAATAAGATAAATGATGAAGGCTCTTGCTAAGTGCAAGAGCCTTTATTAGTGGATACAAAGTGGGATTGTCGCGCTTTTCTGATGAGTATTTCATAATTTTGGATTTATATTCAAAGCTAAGATGGATTTAATGCTGGCTTTAAAGGATAGTTACTTTGTTTTTCGAACTGAACAGAAATTATAGTTGAGTTGATAGAATATGAGACAGCTTGTTGGAGTCGGAAATAATTTTGGCGTGAGTATCGAAAATAGAGATTCTATTTTAGGAACTGAAAAGAAATAAAGAGTGAGCTCAAAGAATATCAATCATATTGTCAGAGCTGAACTTGATTATAGATTTAGTTTCAAGAATAAGAGCCCAATTGTTCCAAGTCGGCAAACTATTTCAGCGAGTTCCGAAAATAAGAAGCCGATTATAGTTACTCAAAAAAGAGTTAGAAGTGAGTATCATTAATATCAAACTAACCCACTCATAATGTTTATATTAAACACAAATGCCAGTTAAACTTGAAAAATAAAAGAGCACCAGCAACCAGAATTTTCATTCATTTTTCATTTAAAAAAGATGATACCGATAACATCCTGAAAAGTGTTGTGTGAATACGCTACAGAGATTAAGATTATATCTGTTGTCATAAATGACATGAAAAATTGCTGACGAGAATATGGAGTGACAAAATCAATGGAAAAACAATGGTGGAAAAAAGCGGTAGCCTATCAGATCTATCCGCGGAGTTTTTATGATTCAAATGGAGATGGCATAGGAGATTTAAGAGGCATTATCGAGAAGCTAGACTACATAAAGGAACTGGGAATCGATGTTATCTGGGTGAGTCCTGTTTATGAATCACCTAATGATGACAATGGCTATGATATCAGTGATTATCACGACATCATGTCTGAATTCGGCACTATGGCTGATTTTGATGAATTGCTTGATGAAGTACATAATCGCGGAATGAAAATCATTATGGACCTGGTCATCAATCATACTTCAGACGAGCACGAATGGTTTATTGAATCGCGTTCCTCTAAAGATAATCCGTATCGTGATTTCTATATCTGGCACCCCTCCAAGGCGGATGGTTCAGAGATCAACAACTGGGAATCGATTTTTGGCGGATCAGTCTGGGAATACGATGAAACAACAGATGAGTATTTCATGCATGTCTTCTCGAAAAAACAACCGGACTTAAACTGGGAAAACGCAACGGTTAGAGAGCATCTGTATGAAATGGTTAACTGGTGGCTGGATAAAGGAATTGATGGCTTTAGAGTCGATGCAATTTCTCATATCAAGAAAAGAAACGGCTTTCCTAATATGCCGAACCCATTAAATAAAGATTATGTACCGTCATTTGATGGGCACATGAATCAGCCGGGGATCGATCTGTTCCTGTCTGAGTTCGCTGAAAAGACAATCAAGAATTACGACGTGATGACTGTTGGTGAAGCGAACGGGGTATCGATCAAAGACGCCGACCGCTGGGTAGGAGAAGAAAATGGCTACTTCAATATGATTTTCCAGTTTGAACACCTGGGACTTTGGGGTGCAAATGGTGAAGGATTAGACCTTAAAGAATTGAAAGAAGTGATGACTAGATGGCAGAAGGGGCTTGATGGTCGGGGATGGAACGCTTTATTCATAGAGAATCATGATCTGGCGAGAAGTGTGTCGACCTGGGGTAATGATGCAGATTTAAGAAAAACGTCTGCTAAGGCCCTGGCGACTTTCTATTTCTTCATGCAGGGAACGCCTTTCATTTATCAGGGACAGGAAATCGGAATGACGAATGTTCAGTTCGATTCGATCGATGACTATGATGATGTCGGCATGATCAACATGTATAATATTGAAACTAAAAATGGATCGACTCATGATGAAATCATGGAATACATCTGGAAAAATGGACGGGACAATTCCCGCACACCGATGCAATGGTCGAACGCACCGGAAGCTGGATTTACAACAGGAACGCCCTGGTTTGGGACGAACCCGAACTATCCGGACATCAATGTAGAACAGGCAGTGAACGACCCGGATTCGATCTATCATTTTTACAAAAAAATGATTCAGATGAGAAAAACAACGCCTGTTCTGATCTATGGACATTATGAACTGATAGCTGACGAACATGAAACGGTTTATGCCTACCTGCGCGCTTACGAAGGGGTGGAATATGTTGTAATGGTCAATATGTTCAACTCATCTACTGTTCTTGATTTAAGTAAGGAGCTCGACCTGGGCGAACTGAAACTGAGCAACTACACAGTGACAGATGAATTGAATCCAGTTATTAAACTGAGACCTTATGAGGCTCGTGTTTATAAAGTGGCGAAACAGAAAGTATGGCATGATCCGAACTACTACACTTTACCTTAAAGGAGAAACCCATGAAAAAAATTGCTATCGGTATCGATTTAGGAGGAACAACGATTAAATTCGCTTTTCTGACAAAAGATGGGCAGGTCAAGACACAGTGGGCAGTCCCAACACCGGTTCATAACAGCGGACGAAGCATCGTTCCCACTATTATAGAATCGATTCAGAATAAAATGATCGAACAGGCCTTGACCTCTGACCATATAGTGGCCATTGGTATGGGCTCTCCCGGTTCTGTTGACCGTGCAAATGGAACAGTGACGGGAGCCTACAATTTGGGATGGGTCGACACTGTGCATATAAAAGAGGCTATCGAACAGGCATTGGAGATCCCGTTTGTACTGGATAATGACGCGAATGCAGCTGCTCTTGGTGAGCAGTGGATGGGAGCAGGCCAGAACGAACCGAATGTTGTGTTCCTGACGCTTGGTACAGGTGTGGGAGGTGGAGTGATTGTGAATGGCGAATTGGTCCATGGCTTTTTGGATACTGCTGGAGAAATCGGTCATCTGAAAGTGGAGGACAATGGCTTTGCGTGTACCTGCGGACAGGTCGGATGCCTTGAAACAGTCGCAAGCGCAACGGGTATCGTGAACGTGGCTAAGAAAGAAGCGCCTTACTTTATAGAGTCATCAGCTTTGGCTAAAGTTATAGTAGAAAAACAGATGATTACCGCTAAATATGTTTTTGAATCAGCTAGAAGTCAGGATCCACTGGCGGAGCATGTGCTTAAAAAAGTGGGACAATATCTAGGGATAGCATGTGCAAATATAGCAAATATATTGAATCCCTCAACGATTGTATTGGGTGGCGGCGTGTCAAAAGCGGGTGAATTGCTGCTAAGTTATGTCGTGCCGAATTTTGAACGAAATGCCTTTCCAACAATCGCAAAGCACACAGCAATTAAAATCGCGACACTCGAAAACGATGCCGGTTTTTTGGGCGCCGCTTCATTGGCATTTGAATCGGCAGAAAGTAAATAGAGTAAGATAGTTGTGGGTAACTAGACTAGACAGGAGTAATGATGATGAAAAAAATGATGAATTTTGAGTTTTGGCAAAAGTTTGGTAAAGCGTTAATGGGTGTTATTGCCGTTATGCCGGCAGCTGGATTAATGATTTCTATTGGGGGATCGATTCCGCTGATTAATCCGGATATTGAAGCTTTGGTAGCGGTCGGTAGTGTGATCGAAAATGTCGGTTGGGCCATCATTGGCAATTTACATATTTTATTCGCACTGGCAATCGGTGGAAGCTGGGCAAAAGATAAGGCTGGTGGAGCATTTGCTGCCGGAATCAGTTTTATTTTGATCAACCGAATCACTGGAGCGGTTTTTGGGGTAACGGGAGATATGCTGGCTGAAGAAGGGGCTGTAACACAAACATTGCTTGGAGCAGAGATAGCCGTTGATGGGTACTTTGTTTCAGTGCTAGAAGCCCCCGCTCTAAATATGGGTGTTTTCGTTGGGATGATCGCAGGGTTTTTAGGAGCGATGGCGTTCAATAAATATTACAATTACAGAAAATTGCCGGATGCCCTCTCATTCTTTAATGGGAAACGATTTGTCCCATTTGTCGTCATCGTCTGGTCTCTATTGGCAGCGCTTGTTCTGGCATTTGTATGGCCGGTCATTCAAAGTGGGATAAACAGTTTTGGTATCTGGATCGCAGAATCACAGGACACCGCACCAGTATTGGCACCTTTCCTGTTTGGAACACTAGAGCGTCTGCTATTGCCGTTTGGTCTCCACCATATGCTGACGATTCCGTTAAATTATACAGCACTAGGGGGAACGTATCAGGTATTAAGCGGTGCACAAGAAGGCGCGCTTGTTTTCGGTCAGGATCCACTCTGGCTGGCTTGGGCACGTGACTTAGTCAATCTGGATGCTGCTGGAGATGTCAGTACCTATCAGTATGCTATGGAAACATTCGTCCCGGCACGTTTTAAAGTCGGACAAATGATTGGATCGTCAGGGATATTAATGGGTATGGCATATGCCATGTATAAGAATGTCGATAAAGATAAACTCAAGGGATACAAATCAATGTACTTGTCTGCAGGTCTGGCCGTCTTTCTGACTGGTGTGACCGAACCGCTGGAATTCATGTTCATGTTTGCAGCGATGCCGCTTTATGCGATATATGCTGTGATTCAAGGAGCAGCCTTTGCAATGGCAGATATCATCAGCCTACGTGTGCATGCCTTCGGGAGTATCGAACTGCTGACACGGACACCATTGGCATTAAGAGCAGGATTAGGTCTTGATTTGATCAATTTTATATGGGTTTCTGTCTTATTTGGAGTGGTAACCTATTTTATAGCGAACTATCTGATTAAAAAATTCAATTATGCTACACCAGGTCGTAAAGGAAATTATGAAAATGATGCAGTAGGAACTGACTCAACTGAACCAGTCGATGCGTCTCAGCAAGTGTATGACATTATTCACCTGCTTGGTGGAAAAGAGAATATTTCAGATGTAGATGCATGTATGACTCGCTTACGTGTGACTGTAAAAGATACAAACCGTGTTGGGAAAGAGGCGCACTGGAAAAAAGCAGGAGCCATGGGATTAGTACACAAAAACACTGGTGTTCAAGCCATTTATGGCCCTAAAGCAGATGTGCTTAAATCGGATATCATTGATGTACTGGAATCAAATGCACCTATTCCCGCTTCTACGATCGATCAATCCAATACTGATGAAGTCAGTGAAACTGACCAGACGTCTGCTGTGTACTCAGAAGCGGCAGTGGATACGGCCATTTATACTGCAGGAGCAGGAGACGTAAAATCCATCACTGAAGCACCGGACGATGTCTTTTCTCAAAAAATGATGGGAGACGGCTTTATTGTCGATCCCTCTTCAGACGAAATCGTGTCACCTGTTTCAGGAACAATCGAAAACATTTTCCCGACTAAGCATGCGATTTCGATCAAAACGGCTGAAGGAATCGATGTTCTTGTTCACATGGGTGTCGATACGGTAGAATTAGAAGGAAGAGCCTTTACTGTTCATGTTAAAGAAGGGCAAGCGGTTCAAGTCGGAGATGCTCTGGCAGACATGGACCGGAAACAGGTAATAGATGCCGGTAAAAACACGCTGGTCATGGTCGTCTTTACTAACCTGTCGGATAAACAGATATTTAAATTGCACGCTCATCCAGATCAGTCAGGCCGTGTAGGCACAATTAATTAAGCTAGTTAAAGGAGAAAGCAGATGAAGGTTTTAACGTTAAACACACATTCATGGATGGAAGAGGATCCCTACGGAAAGCTTGAGAGTCTGGTGGAAAGCCTGGCAGCGGAAGCGTATGACATTATTGCTTTGCAGGAAGTCAATCAGTCCATGGATGGCGACGTCATCAAAGATGAAACCTTCATCAGTCCTCGTGAAGACCAGTTAATAGTGCCGATTAAGGAAGACAATTTTGCGTATCTTTTAGTTGAAAAACTCAAAGAGAAAGGATTGTCTTACTACTGGAGCTGGGCAGCTAATCATATAGGGTATGATGTGTATGATGAAGGGGTTGCTGTCTTGTCCAGGGAGCCTTTTAAGGCTGAAAGTCACCTGATATCACGAGCAGATGACTATGCCAGTCATTACACTCGTAAAGTCCTGAAAGCGAAGATCGAGCGAAGTGGAAAGCGCTGGACAGTAATGTCGGCACACTATTCATGGTGGAAAAATGATCAGGAAGAGAAATTGTTCCAGCATGAGTGGGAACAGACGCTTGCGGTTATTCAGCCGGATGAAAGAGAACGGCTGATTGTCATGGGTGATTTCAACAATGAACCTCAAACGGATAATGAAGGGTATGCTCTGATCGAACGCACTGCTCCATTTATAAAGGATTCCTTCAAAGCAGCGGGGACAAGCATTGGCGAAGCAACTGTAGAACGTGCAATAGATGGTTGGGAAGGGCATCAGGATCATAAGCGCATCGATTATGTGTTTGTGGGGAATGGGATTCAAGTTAATCGTTACCGTGTCGTATTCGATGGGAAAGCTCAGCCGGTCATCAGTGATCATTTTGGTGTAGAGGCAATGATAAACGAAAAACTTACTAAAAGTTAGAGAAAATACGTGACATTAAGCAAAAATCATGCTATATTTAGCACTGGACTTATTTAGTATCCAGTGCTTTTGTACGTTAAAAATGTGTTAAATATGGGATGATATGAAAAAGAGGAGCTTATAATTATGAAGAAAAAATTATTTTTAACTAGTTTATTATCTCTTGGAGGATTATTAGTCGCTTGTGGAACTGACACAGCTTCTGATGTTGAACCGAACGAAGATGCTGGAGAAGATACTGTTGAAGAAACGGCAGCCGAAGAAACATCATGGGCTGATATTGAAGAAGAAGGCGTTCTGACTGTCGGAACATCCGGAACATATGCGCCGATTACATTCTTTGATGAAAACAATGAACTGACGGGATTTGAAGTTGAATTAGTCAGAGAAATCGGCGAGCGTTTAGATCTTGAAGTTGAATTTGAAACAATGGACTTTGACGGCATTCTTCCGGCACTGAGAAATGGACAAATCGACGTGGCAGCACATGACTTTGCGATCACAGAAGAACGTCTGGAAATCTTTGACTTCGTTGATCCGCACAAATTCTCTTATGGATCGATCATTGTCCGAGCTGAAGATCAGGATACATTTGAATCAGCGTATGATTTAGAAGGTGTTGATGTAGCTGTCGGTTCACTAACAAGTAACTATGCGATTTTCGCTGATAACATCGGTGCAAACGGGACGGCTTATGATGGTGGCGTTGAAGCTATTTTAAGAGATGTTATGAACGGCAACCAGGATGCCTACTTGAATGATTACCTGGTACTGTTAAATACACTAAATGAATTCGACGATGATAATCTGGCAATTGCTGAAGACGTTAAGTTCCATTCAACTGAAAGTGGCATGGCTGTCTTACAAGGAAATGAAACATTAAGAGACCAGTTAAGCGAAACACTTCAGGAGTTATTGGATGAAGGAGTCGTTTCTGACCTGTCTATGGAATTCCTTGGAGCAGATGTGACTGAACCTGTTGATGAATCAGAAGTTGTCAGTTTAGACGGAGAATAATCAGCTGTATAAACATACAAGAAGTACGCTCTTCTTGTATGTTTATTTTTTGAATCTAAAATAAAAAGTGAGAGGATAAGACGATGTTTGATACATTCAGAAATATTCGCTGGGAATACCTGTTTGACCTGGAACTGGCGATAGACTCATTGCCGTTTCTGCTTCAGGGACTACAGAATACAATGATCATCGCCCTGTTCAGTATGGTTATTGCCTTGCTGCTGGGTATTGTGATAGGCATTGCACGGATGTCGAAGTACGCTGTGTTTCACCTGCCGGCACGTTTGTATATTTCGTTTATGCGGGGGACACCTTTGCTGGTATTCGTGTTCATATTGTTTTACGGATTGCCGGTCATCGGTATTGAGTTCAATAACGCCCTGGTCGCTGCTATTGTGGGGGTCAGTTTAAACTTTGCAGGGTATAATGCAGAAGTCGTCCGCTCAGCTATCTTGTCTGTCCCAAAAGGGCAGTGGGAAGCAGCGGCAACTTTACAGATGGATTATTTCCAGACCTTGAGAAAAATAATTATTCCACAAGCTACTCGTATTGCCCTTCCCCCAACCTTCAATATTTTTATGGATGTGGTTAAAGGGACTTCATTAGCTTCCGTCATTACTGTTCAGGAACTGCTTTACAGTTCACGACTGGTAGCTGGAAGAACTTACGACAGCATGACGATGTATATTTCAGCAGCTTTGATTTACTGGATGGTCTGTATCGTCATCGGCTTTTTCCAGGAACGTCTGGAAGTCAGATACAACCGTTACCTATCTAATTAAGGAGGGGCACACATGATAACCATTGAGCGTCTTAAAAAGAGTTTTGACGATACACCGGTTTTAAAGTCGATCGACCTTCAAGTCAACAAAGGGGAAGTGGTTTGTCTGGTGGGTGCTTCGGGATCCGGGAAAACAACACTTCTTCGCTGTCTGAATCTGCTTGAAACGCCTGATGAAGGCAGAATTAAAATTGGCGATAAAGAAGTATCATTCGGTGAGAAACCAATCAGCAAAAAAGATATCAAAGATATCCGAAAGTATTCAGGTATGGTCTTTCAGGGCTTTCACCTGTTTCCTCACATGACGTTGCTTGAAAACATTACTCAGGCCCCGTTAACTGCTAAACAGCAGGAAAAGGACGTCATTATGAAAGAAGCAGAAGTGCTTCTTGAAAAAGTAGGCTTATCAGAACACCAGGATAAATACCCTGATGCGTTATCCGGCGGACAGCAGCAGAGAGCAGCGATTGCCCGTGCCTTGATGATGCACCCGGAAGTAATGCTGTTTGATGAACCGACATCTGCTCTGGACCCTCAACTGGTCAGAGAAGTACTTAAAGTCATTGAAAGTCTGGCTAAAGATGGACAGACGATGGTGATTGTGACACATGAAATGCATTTTGCCCGTCGAATCGCTGATAAAGCATTCTTCATGGATGATGGTTATATAGTCGAAGAAGGACCTGCCGACCAGGTGCTGGCGAATCCAAAAGAGGACCGTACAAGAGAATTTCTGGCCCTTCTTGAAGATGAGTAAAAAAACGCAGGCTAGCAGGTGAAATGAGTCATTAATGAACTGACAAAAGCCCTTACTACTCTCTGAGCAGTAAGGGCTTTTGTATTCAGTTGATCAAGTTAAAGGACTGATGATCAGTTAGCTGATTATTTTAATTCAGGCCAGTAGCCTTTGTTGACTTCGATCAGATCATCGAGCAACTCTTTGGCTACGCCTGCACTTGGAACGATTTTAGATAAGCTCAGTGCCTGCCATAATTTTTGATAACTACCTTCGATATAGGCTTGAACGACTAACTTCTCAACAGTGACCTGCTGAAGCATCAGTGCTCTTTCGAATTCAGGAATTTTACCTTGAGCTAACGGTTCTGGTCCGCCGCTGCCTACGATACAAGGCACTTCAACCATTGCATCATCGTCAAAGTTAGCGATTGCCCCATTGTTCTCAACAATCAGAAGCATGCGTTCTTTAGCATTCAACGCTATAGCGCGCGCAAGATCTACAATAAATGAAGCGTGACTGTCGATGTGGAAACCGCCGTCTACAGCTGTTCCTTTTTCAATAATGTTTCGTGCAGCCGTAAAGACGTCTTTTTCACGGCCGGCCATGACTTCATTAGCGCGGGTGAATGCGGCATTTGACGTTCCGACTTCATAATCAGGATAGAAATAATATTTCAGGTACGTATTTGGTAAAAAGCGTGGTTCGATTGCCAGTAAATCTTTCGCTTTTTTATGTGTCGCCTGCCAGCTTTCGTCCATATGCTGAGTATCGACTTCCACTTGCGTTAAATACCCATTTTCAGCGACGTATTCTTTGATTTCATCCAGGTATTCGTGACCGGACTCTTTATCTTTAACACTCGTCCACCAGCCGAAGTGGTTCAGTCCAAAGTAGCTGACTTCCAGCTCATCCGGTTTTTTATCAATGATTTGTGACATTCTTCTAAGGGTTCCAACGGGCATGTCACAAATGTTCAGTACTTTAGAATCAGGACGCATAACGCGGCAAGCTTCTGCCACGATCGCAGCCGGATTTGAGTAATTGAGCATCCAGGCATCAGGCGAATAAGTCTCCATGTGATCGATTATTTCAAGCATGCCTGTAATACTTCTCATCCCGTACGCAATACCGCCGGGACCGCATGTTTCCTGACCAACTACTCCGTATTTCAATGGAATTTTTTCATCCTGTTCACGCATTTCGTATTTTCCGACTCGAATGTGTGCCATGACAAAGTCTACATCTGTGAAGGCTTCTTCTGGGTCAGTCGTATAGCTGAATTTCAAATCAGGTGCCTGCTCTTTTAATAATATTTCCAGAGCTTCTCCTAAAACAGCCTGTCTGTCACCGTCATTATCATATAATTTTAGTTCTCTCATCGGGAAACGGTCGCTGTTCTCAAGCATCATCATAACAATCCCTGGAGTAAACGTACTTCCGCCACCTGCAATTACTACTGAAAAATCTTTAATCATTTAAATCTGCCCCTTTTAATTTAGTTAATCTTTTTCTTAGTCTTCGGATGGTCTGCCTAAAAATTCTTCTACTGATCGCCTGACTTTATTGACCTGCAGACCGTACACGACCTGAACATTTTTATCTTTGATGATAACGCCGCTGGCACCTGTCTGGTCTCTGAGAACAGCCTCATCTACAACTTGAGGATCATCTACAGTTAAACGCAGACGTGTGTAACAGTTAGTGATTGTTTTGATATTGTCATCTCCACCCAGTGCCTGAACAATCGTGCCTGCCATGCCGTCCTGAGCTTTGTCTGTTTCGTTTTCGATGACACCATCAACAAGAGTACCTGCTTTCTTTGCCTTATAATCTTTCTTAGAATAGAGTCGTGTTTCGCTTGACGAATCTTCTCGCCCAATCGTTCTGTAATTGAATTTTGTAATGAGGAAGCGGAATATAACATAATACAACCCAAAGTAAATCAGTCCGACCAAGATGTATAAAGGCCAGCGTGTTCGTTCGATCCCGAGTGGAATGTTATATAGAAGAAAGTCAATAAACCCATTTGGTCCAATAGCACGTACACCGAGTAAATTCAGTGTGACCATGCTCAATCCACTTAAAACTGAGTGAACAACAAACAATAATGGGGCAATAAACATAAATGAAAACTCAATCGGTTCAGTTACACCTGCAATAAATGAAGTGAAGATAGCAGGGATCAGAATAGCCTTAGCTTTAGCCTTATGTTCAGGCTTGGCAGTGTGATACATCGCTAAACAGGCTCCGATCAGTCCGAACATTTTAGAAATACCGCGTGCATCCCAGATAACACTTTCTGACAGGACGCTAATTGAAGGCTCAGCCATTTCAGCAAAGTAGATATTTCGAGCTCCTTCAAAAAGCTCGCCGCCAACTTCTGCTACTCCACCTAAAGAAGTATAAAGGAACGGTGTATAAACAAGGTGATGGAGACCGGTTGGAATTAAAAGTCTTTCGAGAGTCCCGTAAAGGAATAATCCGAAGTTGCCGGCCTGATTTATAAATACCCCTGTAGAGTCGATACCGGATTGGACGATTGGCCAGACAAAGCTCATAAGGATGGCTGCTAAGACAACGATTGGAATCAAAATAATGAAAACGAATCGTGAACCACCATAAATTTGAAAGGCATTATCAAATTCAATATCCGCATATTTATTGTGTACAAATGCAGTGATGACACCTAAAATAATACCCAAAAACACACCCATATCTAGAACTTGAACACCAAGAACCATGGTTTGTCCTGTTCCTTGAAGAGCAGCAGGATCAACTAATAGTTCGTTCAATGATAAAAAGTTGTTCATTGCATGAATAAAAACTAAGTAGCCTAATAATGACGTAAAACCGGCTTCTGCTTTTTTCTTGTCGGCAAGGCCCATGGCTATCCCCACACAGAAAATGAGGCCTAAATTGGTTAATATTGAAACAAGCGAACCGGATAATATCGTTCCGAATCCCATTGTGATGGGGTTATTTAAAAATGGAACGGTTTCAATCAATTGCGCGTTGGTAAACAGATTACCGATTGCAATCAGAATACCGGCTATCGGTAAAATAAGGACGGGAATGAACATGGCTTTGGCGAACCGCTGCATGCCATTCATTAATTTGTCTTTCATAGCTGTCTTTCCTCCAATGGTTTTACTTTTTAGAAGCATCGTCTAAAAAGATTAGTAATGTGATACGTTGAGTATAGCGTGGAAGCGTTTAAAATGTTAGGGTATTGGACGCAAACGAAACGTGTTTCTCAAAAGCGAAACACGTTCCGGGTATTTATTGATTAAACTATTGATTAAGATAACGTTCGATGATCAGTTCAAAAGAAAGCAGGACGCCAGGGAAGAAGAGATTAGGCAGAAGATTACGGTCATCCAGTTTATGCGAATCATGAATCTGGATATTTAAATCTGACAATTTAGCTATTCTGTTTTCTGATTCCTGAGTGATTGAAATGGTGAAAATACCGGCTTCTGACGCTTTTTTCAGTTTTTCATAGACCTGCTCCGTTTCGCCGGATCTCGAGACGACAATCATAACGGCAATATCGTTCAGATTATTTTCAAATATACCGACAGAGTCAGAACCACTCGCCAGCATGGCTTTCTTTCCAAGAGTCAGGAGCTTTTTATACATATATTCAGCGATGATTTTAGAAAAACCGGTAGCGTACAGGAAAATATATTTTTCTTTGTTCATCAGTACGGTTCGAATAAAGGTGTCCATCGTTTCCTGTGAACAGTTTACAAACAGGCTTGAAATCTCCTGACTGAGCAGCAGGCTTTCTGAAGTTCCTTCACTGTATTCTGATTTTTTGACTAAAGGAAGCAGGGAATAATACATATCTGTAAACCCACTGTATCCCAATTTTTTTGACAATCTGATGACTGACGCAGGCGAGGTAAATGTTTCTTTGGCGACTGCGCGGACACCCATATCCTGTATATCTGAGATGTTTTCAACGACGTATCTTAAAATGTCTTTCTCCAGATTTGTCAATTGTTTTCCTGATGTTAATTTATTGAGGTCGATCAAAGGAAAACCTCCTAGTTTGATATGTTAATCTTTTTTCTTCTGTATAACCTGTCTAACGGATTCCAGTGAGTCTTTCCCTCTCTCACCCATTAACAGCATAGCGTTGACATACAAAGCATCCAGCAGACTAAGCTGAGCGATTCGAGAGGCTAAAGCTTCAGATCGAAAATCAGTTTCCTCAGATAATGTATGCAGAGCGATGTCCGACTGACTGCTTAATGCTGATTGAGCAAAACCTGTCAGAGAAATCGTGAATACTTTTTTGGATTTAACGACGTTTAAAATATCCAGAAGGTCGTTCGTTTGTCCAGTATGTGAAATCAGAACAGCCACATCTCCTTCTTTAAGTTGTGAAGCTGACATCAGCTGCAGGTGAGAGTCCATTTGAGCGTTGACGTTCAGACCTGTCCGGATAAACTTATGATACCCGTCTAAGGCAATAATCATAGATCCTCCCACCCCAAAGAATTCCAGACGATTGGAATGGACGATTTTATCCACTGCTTCCTTGAAATTCTGTTCGTTGATGACCTCCAGCGTATCATTCAGGGTTCTAATATTAGATTGAAATACTTTTTCCAAGATTGTTAATTCACTGTCACTTTTAACGACCTTCTCGTGGACATCGTTAAAGGTGTGGCTCATTTCCTGAGCCATTGCTATTTTAAGTTCCTGGAATCCTGAGTAGCCTAATTTTTTACAGAACCGGAAAATAGTAGAATCGGCAAGACCAAGGTCGTGTCCGATTTGACTGATGGTACCATGCATGATCTTTTCAGGATTATCAGTTATGTACCTTGCAACTTCAGACTCTTTAGAACTGAGCGAATGAGTCACAGTTAAAAGGCGTGTTCTTAGATCTTTAGTTTTTAATGATTGAGTCATAATGCCCACCTCAGTTAATTAGTTTGTTCCCATACTAATTATAAAGATAAAAGAGGAGAAAGAAAATATTTTCTTTAAAAGACTTGAAAGAAATAAAATTCTTTTCTATACTAAGGGTGTCGAAAAAAATTCTATGGAGGACTAAAATATGAAAATAGCATTATGTGGACTAGGAAAAATGGGACTTAATTTAGTAAGAAATTTAATTGAAAATGAACACGAGGTTATAGCCTACGATATAGATGATCAGGCAATTAGAGCGGCTGAGAAAGCAGGGGCCATTGGTGCAAAATCGTTGGATAACCTGGTGGCAGCCTTTTCTGGTGATAGAAAAGTCATTTGGATGATGGTACCGGCAGGAGACATTACGCAGAATTTGATCAATGAACTAACACCGCTGTTGGACGAGGAGGATATTCTGATGGATGGAGGGAACGCTTTTTATAAAGACAGCATCAGACGCGCAGCTGAACTGAAAACTAAAGGTATACATTATATTGATATAGGTACCAGTGGCGGTATGGAAGGCGCACGACATGGTGCCTGCACTATGGTCGGTGGAGAAAAAGACATAGTAGAGGAAATAGAAACTGTATTTCGAGATGTGTCAGTCGAAGATGGCTATCTTTATACTGGACTGGCTGGAAGTGGCCATTTTCTTAAAATGGTACACAACGGAGTAGAATATGGCATGATGCAGGCAATCGGCGAAGGATTCGATATACTCGAGAAAAGTCATTTCGATTATGATCATGAGAAGGTAGCTAAAGTCTGGAATAACGGATCAGTTATTCGTTCGTGGCTGATGGAATTGATGCAATCCGCTTTTTCTGAAGATCCAAGACTGGACGATATCAAAGGGGTAGTCCAGGCATCAGGCGAAGGCAAGTGGACAGTGGAAACGGCAATGGAACTGGAAACAGCTGCTCCTGTCATAGCATTGTCTCTCATGATGAGAAATCGCTCTCTGGAAAATGATACTTTCAGTGGAAAGGTTGTTGCGTCTTTAAGAAACCAGTTCGGTGGACACTCTGTAGAGAATTCGTAAGAACGGATGAACTAGCCTCTTGGCTTATGTATGATAAAGCGCTAGAATGAAGTGTAGGCAACAGAGGTAAACGGATCACCAGTACAGTCACGGGAAGGATCAAGATGAAATGAGTAAGTATTCCATTGGAGTAGATATAGGGACGACAAGTACAAAGGCGGTTTTATTCACCGAATCGGGCGAAAGTGTGCATCAGGCGACTATTGAGTATCCGCTGCTGACACCCGTTCCGAAAGTAGCGGTACAAGACCCGGATGAAATAGTTGAAGCGGTTGTTACAGCAATCAAGCGGGTTGCTGAAGAACAGATCCTCGAGCAGAATGAATTAAGTGTCATTTCGTTCAGCTCTGCTATGCACAGCATTATAGTTGTAGATAAAGAAGGTCAGCCACTGACGCCATCAATCACCTGGGCTGATCAGCGTAGTGAACCATATGCAAAAGCTTTAAAAAGCACAAATGGGCAGTCTATTTACGAAAAAACAGGCACACCTATCCATCCAATGTCTCCTTTAAGCAAACTGATCTGGCTGAGAGAAGAAGAGTCAGCTGTTTTTGAGCAGGCATATAAATTTGTTGGGATAAAAGAATATGTCTTTTATCGTCTGTTCGACCGGTACGTTATTGATTATTCGGTAGCATCAGCAACAGGGCTATTCAACATGTTTACTTTAGACTGGGACAGTGAAGCCTTGGAGACGGCTGGCATTTCAAGTGGTAAGCTGTCTGAGATCGTGCCAACGACTGAAATCTTTAAAGGTGTAAATAAACAGCTGGCTGAAAGGATGGGGATCGATCCGAAGATTCCCGTAGTTATAGGTGCTAACGACGGGTGTCTCGCCAATCTGGGAGTCAATGCTATTGATAAAGGAACAGTAGCGGTTACAATCGGGACTAGTGGAGCAATCCGGACAGTTGTCGATGAACCGGTTACGGATCCTGATGGGAGAATATTTTGTTATGCATTGACCGATCAGCATTGGGTCATCGGAGGACCTGTGAACAATGGTGGGATGATTTTGAGATGGCTAAGAGATGAACTGTGTGTTAAGGAAATAGATGAGTCTAAAGAGACAGGAATAGAGGCATATGACCTGATTACTGAAAAAGCAGCGACTATCCGACCAGGATCAAACGGTTTGCTATTTCACCCATATTTGTCAGGTGAACGCGCACCCTCATGGAACGCCAATGCCAGAGGATCATTTTATGGGTTGGCATTGCATCACAAACGGGAACATATGATGAGAGCAGTGCTCGAGGGAATCAACTTGAATCTGTACATGGTAATGAAGGCACTGGAAGACATTATTGGACGGCCAGCAAAGATTCATGCGACCGGCGGATTTGCGCAGTCAGAAGTCTGGCGTCAGATGCTTGCTGATATTTTTAATCAGGAAGTACATATTCCTCAAACAGTCGAAAGTGCCTGCCTAGGTGCATCGGTATTGGGCCGGTTTGCGGTAGGCGAACTGAAAAGCCTGTCTGCAATCGAAGACTTGGTCAAAACAGAAACGATAAATAAACCGGAAGTGGAAGCCGTCAGCATATACGAAGAGCTGATTCCAATATACAGTCGATTGAGCCGGATCTTCGAACAGGAATATGATGCAATCAGCGACTTTCAGACAAAATATAAGTGATGAATTGCGAATAAGCTATCAGATGAACTGAAAATTAGGAATGAGCTGTGGAGTGGAAGCTTTACCTGCTGACTGAGACTAGAATTAAGAGTGAGCGGTGAAGTAAAAGCTTTAACCAGCTGACTGAAACCGAAAATAAGAGTGAGTAGGGAAGTAAACTGGTTAAAATGCCTACTGAAACCCAGAATAAGAATAAGTAGGGAAGTAAACTAATTAACGTGTCGACTGAAGCAACAATCAGTAGTGAGTAGGGAAGTAAACTGGTTAAAATGCCTACTGAAACCCAGAATAAGAATGAGTAGGGAAGTAAACTAATTAACGTACCGACTGAAACAACAATCAGTAATCAGCGGTGAAATACGCCAACTATACTGCGAGATCAGAACCAAGTGCGGTATCAACTAAGACAGATAAGACTCAAATACTAGCGCTCTTATGAAAAACGACACTTAAGTGATAAGGGGGAAGGGAAGTTCTCGGAACTTCCCAACATATATGCTAAAAAAGAAAGAATATGCTAACGGACAGAAGGTTTACTTATTAGAAGACAGCTACCTCACTTATTATTTTGAAGATGGGACAGTTAAATCTAAAGGCCCTTTTATCAATGACATGATGGAAGGGGAATGGATTTTTTACCGTAAGACAGGGGAGCTGTGGCAAGTCGGTCATTTCAAAGAAAATGTGAAACATGGACGATGGGTTCGTTATGACAGAGAAAATCAGATTGAGTATGATGAAGAATTTAACGAAGGAAAAATAATAAAGAAAAAATAAGAGCG
This sequence comes from Alkalibacterium olivapovliticus, assembly GCF_003003275.1. GTDB lineage: Bacteria > Bacillota > Bacilli > Lactobacillales > Carnobacteriaceae_A > Alkalibacterium > Alkalibacterium olivapovliticum. Next base: position 90,016 of record NZ_PVTO01000006.1, read on the forward strand.
ACTAATTTAATACGGTGAAAAGAGTTATGAGGTGTGCAAGTTGCCATCCGTGGCTCTTTTTTTTATGAAACCGCAATCTTTAATATACATAAAAAATACATATAATGGCTATTTTAAACAAAATAAGGCAATATTAATAAAATATATTGCATAAATAATTTTATAATGGTATTATTTTCTTCAAGCCGACATAGACAAAGGAGACAGGACTTATGAAGAAAAGTATAAAAGGAATTATTGCCTTACTTATATTAATGAGCACGTTTATGATCCCGGGGACTTCAGCATCTGCTGAGGATGGATCAGCTTTACAGCGAGTACAGGATGCAGGAGTCCTCGTCGTTGGAACAAGCGCAGACTTTCCACCGTTTGAATTTTATGCCGTAGTAGATGGTGAGCGTCAGGTTGTCGGAATGGACATGATGATCGCTCAAAAGATAGCGGATGATTTAGGAGTGGAACTGCAGATAGAGGATATCGGGTTCGACAGTCTGCTGCCAGCTTTAGAAGCCAGAAACGTCGACGTCATTATAGCCGGTATGACACCAACTGCTGAACGTAGAAGAAGTGTAGACTTCTCAGACATTTATTTCCAGACTTTCCAGAATGTTATGGTTCGAGCTGAAGATGAAGAAGTGTATCCTACAATTGAATCCTTAAGCGGACTGACAGTAGGTGTTCAGACTGGATCGCTTCAGGAATCATTGGCTGAACAAATTCCGGATGCAGAAGTTATGAGTCTGACTGACTTAAATGACTTACTGCTTGCATTGAAAACAAACCGTATTGAAGCCATTGTTATGCAGGGCCCTAACGCTGAAGCTCATGCAGGGAATGATCCAGACTTACATACATTTGTTGGGGATTTTGAATTAGATGGCGATGATGAAGGGTCTGCAATTGCCTTCAGACAAGGCGAAGATTCATTAGTTGAAGCCGTTAACGAAAGTTTAGCTGAAATAGCAGAACAAAATTTAACTGATGACTATCTGGCAACTGCTGGAGAATATATGGCACAAGAAGCAGGAGACGATGGATTCGTTGCCAGTTATTGGGAATACTTCTGGGATGGAACATTGATCACATTACTTATCTCCGCTTTAGGCGTGATTTTCGGACTGATTATTGGATCGCTATTAGCCTTGATGCGTTTATCCAAGCAAGTGCTGGTTAGATTCCCTGCCACAGCTTACGTTGAATTTGTTCGTGGTACACCTTTATTGATTCAAGTCATGTTTATCTACTTTGCTTCAGGTATGTTCTTTAACCTGCCGGCACTGATAGCTGGTATCATTGCTGTATCGCTTAACTCAGGAGCCTATATTGCAGAAATCATCAGGGGTGGAATAAATTCTGTTAATAAAGGCCAGGATGAAGCTGCAAGAAGTTTGGGAATGAGCAAGAAACAGACAATGCGTCATATCGTATTCCCGCAGGCACTGAAAAATATCTGGCCGGCATTGGGTAATGAATTTATTACCATCATCAAAGAGTCTTCTATCGTATCTGTAATCGGTGTAGGCGAACTGATTTTCCAGACAAGAGTGGTTCGTTCGATTTCATTCCAAGGTATTCTACCATTGTTCGTGACAATGCTGATATACTTTGTATTGACGTATACTCTAACTAAACTCTTGAACTTCTACGAAGGGAGAATGAATCATGATTAAAGTGAACCACTTGAAAAAATCATTTGGAAAAAACGAAGTACTGAAAGATATCAATGAGGAGTTTAATCAGGGAGAAGTGGTCGTCGTCATCGGCCCTTCCGGATCGGGGAAATCAACTTTTCTCCGTTGCTTGAATTTACTTGAAGAACCGACTGAAGGCGAAATTGTTTTCGAAGGAACAACACTGACTGGTTTGAAAGAAAAAGACTTGAACCAGCTGCGCCAGAAAATGGGGATGGTGTTCCAGCAGTTCAATCTATTTCCTCATAAGACAGCTAAAGAAAATTTGACAATCGCACCAATCAAATCCAAAGGGACGAGTCAAAATGAAGCTGACCAGAAAGCAGTTCAGTTATTAAGACAAGTTGGATTAGGCGACAAAGAGGATGCGTACCCTGCAAGTCTCTCAGGTGGTCAGCAACAGCGTGTGGCGATTGCCCGAGCACTGGCGATGGATCCGGACGTCATGCTGTTTGATGAACCGACATCAGCGTTAGATCCTGAGATGGTTGGAGAAGTACTGAAGGTTATGAAAGACTTGGCACAATCAGGTATGACAATGGTCGTGGTTACACACGAGATGGGATTTGCCCGTGAAGTAGCAGACCGAGTATTGTTTATGGATGATGGTCTGATTGTTGAACAAGGGACACCAGATGCTATTTTTTCCGCTCCGAAACATGCGCGTACGCAGGATTTCTTGTCGAAAGTATTATAAAGTAAAGCATCAGTTCTCATGTTAGAATCGAGAACTGATGCTTTTTTTATAGAGTCGTCTTCAAATTTATAAGATGGGAATCAGGATCAGATTGACCACTTCCTGAATATCGGTTTGGACAAACCAGTTAAAGTATAAAGTTAGAAGTGAGAGGAGTTCAAGCAGTGTCAGCACGGTCGTTAAAGACAGCAGTACTCCAATCAGCAGGCGATTAGTGGTTGTATATAGCGCGAGAAGGGCGACAGGAATAGTCAGAATGAGCAGTTTCGGAAAAAAGAAACCAGGAAAGAGGGCAATCAGCAGATAATTGACAGCCATCCATTTGTTCAACTTCAAGTGAGATACAGCGTCTTTCGCTGGAAGAGTATACTTTCTTTTCGATTTTACCGACGTGTTTTCTATGTGTACCTTAAGTTTGTTCACAGCAGGTACGTTGTCTTGCATCTGATCACCGAGATAGTCTGTTCCGTATTCTTCAGTTAAGAACCACTCTAATGGATAGCCAAATGTTTTAGACAGCAGTTTGACCGTTTCCAGTTCCGGATGTGTGTGGCCATTTTCCCATCTGGAAATAGCCTGACGACTGACAAAAATAATATCTGCCAGTTTAGCCTGCGATAACTTTTCTTTAGTGCGCAGGTAAATAATTTTATCCCCAATATCCATATTTAAATCTCTCCCCAAAGCTAGTGAATATCTGTTAATAAATTAAGGCAATTATATCATGATTACAAACAGTTGGATAGGAAAGATGAACAAAAGTTTAATTATGGTCATATTATTCATGATACAGTTTAAAAATAAGATGGGTAGAAGATGTTACATAGTGGCGACATTCCCTTGTCGTAACAGTGTTTGTCAGGGGGAAACAAGCTGTTTCTAGTTAGAAAGCCGTGTTTGATATAAGCTGAACTTAGAAGTGAATGGCAGTGATCCGTTCGGGTCATAGTCAGTAGGCGCAATTGGTGACGTGATGAAACGGATAAACTGAGGGAGTATTTTTATGGCACTGGTATTATGGGGGATTGTTTTTTTATTTCTAAAATATACTGTTTCACTACAGGACATGAGTCTGTTCTATCTTATGACTAATTTAGTTGGCTTGCTGCTGATAAAATGGGGACTGGATGAAATTGAATGCGTCACTGGTCAAAAAGTGAATGACCAGTTGTGGTTTTATGGTGTCATGAATCTGCTGTTAGTGACGTGCAGAATATTTGAAGTTCACGTGTATGAGATAGGGTTGGAGTATTTTGAATCGTATGTCCTGGCCTTTACTCTGATGTTCGCCCATTTCTATGTTTTCTTTTTTCCGTTGTACATTTTTTCAGTTTTATTAAAGTTTGACAGACACCTCCTACAGAAACCATTCTCATACTCAGTGACCTATATGGTTCCCATATGTGTTTCTTTAGCCCTTATCAGTTTCTTGTCTCAAACGACAGAACTGGCCAGAGCCCTATTATGGACAACTATTATTTTACTTGAGCTGCATGCGTCACTAAGATTGCTGATTGCCAACAAAACAGAGGATAAAGTGACGTCAAAAATGTGTGAAAAAGCAGCACATTTGTTTAGAAAAAGAATCTGAGCTGTAAATAAAATAGACTGTTTCTCGTATAAGTAGAGGCTTTCCCCAAAGGCTCTACTTTTTTTAGTACACAAAAAGCTCATGCCCAGTTTGAACTTAGCGTTCAATTAAGTGGAGGTTTTAATATATGGGTGATAAATCACTTGTAACCTTAGGCCATTCATTCTAAAATAAGGTTAATATAAAAGCTAAACAAACTACTGGAGGACGCTCATGTCATTTATTCATAACGACTTTATGCTTCAAAATGAAACCGCTAAACAGATATATCATAACATAGCTAAAGACTTGCCAATTATTGATTATCACTGCCATCTGGATCCCAAAGAAATAGCTGAAGATTATATATTTGAGGATATCACCGAATTGTGGCTGGCAGGAGATCATTATAAATGGCGCGCGATGCGGGCAAATGGCGTTTCTGAAGACTTGATCACAGGTAATGGATCATCTAAGGAGAAATTCAAAGCCTGGGCAGAAACAGCCGAAGTAGCCTTAGGAAACCCTTTATTCCATTGGACACAACTGGAATTGAAACAGTATTTTGGAATAGAAGATCTGCTGTCGAGTGAGAACTGGGAAGACATTTATGATAAAGCCAATCAGCAGCTAAAGAATGACGGGATGACTGCTCAGTCACTGATCAAACAGTCACAGGTTGAATTCATCGGCACGACCGATACACCATTTGATTCGCTGGAGTATCATAAACAGATCGCTGAAGATTCCAGTTTTGATGTGACGGTGGCGCCTTCTTTCAGACCGGACGAACTGTATAATTTATCTCCTGACGATATCAGACGACTGGAAAAGCTGACAGGGAAAACCGCGGACAATTACGACTCTTTCAAAACCATTTTAGAAAATAGAGTGGCGTATTTCGATCAACATGGTGCCTTAATTTCAGACCATGGAATAACTGAATTGATTTATCAGGAGTCTACTGATGACGATATCGAGCGGATATTTGCAAAGTTTAAAGCTGAAGAAACAGTTACGGAAGAAGAGAAAGCGCAATGGATGACCCGGTTATTAGTGGACTTGGGTAGTTTTTATTATGATAGAGGGTGGATCATGCAGATTCACTTCGGTGCAATTCGAGATGCTAATAAACGACTGTTTAATCAAGCGGGTGCAAATGTTGGAGTGGATTCCATATATGATCAGCCGAAAGTTGCAGAGCATTTAAACCAGCTGCTGAATGCGATGGACGTAAAAAGCAAACTGCCGAAAACAATCATCTATAACTTGAACCCTGAACTCAACCATATAGTTGCGAGCACTGTAGCAAACTTTCAGTCGAATGAAGAGGGCATCAAAGGGAAAGTTCAGTTCGGTGCCGGCTGGTGGTTCAATGACACTGAACAAGGTATGCTGAGACAAATGGAAACTTTAGCTGATCACGGACTTTTGATGCACTTTGTTGGAATGCTGACCGATTCACGCAGTTTTGTATCTTATCCGCGCCACGATTATTTCCGGCGTATCTTCTGTAACTTTGTCGGAGAACAGGTGGAGCAAGGGAAATTTCCAGACAATGATCTCCTGATTAAGCGATTAGTCGAAAATGTCTGTTACTACAATGCCAAACGATACTTTCAAAAATAAGTGAGTCAATCACTCTCTGGGTGCTGTTCTTTCACTACTAAAGAGCAGCAGTCCAGATTTTTATTAACCTGACAAGTACTGTATTGTAGACTCAAGATCATATAAAGTAGGGAGCTGTAAGATGAAGATAAACTATCGGTTACTTCTATATCTCTTATTTATTGCTGGGGGCATTTTTGTGCTTGAGCAATTTAGAATAGATAATATACCAGATCCGAATGATGTCATTATAGTAACCATCGAAGGGAATGGCGAAACGGTAGATATTTCGGACGAGGCTATTATTTCAGTACTTCTGGAAGACATAGCAAAGGCTAAAAACACGCTGCGTTCAAGTAACCATGACCAGCCGATAGATGAACCATACTGGACACTTGTCTTTCAAACTGCTGAAGGCAGAACAGATACAGTCTATTTCTATGAATCAAGATGGTTCAGTTATATTGAGAAACCATATGAGGGGATCTACACAGTAGACTCAGCTACTCTTGAAAATCTGGCCCACTTTATCCAAATGTGGTAATAACAGAATCGACCAACAAAAAACCAGCGAATTTATCTATTCTTTTAGATAAATCCGCTGGTTTATTTATTTATTTAAAAAGAAAAGGCTAGTTTAGACAAAGAATACGCCCGCTCTTGATTCATGTTTATCAAGAGTGATCTGCTCATCTGTGATCCCTTGTCTGCGCAGAAAGCTGATGTTCTCTTTGAGAAACTCGTCTCCGCCAACAACATAGAATAAAGCATGTTTGTCCTTTGTTAGCTGCTCAACTTCCTTATAGTAGGTATGACGGTTGTCGACATGCTGAACAGATAATTGATGTTCAGGTAAGGATTTAAAGCTATCTGAAAACAGATAGTTTTTTGACGAATCGATCGATAATGAGTGGATTCTGTCAATCCCTGAAGCATTTGATAAGTACTCAAGAACCAAAGGTCTGAAAGTTGCAATACCCACTCCGCATGATAACAAGTTAATCGCTTTGTCTTCTCTTTTAAGTGTGACGTTTGAATGTGTTTTGAATAAAGCGACTGAATCTCCAACAGTTAACTTGCGCAGTTCGGATTTAAACTCAGAGCACTCATCTTTTATACGAGTCGTTATGCCAATGGCACGTTCACCCGGAAGAGTAGAAATCGACATATGTCGAACTAAGCTTTTGTTCGGTTTTTCACCACTATTAAATCCTTCTAGCGCAAGGTGAGTATGAGCACCTTCTTCCCAGGTGAAATCGGCAGGACTGTCCAGTTTATACGTCCATGTGTAGGGTGCTTCTTGAATAATATCTATAACCGTAGTCCAGTGAATCTGCATGATGAGTCATCTCCTTTGATTGTGTACTAATTAACTATGTATGATGATTAACAGTATACTTTAATTGAGAATGATTCTCAATCGTTTTCCTTAAATAATTAATGAGGAGTAACTGAATCGTAAGCGGCTGTAAACGAACTTCAAAACCCATCAAACGCGCATAAAGTTCGTGTATAAAGGTATATAAACTTTAATTAAAGACCATTATTATTCAGATGAGATTAAACACGAACAATAAATGAGATTACAATGATAAATAATCATGAAAAGGTTGACTAGATGCTGAATACTATTTATGATGAAGGCACATCATAAATAAGAACGATTTTAAAGATAACGGCTTTTAATGTTCGTGTTTTAATGAGCTTTTATAGGAGGAGTAATTTGTTGGAAAAAAGAGAGCTTCTTTACGAGGGAAAAGCGAAACAATTATTTGAAACAACTGAACCTGACGTTCTTTGGGTCACCTATAAAAACCAGGCCACAGCCGGAAATGGTGCGAAGAAAGAAATGATAGCGGGTAAAGGTCAGTTGAACAATCAGATCACCAGTCTTTTATTTGAAAAACTGAAAGAAAAAGGAATTCCCAGTCACTTTATCAAGCAGTTGTCTGAGACAGATCAGGCTATTGAAAAAGTGGCCATGTTCGATTTGGAAGTTGTGGTCAGAAACGTTGCCGCAGGTAGTTTTTCGAAACGATTAGGGGTCGAAGAAGGGATAGATCTTCCGTTCCCTGTGCTGGAATTTTATTTAAAAGATGATGATTTAAATGACCCGATCATAAATGATGATCATGTATTGGCACTTGAACTTGCTACAACAGAAGAGATAAACGAACTTAAAGAAAAAACACTGAAAATTAATGACGCCTTGATCGACTTGTTCAAACAGGTCAATATTCGCCTGGTTGATTTTAAACTTGAATTTGGAAAAACAAAAGAAGGAACGATTGTATTAGCAGATGAAATTTCGCCGGATACCTGCCGATTGTGGGATCTAAACACGAACGATCGACTGGACAAGGATATTTTCAGACAAGACCTTGGAGACATCATTCCTTTGTATCAGGAAGTACTGGATAGACTAACTCAATTATAAGAGGAGAAGTGAATCATGTATAACGTAAAAGTATATGTAACCTACAAAGAATCTATTTTAGACCCTCAAGGTGAGGCTGTTAGAGGAGCCGTTCACCGTATGGGATTTGATGAAATTGATGATATTCGTATCGGAAAATATTTTGAAATCAAAGTATCCAAGCAGGAAGAACGGTCAGTTGAAGATGTCATTGAGACAGTATGCGACAAACTGCTGGCTAATGTCGTGATGGAAACATACCGTTATGAGATCGAAGAAGTAAAGGAGACGGTTTAAGCATGCGATTCGCAGTGATTCAATTTCCCGGTTCCAATTGTGATGTCGATTTGCTCCATGCCATAAGAGATGGTGTGGGAGAAGAAGCAGAGTATGTCCCGCATACTGCAGATAGTCTAGAAGGATTCGATGGTGTACTGCTGCCTGGCGGATTCTCATACGGAGACTACCTTAGAAGTGGTGCTATTTCACGCTTTTCCAATATTATGAGCGAAGTCAGTCGGTTTGCTGAAGAAGGTAAACCTGTCTTTGGAACGTGTAATGGATTCCAAATACTTGTAGAAGCGGGCCTGCTCCCTGGTGCCCTGCAGAGAAATAAACAGCTGCACTTTATCTGTAAGACAACTGAATTAAAAGTAGACAACAACCAGACTAAATTCACGTCTAAATATCAAAAAGACGAAGTGCTCACGATTCCCATTGCACATGGAGAAGGCAGTTTCTATTGTGATGACGACACGCTTGCAGACTTGAAAGCCAATAACCAGATCGTCTTTACCTATGCATCTGACAATCCGAATGGTTCTATTGAAAATATTGCCGGGATCATCAATAAGAAAGGCAATGTACTTGGAATGATGCCTCACCCTGAAAGAGCCATTGAAGATCTGCTTGGATCAAGTGATGGCTTGCGCTTCTTTCAATCAATGATTAGTAACTTTGTAAAGGAGACTGCAGACGTATGAAAACCATCCACGAACCCTCAGCAGAAATGATTAAAGACGAACGCATCTATGCCCAGTGGGGACTGACAGATGAAGAGTATCGTCAGATTTCAGAAGACATATTAGGCCGTTTACCAAATTACACTGAAACAGGGTTGTTCTCCGTTATGTGGAGTGAACACTGTTCCTATAAAAATTCAAAACCGGTTTTGCGTAAGTTTCCGACAGAAGGCCCTCATGTTCTTCAGGGACCTGGAGAAGGTGCTGGAATCGTTGATATTGGGGACAACCAGGCTGTTGTGTTTAAAGCAGAGAGTCACAATCACCCATCAGCGGTCGAACCATATGAAGGTGCAGCTACAGGCGTAGGTGGCATCATCCGTGATATTTTCAGTATGGGTGCGCGTCCGATCGCAATGCTTGATTCGCTTCGTTTTGGAGAGCTTGACAATGAACGCACCAAATATTTATTGGAAGAAGTGGTCGCCGGTATCGGTGGCTATGGTAACTGTATCGGCATCCCGACTGTGGGTGGCGAAATCGGGTTTGACCCCGTCTATAAAGGGAACCCGCTTGTTAATGCCATGTGTGTCGGACTGATTGATCACAAAGATATTCAAAAAGGTCAGGCTAAAGGTGTCGGCAATACGATTATGTACGTCGGGGCTAAAACGGGTCGAGACGGTATTCATGGGGCAACCTTTGCATCTGAAGAATTCAGTGACGGCGAAGAATCTGAACGCTCAGCTGTTCAGGTCGGCGATCCATTTATGGAAAAACTTCTGATGGAAGCGTGTCTGGAACTGATCAAGGACCACAGTGATATTTTAGTCGGGATTCAGGACATGGGTGCAGCCGGACTGGTTTCATCGAGTTCTGAAATGGCATCAAAAGCCGGAAGCGGACTGGTTCTGAATCTGGACGATGTACCTCAGCGTGAAACACACATGACACCTTACGAAATGATGCTGTCAGAATCACAGGAACGCATGCTGATTTGTGTCACAAAAGGATCAGAAGAACGAGTGAAAGAATTGTTTTCAAGATACGAACTGGATGCGGTCAATATTGGCTATGTAACGGATGACGGTCAATACCGCCTGTTTCATCACGGAAAGCCGGTAGCGGATCTGCCTGTCGATGCTTTGGCAGAAGAAGCACCTGTCTATCATAAAGAATACACTGAACCTGCTCGTATTCAACAGTTTAAAGACATGAAAGATTTCGAACCAATCGTTGAAAATGCGGGAGAAACACTTAAGCAACTTCTCCAGCAGCCGACGATTGCGTCTAAAAAATCGATTTTTGAAACATACGATTCAATGGTCAGAACGAATACAGTGGTTGGACCAGGAAGCGATGCAGCAGTATTGCGTATCCGTGGGACTCGAAAAGCATTGGCCATGACGACAGACTGTAACGCCCGTTACTTGTATTTGAACCCTGAAATGGGTGGTCAGATGGCAGTCGCGGAAGCAGCCAGAAATATCGTCGCAAGTGGGGGAGAACCTTTAGCTATTACAGATTGTCTGAATTACGGGAATCCAGACAAACCAGAAGTATTCTGGGAATTATGGACTTCAGCTGACGGTATTGCTAAGGCGTGTAACACATTAGGAACGCCTGTTATTTCAGGAAATGTCTCTTTATATAATGAAACAAACGGGGAAGCCATCTATCCAACACCGATGATCGGAATGGTTGGATTAGTGAAAGACTTGGATCACGTGACGACATCAGAATTCAAGCAGGCTGGAGATAAGATCTTTTCAATCGGAGAAACGAAAGCAGACTTTAACGGATCAGAACTACAGAAAATGCAATTGGGGAGAATCGAAGGCGAGCTGTTCGATTTTGATATAGATAAAGAAAAAAGAATTCAAGATAAAGTACTGAAAGCTATCCGTAACGGATGGATCCAAAGTGCGCATGACTGTTCTGAGGGCGGACTGGCTGTTGCTTTGATCGAATCAGCTTTCCCTAAAGAACTGGGAATAGATGTCTCAGTGGATATACCAAAAGAATGGCTGTTTTCTGAATCACCTTCACGTTTCGTATTATCAGTGAAACCGGAAGTGGCTAAAGAGGTTCAGGCATTATTCGGAGCAGATGCAGTGGAAATCGGAGAAGTGACAGACACAGGAACAGCAATGATTCAAACACATAATGATCAAATGGAACTGAACGTACACGAAGCAAAACAGATTTGGGAAGGAGCAATTCCTTGGTTACTGAAATCAAAAGTTTAAATGAAGAATGTGGGGTATTCGGTGTGTGGGGACACCCGGATGCTGCTCAGTTGAATTTCTTCGGCCTTCACAGTCTGCAGCATAGAGGCCAGGAAGGTGCGGGGATCGTCACTAACCATAATGGACGCTTAAAAGGACACCGAGATCTTGGCTTACTGTCAGAAGTATTTAAGGATGAACGCGAACTGCAGAGATTATCTGGAGAAGCAGGTATCGGGCATGTCCGTTACAGTACAGCTGGGAACAACAGCATTTTAAATATCCAGCCTTTTCTGTTCAAATTTCATGATGAAGAACTGGCACTTGCGCATAACGGAAACTTGATCAATGCACTGAGTCTTAGACAAGAACTGGAGGATGATGGAGCGATTTTCCATTCTAATTCAGATACAGAAGTACTGATGCATCTGATACGTCGCAGTAAAAAAAGTACGTTGATGGGACGCTTGAAAGAAAGCTTGAATACCGTTAAAGGTGCGTTTGCTTACGTCATGCTGACACCGGATGCACTGATCGGCGCGCTGGATCCAAACGGATTCCGTCCACTGTCGATCGGTCAGATGGAAAATGGGGCATATGTCCTGGCAAGTGAAACCTGTGCGCTGGAAGTAGTGGGCGCAGAATTTGTCCGTTCAGTCCAGCCGGGCGAAATTGTTATTATAGACGATTCGGGCTACACAATCGAAACATATACGGATAACACATTGCTTCAAATTTGTTCAATGGAATACATTTACTTTGCGCGTCCGGATTCAAATATAGCCGGTGTAAACGTGCATACGGCGCGTAAAAATATGGGGAAACGACTGGCTAAAGAATCACCAGTAGAAGCTGATATGGTGATTGGCGTACCCAACTCATCATTATCTGCAGCAAGCGGGTACGCTGAAGAAAGCGGCATTCCATATGAAATGGGACTCGTTAAAAATCAGTATGTCGCTCGTACCTTCATTCAGCCGACTCAAGCATTGAGAGAACAAGGCGTTCGAATGAAATTATCAGCTGTCAGAGGTGTTGTTGCCGGTAAGAAGGTCATCATGGTAGACGATTCCATTGTTCGAGGAACAACCAGCAAGCGGATCGTTCAGTTACTGAAAGAAGCAGGAGCGGCCGAAGTGCATGTGCGTATTTCTTCTCCTCCTCTAAAATACCCATGTTTCTACGGAATCGATATACAAAACCAGAAAGAACTGATTGCGGCTGATTATTCTGTTGAAGAAATTCGCGAGAAAATCGGAGCAGATAGCTTATCTTTCTTAAGTATCGATGGAACAGTTGAATCAATCGGTCTTAAATTTGATGCACCACATAACGGCTTATGCATGTCTTACTTTACTGGAGACTATCCAACGCCTTTATATGATTATGAAGTGGACTACAGAACGACATTGAATAAAATCAAAGAAAGCAATCCGCAAATGGTTTGATTTTCAACAAACAAATGAAATGAACGAAGAATACAGGAGGATCTATTAAATGGGAAATGCCTACACCAAAGCAGGAGTCAATGTAGAAGCAGGTTACGAAACGGTTGAACGCATCAAGAAACATGCCAAGCGTACTGAACGATCGGGGATGATGGGCGCTCTGGGCGGTTTCGGAGGAGCGTTTGATTTGTCTGCACTAAACGTCAAAGAGCCGGTTTTGGTTTCTGGAACAGATGGGGTAGGGACTAAGCTTTTAATAGCGATTCAACAGGATAAACACGACACGATCGGCATCGATTGTGTCGCTATGTGTGTTAATGATATTTTAGCTCAGGGAGCTGAACCGCTTTATTTCCTGGATTATATCGCCACAGGAAAAACCGTTCCGGAAAAAATGGAACAGATCGTAGCTGGCATATCTGACGGATGTGTTCAGGCAGGTGCGGGCTTGATCGGTGGAGAAACAGCTGAAATGCCGGATATGTATGGTAAAGACGATTACGATGTGGCCGGTTTTTGTGTCGGTGTCGTGGAAAAAAGCCAACTCCTTACACCTGAGCATGTGTTGACCGGAGATAAACTGATCGGGCTGTCTTCAAGTGGGATCCATTCTAACGGGTACTCTCTCGTCAGAAAAATCTGTTTTGAACAAAATGACTTCACCTATGATGAAAAATTTGAAGAGCTGGGAGAATCGACATTGGGCGAAGCTCTGCTTGAACCCACAAAGATTTATGTGTCATCTGTGCTTCCTCTTCTCAAAAAAGGATGGGTACACGGCATATCACATGTGACGGGTGGGGGATTTGTAGAAAACCTTCCCCGTATGTTGCCTGAAGGATTATCGGCGACAGTTAAATTAGGGTCATGGAAGATTCCCGGCATTTTCTCATTCCTTGAAAAATATGGAGCATTAAACCGTGAAGAAATGTACGGTATTTTCAATATGGGTATCGGCATGGTTTTAGCTGTTCCTGCAGAAAAAGAAAAAGAAGTTCTTGAGAGTCTTGCTCAAATGGGGGAAACAGCTGTAACAATCGGTGAAGTAAGTGAGGACGAAAACGAGGCGATCCGTTTTGACTAAAGAACAGCCGGTCAGACTGGCCGTTTTCGCATCTGGAAGTGGATCGAATTTCGAAGCAATCGTTCGTGCTTTCCAAACGGATCAAATTAATGCAGAAGTGGCTTTACTTGTATGTGACAGACCAGATGCATTTGTTTTGAAGAGAGCCGAAACACTAGGTGTCCCTTCTGTCGCCTTTCGACCAAAATCTTTTGACTCAAAAGAAGCTTATGAACAAGAGGTGCTGGACCATTTACTGGGAGCCTCTATTGATCTAGTAGTTCTGGCGGGTTACATGAGAATAGTCGGGAACACGTTACTGAAAGCTTATCCGAACAAATTAATGAATATCCACCCCTCTTTACTGCCCCGTTACCCTGGGAAACAGGGAATAGTAGATGCATTTGAAGACGGAGCGACTCAAACGGGTGTAACGGTCCATATAGTTGATGAGGGCATCGATACGGGTCCGATTCTGGCACAAGAAACAGTTGCGATCGAACCTGACGATACGATAGAATCACTAGAGAGGAAGATTCATGCAGTCGAGCATGAATTGTTTCCGAAAGTCATTCAAACCTATATCAAAAAGTTGCAGAAGGAGCACGCCTAATTATGAAACGCGCACTTATTAGTGTATCAGACAAGACTAACATAGTAGAGTTTGCAAAAGCGCTGGTCGATCAGGATGTAGACATCATATCGACCGGCGGTACAAAGAAAGTATTGGATGAAGCTGGAATCTCAACTCTTTCAATTGAAGAAATAACCGGATTTCCTGAAATGATGGATGGGCGTGTAAAGACTCTGCACCCACTTATTCACGGAGGCTTACTAGGGCGTCGTGACCTGAACAGCCATATGAAAGCAATGGATGAGCACAATATTCAACCGATCGATTTTGTCTGTGTGAATCTTTATCCTTTCAAAGAGACCATTTCAAAATCAGACACGACTCCAGAAGAAGCCATTGAGCAGATCGATATTGGCGGCCCCAGCATGCTGAGAAGCGCTGCGAAAAATTTTGCTTCCGTTACTGTCGTTGTTGACGCAGCTGATTATTCATTAGTAATTGACGAACTTGAGGCAGATGGCGAAACGACTTTGGAAACCAGACAGCAATTAGCTGCAAAAGTTTTCCGTCACACAGCAAGCTATGATGCACTGATAGCTGATTACTTAACTGATTTATCAGGAGTAGAAGAACCTGAAACACTGACCCCCACTTATACATTGAAACAACCTTTACGCTACGGTGAAAACAGTCACCAGACTGCTCTGTTTTATGAAGAACCGTTAGCGTCCAATTTTTCCATAGCCAAAGCTGAACAGCTGCACGGAAAAGCTTTATCGTATAATAACATCAAAGATGCAGATGCAGCTATCCGCATTGTGCGTGAATTTGATGAGCCGGCTGCAGTAGCGGTCAAGCACATGAACCCATGTGGAATCGGAATCGGTCAGACGATCGAAGAAGCATTCGACCGTGCCTATGAAGCAGATTCGATGTCTATTTTCGGTGGAATTGTTGCCTTGAACGAAGAAGTATCTGTCTCAGCAGCAGAAAAACTGAGCAAAATCTTTCTGGAAATCGTCATTGCACCTAGTTTCTCTGAAGAAGCACTGGCTGTTTTAACTAAAAAGAAAAATATTCGCCTGCTTCAACTGGACTTTTCTGACGCGAAAAAAGGCGGAAAAGAAACTGTTGCTGTTTTAGGCGGACTATTGATTCAAGACCAGGACATGGTAGCCGAAGAAGACACACCTGAATGGAAAGTCGTGACAGAAAATGCCCCGACTGAAGAACAGATGAAAGCTTTAGCGCTCACATGGAAAGCGGTCAAGCATGTTAAAAGTAATGCCATCGTTGTAGGAAATGACAAGCAGACTTTAGGTATCGGTGCCGGTCAGATGAACCGTGTCGGGGCTGTTAAAATCGCTATCGAACAAGCTGGAAATAAAGCAAAAGAAGCTGTTCTGGCTAGTGATGCCTTTTTCCCAATGGATGACAGCGTTGAATACGCCGCGAAACATGGGATTCAAGCCATTATCCAGCCGGGTGGAAGTGTCAAAGATCAGGCTTCGATCGATAAAGCGAACGAATACGGAATCGCGATGGTCTTTACGTCTATGCGTCATTTTAGACATTAAGAAAAGTCAGATTTTATAGTCCATTCGACAGTTTATTCAGAAGTTTGTACAATTGAGGAGTAAACTTCCGAAGATTCTGAGTTTTCTAATGAAGTAGATACATTTTCAGAGTCAATTTCTTGAGAAAAAAGATAAGCTTCAGAAGTTGTCTTTCAAAAAGATTAAACTTCTTAAGATAATAAGTAATTATCCTGCAAATGGGAGACGCAACGCTCAATAGTTGCTGTTGAACCCAGGATATTGAACAGTTTTCACTATAGTCGCTAAACAGAATCAATAGAATGAGGATAAGAGAGGGGAACCTCTCTTTCATTTTTCTATTTTTACATAGGAAGTATAAGAATGATCAAAGGGGAGAACAGAGTGAAACTTTTAGTTATCGGAGCAGGTGGTCGTGAACATGCAATTGCTAAAAAGCTACTATCCAGCAGTCAGGTCGAGGCTGTTTTTTGTGCACCGGGAAACCCGGGGATGAGACGTGACGGCATTCAGGTCTTGCCTATAACGCAGGACGATCATGAAGGATTGATCACTTTTGCAAAAAAAGAGAAAATTTCCTGGACAATTGTTGGTCCTGAAGTGCCTTTGTTCAATGGCATCGTTGATGATTTCCAATCTGAAGGATTACCCGTTTTCGGACCGTCCAAAGCGGCGACGCAGATTGAAGCATCGAAAGAATTTGCGAAAGAACTGATGGTGGCTAATCATATCCCAACAGCCAACTATCAGGCTTTCGACACGTTTGAAGAAGCTAAAGAGTATGTGTTGAATGGCCCGATTCCTATTGTCATAAAAGCAGATGGATTGGCTGCAGGTAAAGGAGTCGTTGTGGCGGAAACGAAAGATGCAGCACTCAGCGCTTTAGAAGACATGATGCTTGATAAAAAATATGGAACTCATAATGCAAGAGTCGTTATAGAAGAGTATTTAACGGGAGAAGAGTTTTCTTTAATGGCATTCGTCAATGGTGAAAAAGTGTACCCGATGGTCATCTCACAAGACCATAAACGCCTGCTTGAAGGAGATAAGGGGCCGAATACTGGAGGCATGGGCGCTTATGCACCTGTTCCTCATATAGCTGAATCAGTTGTGAAAGAAGCCACTGAACGCATATTGAAACCGGCCGCAGAAGGCATGGTTAAAAACGGGACACCCTTTACCGGTATTTTATACGCGGGTGTAATAGCAACGACTGAAGGACCCAAAACAATTGAATTCAATGCACGATTCGGAGACCCGGAAACACAAGTCCTGATGAATCGGCTGGAATCAGACCTGGCCCAAGCTATTACTGATATACTGGAAGACAGAGAACCTGAACTGATCTGGAAAAAAGACGGCGTGAGTTTAGGCGTTGTCGTTGCGGCAGAAGGATACCCCGAAGCCTACAACAAACACATTCCGTTAGCTCTTCCAGACACGAATGATAAGATCCAACTGTATTTTTCCGGGGTAACTGAAGATGAAAGTGAATTGGTATCAGATGGCGGCCGCATTTATTTAGTGGAGGCATCCGGTGATTCAATGGAAGAGGCACAAGGCCTTGTATATGAGGCGCTTGAGTCTGTGGATACAGCAGGGTGCGTTTACAGGACAGATATCGGACACAACGCATTATAAAAGAGAACAATAAAAAAAGGAACCACAACTACAGGAGGCGTTTGATTTGGCAATTGAAGTAGGAGTCGTCATGGGCAGTACCTCTGACTGGGAAACAATGAAGCACACATGTGATGTATTGGATGAACTGAAAGTCGCTTATGAGAAAAAAGTAGTATCAGCTCACCGAACACCTGACTTGATGTTTGAGTATGCAGAAAAAGCACGCAAACGCGGCCTTAAAGTTATTATTGCCGGAGCAGGGGGAGCCGCTCATTTACCGGGTATGCTTGCCGCCAAAACAACCTTGCCCGTTATTGGTGTACCTGTGCAGTCAAAAGCTCTGAACGGCCTGGATTCACTCTTGTCGATCGTTCAGATGCCAGGCGGTGTTCCTGTTGCAACCGTTGCGATCGGAAAAGCAGGTGCGACCAACGCAGGACTTCTAGCCGCTCAAATTCTGGGGACTACTCAATCTGATATTGCCGAACGAGTCGAATCAAGACGGGAAACCTTAAAACAGAAAGTCATGGAAAGTAGTGACAACCTTGTCTAACTTAATCAAACCAGGAAGCACGATAGGGATTATTGGTGGAGGTCAGCTTGGACGGATGATGGCCTTTTCTGCTAAAGAAAGAGGCTACCGCATAGCTGTTCTCGATCCGACTCCTGATTGTCCGACTGCTCAAGTAGCGGACGTCCACATTGAAGCCGCTTATGATGATTTAGATGCCTTGAAAGAACTGGCTGAACAAAGCGATGTGCTGACCTATGAATTTGAAAACGTAGATGCAGAAACGATCGACCGTGTACTGTCTGAAGTAGAGATTGCTATTCCTCAAGGAACAGAGCTGCTTTTAAACACTCAAAACCGCTTAACAGAAAAAGATTTCCTGAAAAAAGCAGGCATTCCCATTGCATCCTATGCTAAAATTGAAACGAAAGCTGATTTGACCCAAGGGATCGATAAATTGGGCTATCCGTCTGTCTTAAAAACTATTCAAGGTGGTTATGACGGAAAAGGACAAGTCGTTTTAAAATCAGATTCAGATTTAAAAGAAGCTGAATCGTTATTGGAAAAAGGGACGTGTGTGCTGGAAGAATGGGTATCATTTGATAAAGAAATTTCTATCATGGTGGCTCGTAATGCATCAGGAGATGTTGTAACTTTACCTGTTTCAGAGAATATCCATCTAAATAATATTCTACTTAAAAGTATTGTGCCTGCCCGTGTTTCAGAGGACAGTTTGAACGAGGCTGAAACGATTGCAAAAACGATTGCTGATACGATGAATTTAGTGGGCGTGCTGGGTGTTGAACTGTTTCTGACAGATTCTGGAAAAATATACGCTAATGAACTGGCACCGCGTCCGCATAACTCCGGACACTATTCAATCGAAGCCTGTTCGGATTCACAGTTTGATTTGCACATCAGAGCGATCTGCGGCTATCCTTTGCCAGAAGTCGACTTGCTGAAACCGGCTGTAATGGTCAATATACTGGGTGAACATTTTGAATCAGCTATAGAACTGAATGCATCACACCCGTCCTGGCATGTCCATAACTACGGGAAAAACGGGGTCAAAGTCGGACGTAAGATGGGACACGTCACAATCTTGACGGATTCTATAGAAGAAACCTTGGACGCAATCGATGAAACGAAAATTTGGAATTAGGAGACTGTTTATATGATTGAACGCTATACGAGACCTGAAATGAAAGAACTCTGGTCAGAAGAAAATCGCTATAACTCATGGCTGGAAGTAGAAATTTTAGCCGACGAAGCATGGGCTGAACTCGGCGACATTCCTAAAGAAGATGTACAGAAAATCCGTGAGAATGCTTCTTTTAATATCGACCGTATTTTAGAAATCGAAAAACAGACCAAACATGATGTGGTTGCCTTTACACGTGCTGTTTCTGAATCTCTTGGAGCTGAGAAGAAATGGGTCCATTACGGATTGACCAGTACAGATGTTGTCGATACAGCTTACGGCTATCAGCTGAAACAGGTCAACGACGTGTTGAGAAAAGATTTGCAGAAACTGCTTGAAGTCATTGGTGAAAGAGCGAAAGAACATAAATACAATGTTACAATGGGCCGGACTCATGGTGTGCATGCTGAACCGACCACTTTCGGACTGAAGCTGGCTTTATGGTATTCAGAAATGAAACGCCACATCGAGCGGTTTGAACATGCTGCTAAAGGTGTAGAAGCTGGGAAAATAAGTGGTGCAGTGGGGACTTTCGCGAATATCCCGACGTTCGTTGAAAAATATGTCTGTGAAAAACTGGGCACGCGTCCACAGGAAATATCCACTCAAGTTCTGCCGCGTGATCTGCATGCTGAGTATTTGAGCTCGATCGCTCTGATTGCGACTAGTGTAGAAAAATTTGCAACGGAAATAAGAGGACTGCAGAAATCTGAAACCAGAGAAGTAGAAGAAGGCTTTGCAAAAGGACAAAAAGGGTCATCCGCTATGCCGCATAAGCGTAATCCGATCGGTTCAGAAAACATGGCCGGACTGGCTCGTGTAATCAGAGGGCATATGGTGACAGCTTACGAAAATGTCAGCCTATGGCATGAACGTGACATCTCGCATTCTTCAGCTGAACGTATTATCTTACCAGACAGTACAACTTTACTGAACTATATGCTGAACCGTTTTTCTAATATTGTCAGTAACCTGACGGTGTTCCCAGAAAATATGAAGCGCAACATGGATGCGACACTTGGACTGATCTACAGCCAGCGTGTTTTGCTGAAACTGATCGATAAAGGCTTGAGCCGCGAAGATGCTTATGATTTGGTACAGCCTAAAACGGCTATTGCATGGGATGAGCAGACAGCATTCCGTCCACTTTTAGAAGAAGACAAGGAAATCATGTCTATTTTGAGCCTGTCAGATATCGAAGAGGCATTCGACTACAATTATCATTTAAGAAACGTAGATGAAATATTCACTCGAGTTGGATTAGGCGAGTAAAAGTGATACCCTGTAGAAACAGTGAAAAGCTGCTTCTATAGGGTGTTTTAGACTCTAAAATAAATGAGGTTGAGTTTAGAGTTCATTTATCTAATGAACTGCACATTTAGCAGAAAAACTGCAGTTTAACCGATTCGAAACTCAGTGAAGTTCAGTTTTATCTGATTTAGTGAAGTTCATGTAGAATAACGAGTCCTGTACTGTACATTTTTGAAAAAAAGACTAGTTTAGCACGTCATTCTTCTGCTGAACTACACTATAGAAGTAAAATAAATATGAAGATAATCTGGTTTACCAGATTATCTTCATATTTATTCAAGAAGTTAGTTACGAAGGGATGAATCAAAATGAAACTGATCATGTTCAGTGTGCGTGAAGACGAAAAAGCAGCTATAAACAAATGGGAAACACGAAAGGGAATAGAGATTACACCAGTCAGTGAAGATCTTTCTCTAGAAAATATCGATCTCGTGGAAGGATTCGATGGCATTTGTATTCAGCAGCGAACGGAACTAAAAGATGAACGACTTTACAAGAAACTGTCTGCTTTCAATATAAAGCAGATTTCTCTTAGAACAGCCGGGTACGATATTGTCGATATGGAACTGGCAGAAAAATATAATCTGGCTGTCACAAATGTACCGGCGTATTCGCCGCGTTCGGTAGCGGAATTAGTTGTTACGCAAGTCATGCGTCTAATTCGAAACTTTCCGGTCATAGAATCCAATATGGCTAGAGGAGATTTTAGATGGTCTGGACTGGTGGCTAAAGAAATCCATACCTTGACAGTTGGCATCATCGGCGCAGGTCACATCGGAGCAACCACTGCCCGTTTATTTAATGCCTTAGGTGCAAACGTTATTGCGTATGATCCAATACAATACGATAGATTAAAAGAAGTTCTAACATATAAATCAACTCAAAAAGAAGTGCTGGAATCCGCGGATATTGTCAGCCTTCATGTGCCACTGGATAAAACGACACTGAATCTGATCGATGCAGAAGCACTGAATCAGATGAAATCAGGCGCCTACTTGATAAATGCTGCGCGAGGTCCTGTGGTTGACACAAATGCGCTGATTGATGCGCTTGAATTCAAAAAATTAGCAGGAGCAGCACTTGATACGCTCCCGCAAGAACAGTCCTTTTTTAATCAGGATTTAACGGCTCAAGAGTTCCCTGACGAACATCTCCAGAAACTGATGAACACAGAGACAGTTCTGATTACTCCACACATAGGGTTCTACACGACCGAAGCGGTGCAGAACATGGTGGATATTGCATTAGATAGTGCGGTATCGGTTATTGTAGATGGAGTAAGTGAAAACAGAGTAAAATAAAAACCGTCTGCTGAATTCGCAGGCGATTCCTTATATATCATGATGGTAACTTATCCTTCAACGATAGCCATGTAATAAAGATACTCGTCGTCAACATCAGCAATCAGAACATCATGTCGTCCATCAGCTTCAAATATGTCTGTTCCTATAGGAAGAAGGTTAGCTGTACCGTGCGAAAAACCCTCGGGGTCAGAAGCGTTTTCTTCGATCGTCATGACTCTTTTTCCAGTTGTCAGTTCCAGCTCATCGACCCAATCGATGTTTGTCTGATAAATGACATCATTGTATTGAAAAATATCGGCATCTGGTTCAAGTCTCAGTATCTCTTCAGGAGTGATTTCCGAGATAGTCACTACTTGTTCTTCCGTACCAGTCGTACATCCAGTGAGAATCGATATATAAGAAACCAGTAGTAACAGTGACAAGTTTGAATGCATACAAGCGACCTCATTTCCTGGGTATTGATGTGACAAATTAAGTATACAAGATGTTTAATAAAATTCAGAAAAAAACGCTTGCATGATATTTTGAAGCGTGTTATAGTTTACTCAGAGTTAAATAACAGGAACAGAACTGGATTGTTACTGATCTGAAAAGATGCAGGCAAAACCTGAATTGATCCGAGAACTTTATCTGTGAGGCAGACTGTCTTCAGGAAAGGTTTGGGATGAGTTTAGGTTTATTTTTTTGGAAAAGTCCGTTTAGGGGGTGTCAGACTAGTGAAATGAAAATTGAAAAAATATTAAACAACAATGTTGTGCTTACTTTGAATGAATCCAATCAGGAAACAGTTGTTATGGGGAGAGGGATTGCGTTTCAGAAAAAAGTAGGACAAGACATTGAAACCGATAAAATTGAAAAAACCTTTATTCCGGAAGGGCAGGAAGTACTTGAAAATCTTGCCAATTTGTACCGTGATATCGATCCTGATATTTTGGAGATAGCCACTAACGTCATCAAGTATGCACAAGGGGTACTGCGTTTGAAATTAAGCAATCATATTTATTTGACCCTGCCTGATCACTTGAGTTATGCCATCAGTCGGACAAAAGAAGGTCTCGATATCAGAAATCCCTTAACATGGGAAATCAAGCGCTTTTATAAAGTGGAATATGAAATAGGGTTGAAGGCCATTTCGCTTGTAAAAGACGAGATGAGCATACTGCTCCCTGATTCAGAAGCGGCTTCCATCGCGCTTCATATCGTCAATGCAAGACAAGACAACTCAGATCTGGGTGTCACGATCCGCATGACTGAACTGGTTCAGGATATATTGAATATCGTTCACTTTTACTACGGTATGACTTTTGATGAAGATTCATTTCAATACACCCGTTTCATCACTCACTTGCAGTACTTTGCAAGACGACTGCTTCATCAGGAACGACGGGAATCAAATGACGATTTTCTATATGATCAAATCCAAAAAAAATATCAGAAAGCTTTTAAATGTACGGAACGCATCAATGACTACCTGTTAAATGTCGAAAACACGTCTTTAACAAAAGATGAACAGCTGTATCTCGCGATACACATACAGCGTGTAACGACTGAAGATTGACTGTCAATTAAATAGACTGATCTATCACTGATGGATTGTTACTGGTTAGACCAGGCAAAACCTGAATTGATAGTCAACGCACTATTCTTTAAGAGGAGTAGTGTCGTATTGACTATCGATTTGGGTTTTTTTCATTAATGGAATTAAAAATTAAAAAACAAACCCAAAAAGAAAGAAGGAAAATAGAATGGCTTACGAAGAACTGGCAAAAAAAATCGTCGAAAATGTCGGCGGCAAAGGTAATATCAATAATCTGACACACTGTATCACGCGTTTACGTTTCAAATTGAAAGACGAGAATAAAGCAAATACAGATGTTCTGAAAAACATGGATGGCGTCGTGACGGTCATGCAGAGTGGCGGACAGTATCAGGTCGTTATTGGAAATCATGTACCGGATGTTTATCAGCAAGTCCTGATCGAAGGTGGCTTAGGTGGCGAGTCAAGTGACGCTGCAGATGACGGGCCAAAAGGAAACCCGTTTGACCGATTTATTGATTTAGTCTCAGGCATTTTCCAGCCAGTCCTTGGTGTTTTGGCTGCGACTGGGATGATCAAAGGATTCAACGCTTTATTTCTGGCTGTTGGATGGTTAACAGCAGAATCGGGCACATATCAAATTCTAGATGCAACAGGAGATGCATTATTTTACTTCTTCCCAATATTCCTTGGATATACAGCTTCCAAGAAATTGAAACTGTCACCATTTATCGGTATGGCAATTGGTGGAGCGCTCGTTTATCCTAGTATGGCAGGTTTAGCAACTGGTGAAACACTGTATACTCTATTTGAAGGAACTGTCTTTGCCTCTCCAGTTGTCCTTGAATTTCTGGGTATACCTGTTATTTTACCTCAAGGTGGATATGGCTCCACAGTTATTCCGATTATTTTAGCCGTACTATTCGCAGCTAAAGTAGAAAAACTGATAAAAAAAGTGGTGCCTGATGTCATAAAATTATTTATTGTTCCATTTTTAACTTTACTGATTGCTGTCCCATTAACTTTTATCGTTATTGGACCGATCGCAAACATTGCTGCCAACTTGATTGGAGCGGGAACTTTAGCTGTCTATAATTTCAGTCCAATTATTGCAGGACTGGTAATCGGTGGATTCTGGCAGGTATTCGTTATTTTCGGTCTGCACTGGGGACTTGTTCCGGTAGCCATCAACAACTTATCTGTTTATGGATATGATCCAATTCTAGCATTATCATTTATTGCATCATTTGCACAGGTAGGGGCCATTATCGGCGTCCTGTTGAAAACAAAAGAATCAAAAGTAAAAACACTTGCTATACCGGCCATCATATCAGGAATGTTCGGTGTTACAGAACCTGCAATCTATGGTATTTCATTGCCGCTTAAAAAGCCATTTATCGTCAGCTGTATCGGCGGGGGGCTAGGTGGTGCGGCATTAGCATTGATTGGGACAAGAACGTACACCATTGGTGGTCTTGGCGTCTTTGGCTACACGAACTTCATCAATCCGGAAATTACGGGTGTAGGTAACATGTACACTATTATTGCAATCTCTATAGCAGGCATGATCTTCGGAGCTGTCGTCACTTACCTGTTAGGATTCGGTAAAGTATTTGAAGATGATAAAACAGCAACGACTCAAGGCGTTGAATCTAAACCTGAAACAGCCGGACCAGTTATTGAAGCAAACGGCGAAACATACATTGAAAAAGAAGTGTTGGCAAGTGTGATGGAAGGGAACGTTATTCCATTAAGTCAGGTTAAGGACGAAGCTTTTGCATCAGGTGCTATGGGTAAAGGGGTGGCTGTTGAACCAGTCAATGGAAAAGTGTTCTCACCTGTTAATGGAGAGATCACAGTATTGTTCCCGACGCACCACGCTATTGGAGTGAAAAGTGATGAAGGTGTAGAAATCCTGATCCATATCGGTATGGATACTGTCCAGCTTGACGGAAAAGGTTTTGCACCTCAAGTCAAGGTAGGAGACAAAGTTGCAGCTGGTCAGCTTCTGATTGAATGTGATCTGGATATCATTAGAGATGCTGGATACAGCACGGTAACCCCAGTTATCGTGACCAATTCAGATGAGTATCTGGATGTCCTGACAACTGACGAATCGGCTATCGATGCATCTGGTTACCTGATGACCGTTGTCATATAAGAAGACGAATAGAAGAGGCAGAAATAGAAACTGCCTCTTTGTTATAAAAAGATGAAAAGGGGATTTTATTGATGACTGAACAAGTATTTAAAGACGGTTTTTTATGGGGTGGGGCAACTGCTGCCAATCAATTTGAAGGTGGTTACGACGAAGGCGGTAGAGGACTTAACTTAGCCGACGTATTGCCTGGCGGAAAAGAGCGTCTGAAATTACTGGCTTCTTCCGGATTTGATTTTGAAATGGATACAGATAAGTATACGTACCCGAACCATGAAGGAATCGATTTCTACAACCGTTATAAAGAAGACATCGCGTTATTTGCTGAGATGGGCTTTAAAGTGTTCCGTATGAGTATTGCCTGGAGTCGTATTTTTCCAAAAGGTGACGAGCAGGAACCAAATGAAGAGGGCCTGGCTTTTTATGACCGCGTCTTCGATGAGCTGGCTAAATACGACATTGAACCACTTGTCACGATTGCTCACTATGAAACACCGCTTCATTTAATCAAAGAATATGGCGGATGGAAAAACAGAAAATTAGTTGAATTTTTCGATCGCTATGCTGAAACATTGTTTACCCGCTACAAAGATAAAGTCAAATACTGGCTGACATTCAATGAAATTAATGGAGCGACTCACATGCCGTTATTCGGTTTAGGTTTTTCTCCTGAAAGTCCTGAAACAAGATTGCAGGAAAGCTTCCAGGGGCTTCACCACCAGTTCGTGGCAAGTGCACGGGCTGTTCAAAAAGCGCATGACATCATTCCTGAATCACAAGTCGGATGTATGCTGATTTATGCGCCAGTTTATGCGGCTGACTCTAACCCGGTTAACATCATGCATGCAAGACAGGAAGCTGATTTATTCAACTTCTTATGCGGAGATGTACATGTTCGAGGAGAGTATCCTTACTTTGCCGAGCGTTACTTCAATGAAAACGACGTGACAATCGAAATGGAAGACGGCGATCTGGAAACCATTAAGAACGGGACTGTCGACTTTATTTCATTCAGCTATTACATGTCTCGTACAGATAAAAAAGAAAAAACAGCTGAAGAAATTGGCCAGGGAAATCTGATTGGCGGCGTTAAAAATCCATTCCTCAAGGCAAGTGACTGGGGATGGGAAATCGATCCAGTGGGTCTGCGTATTGCATTGAACGAATTATACGGTCGTTATCAGCTTCCGCTGATGATTGTAGAAAATGGATTAGGCGCGTACGATAAAGTGGAAGAAGACGGATCGATCAATGATGATTACCGTATTGACTACCTGCGTGAGCATATTAGAGAAATGGGCGAGGCAGTTAAAGACGGTGTGGACCTGATCGGCTATACGAGCTGGGGCTGTATCGATCTGGTCAGTGCGTCAACGGGCGAATACTCTAAACGTTACGGCTTTATCTATGTCGACAAGCATGACGACGGTTCCGGAACGATGGACCGTAAAAAGAAAAAATCATTCGACTGGTACAAACAAGTCATCGAGTCAAATGGGACAGATTTAGACTAGTAAAAAAGATCATTTGAAATAGTAGTTAAGTAAAGCACTGATGAATCTGACTTTTAAGCCAGTTTTATCAGTGCTTTTTATAAATGATTACCCGCAGAGGTCTGAAACTTAAGAAGTTACAGTAAGATATGAAGCAAACTTCTGAAGATAAACGGACACTCTTAAGAAGTTTAACTATGTTGAGGAGAAACTCTTTAAGATCAGGCACTATTTTCAGTAGTTACACAAAAGAAAGAGAGTGTAAAATATTTTGTGTAAATAGAAAAAAGGAAGTCCCTTCTGTAGAATAGAGTTACCACACTAAATTCACAGAAAAGAGGACTTCCCTA
>NZ_PVTO01000007.1 GCF_003003275.1 Alkalibacterium olivapovliticus
GCTCATTATCAAGCCCTCTCTACAAGGAAAATGAACGCTAAATTTCACATGAAAATTATTTTTAACAAGTGGCTAACTTAAACTTGAAATTTACAAATAATACTTTTGTAAATCTGAATTAAAAATAATTGATACGCATACTATTTAGAAAGGGGTAATATAGAACTATGAGTTGATACTTCCATACCTTTTGTCTCTAATTCACTCGCAAAGGACGGCGGAGAAGTAAACTCCCGTGATCAAGTAACCTTCGGTAAAGATTCAGCTGGATCTATTTCTCATATCGAATGTTACACTATCTTGATGGATGACCTGTCTAAATCACACACGATCCCATTCAATGAAATCCACAACTCAAACGTGGCTCTGGAACACGAAGCGAAAGTATCCAAAATTTCAGAAGAACAACTGTACTACTTGATGAGTAGAGGACTAAGCGAAGAAACCGCGACAGAAATGATCGTCATGGGATTCGTCGAACCATTTACTAAAGAGCTACCAATGGAATACGCCGTTGAACTGAACGGTCTCATTAGTTTCGAGATGGAAGGGTCAGTTCGGTAATAGTTAAAAAATATAATCGAGGTGCTAAAAAAGTGCCTCGATTTTACTGTTCTTGGCATTTTTTATAATGATTTTTAGTGTTTTTACAAATTACTGGCTTTAAAGTTTGTTTTTCCTTTAGGAAACATGGAAAAGGTCTGATTTGTGTTTGTATATATGCTATCTTTAAAGGGTAAGTTAACTCTAAAAGAGAACACAAGAATTTAAAGTTTTACAGAAATGAGGTATATTTATATTATTCTTGGTAAGGAGAGAACGAATTGGAGAATAGGAAAAATCAATTATTAGAAATATTAAAAGAAATTAATCTAGAAATAGTTAGTATTGAAGAACCAGAGCTTAAGCATGAAAGGATAGTCGTTCAATTAAAGGATTTGATAACAGATGTTAATGAGAAACTTATTAATTTAATTAGCATTAAAGATATGTCTAATGATCAATTATTACATCTGGTAAGTGAAGTTAATAAGAACTATTATAGCCAAATTAAAAATTTAATTTCTCGCTATCACTCAAATCCTTTGGAAAAGTATAATTCGTTAATAGAGGTAGTACAGTCACTGACAAACGAAATAAAACGAATTGACTACCTATCTCTTGTAGGTAAAAACAATGTAACTCTAGTTGGAGGAAACGGTGTGGGGAAATCTTCTTTTGCTAGTTATATGAAAGAATCACTATCAAGCAATATCGTTGTTATACCAGCACAAAAATTTTTATTTTATGATAAAATGATTGGCTCATTACATTTGACAGATAAAAAACTAATTAATAATATTCAAAAACAAAATTTGATTGGTCGTGGCAAATTTGAAAATAATAGTAAAAATGATTATGTAGTTCAATCATTTATGGCTGATTTGTCTAAGATATTTTCAAAACTAGTTACAGTAGTTACAAACACTCAAATAGAGCAGGAGCACGTTTTAGTAACAACTAATAGTATAGAAAATGATTCCAAAGATAAAACAATCTTGTATAGATTGAATTATTTATGGAAATCATTAATTCCTGATATTGTGTTTGAAGTCGATACTACAAATAGAGTACTAGTTCCGATAAAAAATGGACAGAGATATTCTCTAAATGCAATGAGTGATGGTGAAAAAGCTATGCTTTATTACATATGCCAAGTATTCCTTGCAGAAGAAAATAGCTTCATAGTTGTAGATGAGCCTGAAACATTTATGAACGTTTCAAATTTTAATAGATTATGGGATACCTTAGAAAGTTATAGAACAGATTGTAAATTTATATATATATCACACGTTATAGATTTTATTGTGACACGTTCTAATGCAGATTTGCTATGGTGTAAGAGCTATGATCATCCTAATGACTGGGAGATTGAAAATCTTGAATTAGAGGAAGATTTATCCAACTCTTTCCCCAAAGAACTTCTATCAGAAATAATTGGTGTAAGGAAACCTATACTTTTTTGTGAGGGTAAGAAGGGTTCTTTGGATTATCTTGTCTATTCGAAAATATTTCAAGAAGAAATTGTGGTCTGTCCGGTAGAAGGTCACAATCAAGTTATCCAATATACAAGAGCCTATAATAATTCACCGATACTTAACAATAATAAAGCATTTGGAATAATAGATGCAGATCTAATGAGTCAGAAACAGATAGACGAGTATAAAGAAGAAGGAATTTTTACATTATCATTTAATGAAATAGAAATGATTTTTTTTACGGACGAAATAATGAAAAATATGTTAGAAAATTATTTTCCGTCTAATGAAGTAGAAGAAAAAATTGAAATTTTTAAAAATGAGTTTCTTTCTCTAGTTAACAGTGAAAAAGAAAGTATAGTTCAACAAAAATTAAAGAAATATTTAGATGCCAGGCTCTCAAAATATAGAATTAATAAACTTCAACCTAGCAACGAGATGCTTATAGAAGTAAAGTCATGGCTAGATAGTATCGAAATAGAAACTATAGAACAGTCTTTTTTAACAGAATTAGAGTGTATTATTAGGGAAGCAGATTATGATGCACTTTTAAAAGTTTCTCCTCAAAAAAAATCCGTTTCTAAAGGATTGGCAAATAGATTATTAGATAACAACTATGAAGAGAAAGCAAAAAATAGGTTGAAATTAGATGAAGAACTTTCTAAAGAGATTAGAAATGTTTATTTTTCTCACATTATGTTTAGTTAAATTTACGTATTTAGTATAAAATCATACAAAGAGAATCTCTAACTGTCCGCAACAGTTTTAGTTTCTTTTTTTGTTTAGACTAGTAACTATATAAAGTTTATTGTTCAAGTAACTATTTCTTTAAACAAGCGTAAGTGATAAACTAGTCTATAAACGATTAATAATATAAGGGAGTTTCTAAATTGGGTGCAGAATTAAATAATCGTCTATTTAGTGCTGCGGATAATCTTCGCAGCAAAATGGATGCGTCAGAGTATAAGAATTATTTACTTGGATTAATTTTCTATAAATATCTTTCGGATAAATTGTTAGAAAAAGTAGTAGAACTTGCAGATGAGAGCTTAGAAGAGTTTGATACTCCTGACAAACAATTGAGTTTATATAAAAAGTTGTTAGAAGATGAGGATACAAAAAGCGATTTAATCGCAACTTTAATTGATACTTTAGGTTTTGATATTGAACCGAAGTATTTATTTAATGTGCTTGCAGATCAAGCAAAACAAAACATATTTCAATTAAATGATTTGAACAAAGCCTTTATAGATTTATCAACAAAACATGATCAATTTAATGGTTTATTTGACGACGTCGATTTACAATCAAAAAAATTGGGATCTGATGATCAGCAACGTAATGTGACTATTACTGAAGTACTTAAAAAAATTAATGATGTAAACTTAGTTGGGCAAGAAGGTGATGTTATCGGTGATGCCTACGAATTTCTTATCGGACAGTTTGCCTCGGAAGCTGGGAAAAAAGCGGGAGAATTTTATACTCCGCATATGATTTCTGACATGATGGCTCAAATTGTAGCTAGTGGTCAAGAAGATAAAAGACTTTTCAGTGTATTTGACCCAACAATGGGGTCAGGCTCCTTAATGTTAAATGTACGAAATTACTTAAAGCACCCAGACAGCATTAAGTATCATGGGCAAGAACTCAACACCACGACCTATAATCTCGCAAAGATGAATCTCATTCTACATGGGGTTGATAAAGAAGATATACGATTACGTAATGGAGACACTTTGAACAGAGATTGGCCTACTGATGAGCCTTATACATTTGATTCTGTTTTAATGAATCCGCCGTACTCAGCTAAATGGTCTGCGGATAATACGTTTTTAGATGATTCTCGCTTCAACAAATACGGTAAATTAGCCCCTAAATCGAAAGCAGACTTTGCATTCTTGTTGCATGGTTACTACCATTTAAAAGAAACGGGTACAATGGCAATAGTTTTGCCGCACGGTGTTTTATTTCGTGGAGCAGCAGAAGGGGTGATCCGTCAGAAGTTGTTAGAAGATGGAAGCATATATGCTGTAATTGGTATGCCAGGCAATCTATTCTTTGGTACATCAATTCCAACGACTGTAATCATCTTAAAGAAAAATCGGACAGAACGCGATGTCCTCTTTATTGATGCAAGCAAGGAATTTATCAAAGAAAAGAATCAAAACAAACTAACTAAAGGTAATATTGATAAAGTACTTACTACTTATGTTAAACGCGATAATATCGAGAAGTATGCCTACGTTGCAAGCTTTGAAGAGATTAAAGAGAACGACTTTAATTTAAATATTCCGAGGTATGTTGACACCTTCGAAGAGGAAGAACCAATTGACATTGAAGAGGTTAGCAAAGAAATCGTTAATCTTAATAAAGAAATAGAAAAGGCAGAAAATGAATTTTTATCAATGCTAGATCAACTAGCAGTCAACGAGAATACTAAGGCCTTAATAGAGGCAACTAAGGAGGTATTCCGTTGAGTATCAGTGAAGACAAAAGCTCCCCAGAACTAAGGTTTGAAGGCTTTACTGATGCTTGGGAACAGCGTGGAGGATCAGATATATTTAAATCAATTTCTGACAAGAACCACCCTGAGCTGCCAGTCCTGTCAGCATCTCAAGAAAAAGGGATGATTTTAAGAGATGACATAGGAATCGACATAAAGTATGCCAGTAAGAGCTTAATATCCTACAAGAAAGTAATGCCTCAGCAATTCGTGATTCATTTACGATCATTTCAAGGTGGATTTGCATATTCTTTAATTGAAGGTATAACTTCACCAGCGTATACAATTATAGACTTCAAGAATAAAGAAGAACATGACCCGTCATATTGGCAGTTTATTCTAAGTAGTCGAAACTTTATTAAACGTCTAGAAACAGTTACTTATGGTATTAGGGATGGAAGAAGTATCAGTTATTCTGATTTTTCTACACTCAAGTTCAATGTTCCTTCTATTAATGAGCAAACACAAATAGGTACTTTTTTTTTAGAACTCGATAAGACTATCGCTCTTCATCAGGAGAAGTTAAGTAAATTACAAGAGTTAAAAAAAGCTTACCTTCAAGTAATG
This sequence comes from Alkalibacterium olivapovliticus, assembly GCF_003003275.1. Classification (GTDB taxonomy): domain Bacteria; phylum Bacillota; class Bacilli; order Lactobacillales; family Carnobacteriaceae_A; genus Alkalibacterium; species Alkalibacterium olivapovliticum. Next base: position 5,089 of record NZ_PVTO01000007.1, read on the forward strand.
TTTTCTCAAGATGGAGAAAATACTCCAGAAATTAGAATTACTGATTTTGATAAAGAATGGGAGCAGCGTAACCTTTTAAAAGTATTGAAAGTTAATTCTGGTCGTGATTATAAACATCTGGAAAGTGGAAATATTCCAGTTTATGGAACTGGTGGATATATGCTTAGCGTAAATCAATATCTGTCCGACAAAGATGCCATCGGCATAGGACGTAAGGGTACAATAAATAATCCTCAATATTTAGTAAGTCCGTTTTGGACAGTAGATACCCTATTCTACATGACTGTTAATAAAGGTTATGATTTACTATTCATCTACTCAATGAGCCAGACTATTAATTGGAAAAGGTTTGACGAATCTACTGGTGTACCTAGTTTATCTAAAACAACTATAAATAATATTATAAAATGTTTCCCACCTTACGAAGAGCAAGTTGCTATAGGTAAATTTTTTGACAAGTTTGAAACGATTGTTAAGTTTGAACAAACTATACTGGATGAATTGAAGAACTTAAAAATATCTTACTTACAAAATATGTTTATTTAAATATTCTTCCAAAAACTATAGAACCTCCGTTAAAATATTAATAGTGAGCAATTCACTAAATATAAAACGGAGGTTTTGTTATTATGCCAAAAAAGAAAAAAGAATCAATCTTATTTCATGAGTACTTTGAAGAGTGGATAGATTTGTATAAAGTGGGAGCTATTCGTCGGGTAACTCTCCAGAAGTACTATATGAGTCACCAGCGAATAATAGAGCTAGCTCCTAATTTAAAAGTATCTGATCTTGATAGGAGAAGTTATCAAATATTGCTAAATAAGTATGCAGCTACTCATGAAAAACAGACAACAATGGATTTCCACCATCAATTAAAAGGTGCTATTCTCGATGCAGTTGACGATGGACTTATTGACAATAATCCTACACGGAAAATCATTATAAAAGGGATAGCTCCAAGAAAGAAGAAGCAAAAATTCCTTAATCAATTTGAAGTTCAAGCTCTATTGAAACAACTAGATCTTACAGAAGAAATAAGCTGGGACTGGTTCATTCTTTTAATTGCTAAAACTGGTATACGATTCTCTGAAGCACTTGCTCTTACTCCAAATGATTTTGATTTTTCTCAACAAAAAATAGCTATTAGTAAAACCTGGAATTATAAACATACTCAAGGCGGTTTTCAATCTACAAAGAATGAATCATCAAAAAGAAAAGTACAATTGGATTGGCAAACGGCTATGCAATTTTCTCAGTTAATTAATAATATGGAAACTGATCAACCTGTATTTGTTAAAGGAAGAGTATTTAATTCTACAGTAAACAGTAGATTAAAAACCCTTTGCTTAAAAGCAGACATACCAGTAATCACTATCCATGGACTGAGACATACTCATGCTTCTCTTCTTTTATTTGCTAACGTGTCAATTGCTAGTGTGGCTAAAAGGTTAGGTCACTCTAGCATGACCACTACTCAAGAGACCTATTTGCATATAATTAATGAACTTGAAAATCAGGATAATGACAAAATTATGAAGCATTTAGCTATGTTATTGTAACGGAAATGCAATTAACTATGTAATGAGAGTAGAGACAGAAGAAATATACTGTCTCTACTTTTTAGCACAATGTCATATAAAAATTTTATTGAAATAAGATTTTTTCAAAATTTTAAGATTTTCTATTTTGCTTTGTTCAAGAGCAATAAGTTTATCTAACTGTATAAAATAATTACCTATTTGACCTTGTTCTTTACTATTTAATGGAATCCAAAAATTAGTATTTGATACTACATTCCAATCTGAACGAGGCATTTTTGTTCCAGTAGATTGATTAGAAACCGTTTGATATCTGCTACTTTGAATTAAAGTATATATAAATTTATTGTTAACGTTTTGAGGACGTAAAATCCAAAAATCACCTACAGCAATGCCAGTGAAGTCTGATAACAACCAGTTTTTTAAGTAAGGACGTAATTTACCAAACAAAATATCGCCAGGTTGAAACTTGATTCCTTTTTTATTACTCTTTTTCTCAAATATATTCTTGTTTAGTTTTCCTACTATAGAGATGATGTCTTCGTATTCAACACGAGGTAAATCTTTTTTATCGCTAGATATAGAAACGCGATTTACTATGTCTACCAACTTATGCTTTTTCCATTCTTCATTATAGTTAGCTACTCTAATTTTTGGAACATTTTCTTCATCTTGAGGGAACATTCCTACTAAGTAAGCCTTTTTTAACTCTTGTAATTTAGTTAACTTCTCCTGATGAAGAGCGATAGTGTTATCAAGCAGTTTGAAAAATGTTGCAATTTTGTTTTGTTCTTTAATAGAAGTTATAAAAGGAGAATAAGACTGAAGGGTTTTATAATAAAGTCTAACTCTAGTACCACCCTTCTTTTGCATGTGAGAAAACCGCATGAAAGATTTTGAAAAATTTAAATTTCTTAATACAAATTCATCATTTGCCTCGTTAGTAGTTGTAAATACGGGGTATTCCTTACTTACTAATACTGGAAGATCCATATGATTCTTATTAAAATGAAAAGTCGAGTCATCCGACATATGACGATATGTGATATATCCTTGAGGAACTAAATGGAAATCTAAGCTCTCATTTATACCACTTCTCTGTCCGTTAAAGTACTCTGACTGAAGAAATAGGCCTTTTCTAGATGACGTGGCTATAGGGTATTCCCCACCTTTAGAAATTTCGTTATGTTCTAATAATATTTCTCCTAACTTACGCTGTTCCCAAGCGGTAATTATCTTAAACTTCTTATCCGTATAAATATATTCATGATATAATGACAGAATATAAAGAAGAGGTAGGTGTTTGGTTAATGAATTCAATATATACTTACGGTGAAGCTGATGTAGAGGCTAGATTGATTGAAGTTTTAGGTGAAGGGTTTAATCAATGGACATATCGCCGTGATCTGAAATCAGAGGATGACTTGTGGAAAAACTTGAGACAGAAAATCACCCAGAATAATCTATCGGAAATTGGAGAAAAGCCTCTAACTAACAAAGAGTTTGACACACTAAAAATAGAACTTTTAGCACGTACGAAGACACCTTTTGATTCAGCAAAATGGCTTAAAGGTGAGAATGGCATAGCACGAATTACAATTGAACGTGAAGATACCTCTTTAGGATCTGTGTCTTTAATTTTATACTCCAGTCAAGATATTGGTGGAGGTATTTCTACATATGAAGTGGTTAATCAGATAGCTAAGCAAAAAATAAGTATGGACGGACGGGACAGACGTTTTGATGTAACATTGCTCATCAATGGATTACCAATTGTGCAAATCGAGCTAAAACAAGCTAGGGCTAAAGATGGGGTTTATCAAGCTTTCAATCAGGTAAAAAAGTATGCCGAAGAAGGAATGTTTCGTAATAATATTTTTTCTACCCTCCAGTTATTTGTGATTTCAAATGAACAAACGACTCGATACTTCGCTAATGCTCTACCTAAGGATATGCACCGCAAACTACTTTTTGGATGGCGTACTAAAGACAACAGGAAGGTAGAAAACCTTTATGAATTTTGCAAGCAGGTCTTGAACATTCCTGATGCTCATCGATTAATTGCTAACTATACAATTGTGAGTGAAGATCAAGACAATAGAAATTTGATGGTACTTCATCCCTATCAAGTTCATGCTATTGAAGCTTTGTTTACTGCTGCGAATAAACATCAATCTGGATATGTTTGGCATGCGACAGGATCGGGAAAGACATTGACGAGTTTTGTATCAACTAAGTTACTCGCCAGAAAATCGGGTATCGACCGAACTATTATGTTAGTGGATCGAAAAGATTTGGATAATCAAACGACTTCAGAGTTTTCCAAGTTTGCTTCAGAATTCAACACTGGCATGTCCTCAGGTAGTAATAGAGAAAACAGTTTAATAGTTGGTACTGAAAGTGCTAAAGAATTAAGTAAGACACTTTTAGCAGATGCAAATTCCAATGTCATTATTGTAACTACTCGACAAAAATTGGATGCTGCGCTACGTTATGCGAAACGACAAGAAGAGAAAAAAGGTACTAATCGATTTAAAAAATTGTTAGGGCAGCACATTGTATTTGTAGTGGATGAATGCCATCGTGCGGTAAGTGCAGAAGGTATGGAAGACATAAAAAAAGTTTTTCCAAATTCAACTTGGTTTGGTTTTACAGGTACTCCTATTTTTGAAGACAATAAAAAGCAAGCCAAAGGCCAGTTAGCACGAACAACACATGATCAGTATGGAGAAGTACTGCATACTTACACCATAAAGAATGCACTGGAAGATGGATCGGTACTTGGTTTTCAAGTAGAACACGAAGATACTATTGAACCAGTATCTCTAAGTAATCAGATATTTAGTCAACTAGACAATGTAAAAGAACCGGCATCTTACTCTAGGGAAAAGATTAATCAGCTTATCGATAACATGGATGGTATAAAAAAGGAAGAGTATTTAGATACTGAAGTATATGAAAGAGATGAGCATATAGAGAAAGTTCTTCATAAAATTTTTCGCCCCGACAATGCTTATACGAAATTTGATTTCGAGAATGGAAGACCACAGAAGTCAGCTATTCTAACAACCAGTTCGATTGATATGGCTAAAAAATACTATTATGCTATAAAAGAAATGACTAAGCACAACGATTGGATAGAAAAAGAGTTTAGCAATCATCCTGTCCGCACGGGAAGATCCATCAGCGATCCAGATTTTCCAAGAGTTGCTATCACCTATTCTTTCGATGAAAATACCGATAAAGCTAGTGAAAAAGAAAATGAGATGCAAGATATTATTCAAGACTACAACGATTATTTCGACACTTCATGGTCCTTAAAAGATATTGACCGCTACAATGGAGACATCAATAACCGTCTGGCACGAAAGAAAGCGGAATTTAAAAAAATTGGACAACAGATTGATTTAGTCATTGTAGTCGACCGCTTGTTAACTGGTTTTGATGCACCGACAGTTCAGACTTTATTTGTGGACCGCAATTTAAGTTATGCTAATTTAATACAGTCTTTTTCAAGGACAAATCGAACGTTTCCAGAAAAAACTAAAGGGCTAATTGTGACGTTTCGTAAACCTCATACGATGGAGAAGAACGTCGAAGAGGCAACAAAGTTGTATTCGGAAGCGAAAGAAGAAACAGGTTTAATTTATCCAACTTATAAGGAGTCTAAGAAACGATTCAAGAAAGCATATGAAGATCTAAAAGAATTTGTTATTGTGCCTGGTGATGTAGACGAGCACTCATCAATGGAAACAAGTGTGGAGTATGTAAAAGCATTTCAAGAGCTGAGTAACTCTTATGGGGCGTTGATTACTTATGATGACTATAACGATGATATGGAAACCTCTAAAGCTCTTAAAAGCCAAGTAAACATTATAGAAGAACAGATGGGTGTCTACAATACTGTCAAAGGATCTATACCCCTCATCGATCCAGAGCGGGAAATAGATTTGTCTGGTATTGAATTTTTCGGCGAAAATAATACTAAACTATATGATATTGACTCAACCTATATAGATCGATTACTGGATACTTATTCTGCAAATGATCAGAATGTTCGAGATGAGATTGAAAATGCCTTACAAAAATTGAATAAAAGTGAGTATGTAAAAGAAGTATACCGCTCTATTCTAAATGCAATGGATAGAAACGAGTTAGACATAAGCGAAGATGTTTTTGTTGTTAAAAGACGATTTTTTACAAATTCTAGAGATGGAGTAATTAAATCTTTTGCTAACGAATGGTTCGTATCTGAAAATGAACTCTACTCTTCAGCTGTTCAATACATGGTTGGAGCAGATTCAGTTCCCAATATTGGAAGTATCATTGAAACCAAAGACTATGATAGCTACAAAGTAGCAAACCCTGATGCTAAGCCTTTTAAATATGCTCAAGCCATGAAGCGTAAATGGAGAAATCTCTTAGATGAAGTCATAGTGCCTTTAGATAATGAGTTGAGGTAGGATTCACTTGATAAGTGTGAAATAAGTAATGATTGAAAAAGGAAGTGATCTTATGACTATCTATCGCATAAGAAACAATGAAATGTTAGAGATTCAAGAAGAACTGTTCACAAAAGAGAGAGACATGCAGATACTAATCGAATCAAATCTAGAGAATTTGTTTAATTTGAAATTCGTTGCAACAGAATTCTCTGTAGATGATTTTCGTCTAGATACAGTTGCTTTCGACGAAGAGACACAGAGTTTTACTATTATTGAATATAAAAAAGGCAAATTGTCTAGTGTCATTGATCAAGGATATGCTTATTTAAACACACTTTTAGCTCATAAAGGGGAATTTGTATTATGTTATAACGAACGATATCCTAATTATGTGAAAAAAATTTAGAGTATTGATTGGTCTCAGACGCGGGTTATTTTTATAGCAAATGATTACACCAATTATCAATATGGAGCAATTAATAATCCTGACCTGCCAATTGACTTAGTCATGGTAAAAAAATATAGCAATGGATTTATATACGTAGAAAAATTGAACAAAACTACTACTAAGCAAAGAACTTCAAAACAAGAAACTAAACAAGAAGTAAGTAAAAAGGGATTGTCTGAAGAAATTAAAGTGTATACTGAAGATGAGCACATCCAAAAAGGTTCTATAGAAATTCAAGAACTTTATGAAGAGCTAAAAGAAATGATAGTAAGCTGGGATAGTAGGATAACTATTAAACCTACTAAGCTATATAACTCATTTAAACTGAAACGGAATATAGTAGATATACATATTCAAAAGAAATCACTGAAAATTTGGGTTAATTTGAAATATGGTGAGTTACATGACTTTGAAAACATTGCTCGAGATGTAAGTAAAACAGGCCATTGGGGAAATGGGGATTATGAAATCGTCATAACAGATAATCAAAATATCGAATATGTAGCCAGTCTAATTAAACAATCTTGGAGATACCACAAGCAATGAGAAACTAGAGTTAGCGGGTATTTAATTAAACCAATATGAAGAAAATTTATGTAGTAAACTGTAATTAGTATTACTATTTATAGTTAAGATAAAGGTCAGAATACAAAGTGTTAAAAAAATAATTATTGAACTGAAACATGAAGCGAAAGTGTCTAAAATTTCTGAAGAACAACTGTACTACTTGATGAGTAGAGGACTAAGCGAAGAAACCGCGACAGAAATGATCGTCATGGGATTCGTAGAACCCTTTACTAAAGAGTTACCAATGGAATACGCCGTTGAACTAAACCGTCTCATTAGTTTCGAGATGGAAGGGTCAGTAGGGTAATAAAATAATGTAAGTCCCGAATCGCTTAGGATCGATTCGGGACTTTTTTTCTATTAATAAAAAATACCGATTAGTTTTCTACTGTGACTAGTTCAGGCCCCGTTGCATTCAAGAACTGGTCTCAAAAAACTTATTGAGACTACTTAATATGAGATTTTCTTTAGAACTAGTCACTAAAATGATATTGAAGCTAGTTCATCTTCAAAACTTGAAAGAAGTGGTTGCAAAAGACTTATTGAGACTAGTTCTTTCTTGGATTTTGGATAAACTGGTCACTAAATTCGTTTAGTGACTACTTCCTATATTAATTACTCATGAACTAGTCTCAAAAGCTATATAGAGACTAGTTGGGTGCCGTTAAGCTGTTCAACTGGTCTCAATTCTGACCAGCAGAGATAATAAAACTACCAGAGGCTCCTAAAAAAATGAAAAACGACTTATTGGCATAAGTCGTTTCCTCTTAATGCTATTAAATATAATGAGAGGATTTGGCAAATCCTGCTATTGTAAACTCAGTGTTTAAAATTGATCTGATTCTTCGTTTAGGTAGAGAGCCACCACACCATGTATACATCGTATTGCTGGTCAGCTGTTCTTCAGGAAACAGAAATTTAAATGCCTTAACCTCTGATAGGAAGAGCTCATTGAGTGAAGTAAAATGCTTACAGGAGCGACAGTGACTACTCTTAGAGGTTGTTTTTAAGTCAAAAGACCCACAACGGCTGCAGGTTAGGCCTTTCCTTAGCTCTTTAAAAGTATAAGAAGGTAATTTTCTCTGGTAAGGAAGCTCTTTTTGGCTTTCTTCCAATAGTCTGTCAGCAATATGGTAATGCTTGTCCAACAATGTGCTGCTACGACGGTTGATATCGGTAAAATGAGGAGCAAGTTGCGGTAGGAAAATATATGGATTATCCTGCTTAGCTTCATAAAGAATGAACGAAGAATTAACGAACACAACATTCGGAACAATACGTAAACTGTGCTCCCACTGGCTGATTAATTTGGTGAATACAGTCGTCGTACGATTTAATTGACCAGCTGGACTGACGATATCCTGACCAGATGTTGTCCGAAACTGTCCCGATTGATCTGTATAATTGCCTTCATAATTCTTTATTTCATACAAATATAGTGCTTCTGAAGTTACTATGAGTGAATCGATTTGAATAGGCGTACTGCCGATAACCAGTGACAGATCGTTGAGAATGATAGCCTCGCTGGTTAAATAGTTCACCACTAGAGAATCAAAAAGCAACTCGCCTTCATAGCCCTTAGTTAAAATAGACAAGTGCTGTTTTTCTCTGTAGTGAAGAGTCAGTCGTCTGTCCAGCAATTCTAGTGAAGTCAGTAATTCTGGTTTAGTCCGCTGTTTTTTTATAAGCATATTCCACCCCCATAGTATTACTATTTACAGTTAAAAGAAATTCTCACTTTATTTTATAGTGACTTTCTGATGATGAGCTTCTTCACCGACGGTAATAGTGAAAAGCGATTCAAAAAGACAGACTGTATTGATGCTCGTCAAAAATAGTGTTATTTGATCCGCTTTAAATGGTATACTTTAATTCGTAATTGTGAATCTTATAATCAAACAAGATTCCGATATTTTCACAAAGGAGGCCCCATGTTTTATTTATTCTTAGCCGTTATATGTAGTGCGGCAATTGCACTCATTTTTAAATACACCGAAAATACTGACACCAACAGATATGTCATAACAAGCGCTAACTATTTTATGGCGTTTGTCATCAGTTTTATTATGATTATGTATCAGGGACTCTTTAATGGCGTAACCAGAGAAGCATCGTTTATAAGTGAAATTGGCCAGCTGTCTTTAGATAATCAGTACATATTATCTCCTTATTCAAGTATTGTCTGGGGGATTATTGTCGGTGGGATATCAGGTGTGTTCTTTTTCTTGTCGTTTACCTATTATCAGAAAAGTGTTAAAGATAATGGTGTTGGTATATCAGGAACGATAGCCAAGTTAGGGATACTGATTCCTATGATTTTTTCGATACTCATCTGGAGAGAATTTCCTACATCCGTTCAGTGGATAGGGATCCTGTTATCTTTAGTCTCGATAGTTGTTGTCAATTTGTCCAAGAAGTCAATCAAGCGATTTGATTTTAAACCGACTATTTTACTTCTGTTTATCTTTGGCGGGATGGCTGAATTTTCAAATAAGATTTACCAGCAGTATGCTTTAAATGAGTACAAGGATATCTTTCTGTTCACCATATTTTTCGTCGCCTTTATAATCAGTGTCACGTACACTGCGAATACCAAGGGGAAGGCCACACTTAAAGACATCCTTATTGGGTTTGCAGTTGGTATACCGAATTTATTTTCGTCTTACTTTCTCATTCAATCGCTTGATACAGTAACGACCTCGGTGGCTTTTCCTATTTACAGTGCGGGGAGTATTGTCTTAATAAATTTAGGCGGCTTACTTATCTATAGAGAAAAAATTGCCCGCAAGAATCAGGTATCCATTGTTATGACGATTGTTGCACTTGTTTTGATTAATGCCTAAAAACGAAAGTTTGCAATTTTAAAAAGATAAAAACCTCGACATGTCGTTATGGACACCGTCGAGGTTTTTGCGTTCAAATTAATAGTTTATTTAATATCTTTATACTCAACTTCCCAAGCCCGTTTAACAGCTGGCCGTTCACCGATGCGTTCAGCCCATTTTTTCAAGTGAGTATACTCGTCAGCTTTCAGGAACTCAGCTGCATTTCCATACAAAGCCCCTTGGACAAGTCGGCCATACCAAGGCCAGATTGCCATATCCGCAATGGTGTACTCGTCACCGTTGATGTAGTCTTTATCTGCCAGATGTCTGTCGAGCAGATCAAGCTGACGTTTGGTTTCCATCGTAAAGCGATTGATAGGGTACTCTTGGTTAGTTGGCGCGTAATGATAGAAGTGTCCGAACCCTCCGCCTACATACGGAGCTGCACCTGTCTGCCAGAACAACCAGTTCATCAGTTCTGTTTTTTCAGCAAGGGCAGTCGGAATGAACTGTCCGAATTTCTCAGCTAGGTATAACAGAATATTGACGGATTCAAACACACGAACGGGTTTGTCCTGAGAATGATCCATCATGGCTGGAATTTTAGAGTTGGGATTGATGTTGACGAAATCACTTCCAAACTGATCGCCGTCGCCAATGTTGATCAAGTATAGGTCATACTTGGCATCCTCAACGCCAGCGTCTTTCAATTCTTCAAGCATGATAGCCACTTTCTGTCCATTAGGTGTCCCTAATGAATAGACCTGCAGTGGATGTTCACCTACTGGTAGTTTCTGTTCAAAGCGACTTCCAGCTACTGGCTGGTTACCGAATTGATTTTTCTCATCTTGATTCCATTCCCATACGTTAGGGACTTCGTAATTTGACATTATATCCACTCCTTATAGGTTTAGTATACTGCTTTAATATTTTTACACAAGAATTCCATCACTACGTAATCGGTAAATTAGTTTAAACTACTTTTGGTAATGTTCTCTCAAAAGCCCCATAGACAGACTAGTGTGATACTTGCCTTGAATGAAATACTGTTGTTCTTTTTTGCCTTCAATTTTAAAGCCCACTTTTTCATAAATATGGACTGCTTTTTCATTATAATCTACGACATCAAGTGTTATTTTATTCAGGTTCAGCTGATTAAAGCCGTAATCGACTATACTGCGCACAACTTTTTCAGCATATCCTTTCCCCTGATTATCGGGATCCAGCATGATAGCTAATACTGCAGTCCGGTGGCGCAAATTAATCAGGTGCAGATTCGTGTAGCCAATCCGCACCTCTTCCGCATAAGCAATAAATTGTCTAGCGGACTCATCTTTCTGACGATTTTCAAAAGAACTTGTGTACTTTTCTTTATTCATATATGGCTCACTAAACCAGTAATCCATAACGTCTGGATTTTTAAATAAGTCAAGCAGATAATCTGTATCGTCCTTTTCTACAGGTGTTAAAGTTATCTTGTTCATTGTATGCCTCCTGATATTGGTTCTGTATTATCCTATTTTAACGTAAACTATAGTGTTTTATCTAAGCTCATCTACTTCATTTTATACGCTTTCTATAGGTTTATCAAATATCTATCACCCCCGTGACCTTATTTTACTTAGTCAAACTTAGATATAGAACGAAGTAGAGTGTAACAGTGATTTTTTAGAGAAGTGAAGTAAGTAGACCAGTTTACTTCAGTAGATTAAGGGTGGATCTTCAGAAGTTGAGGCTAGCTTTGTTCTAAGTTACGAAGATTAGGTAAATTCTTAAGAAGTTTTGGGTATAAAGGGTTCAACTTCTTAAAAAGAATGCTATACTCGTACTAGATTGAAGAGATTACACGAACATCCTTGTTAAAGTAACTATAATACACTTATAAATAAAACAACAAAGAGGTCATTGCGTACCTGCTCTATATAAATCTAAGACATTAGAAGAAAGCACTATAGACTTGTAGGCATTTAATTATAAATACACATTTTTGGAGATGAAGACAATGAAAAATTACAGAGGATATGCCTTACTATCAATCAGCTCAGCTGTTATAGCTTTAGCGATTTCTCTTATGCTGAAAGCATCTGTCGGCGTAGGCGCTTTTGATGCGTTTACCCAATCGGTATCATTAATGGCAGGGATAAGAATAGGGACTGTTGCTATGACAGTTAACTTGCTCTGCGTCCTGGGACAGCTGATCTTATTAAAAAGGGACTTCGGTTTCAACCGTTTGCTGCAGATTCCTATGAGTGTATTAGTTGGTATGCTGGTTAATTTTTTCTATTATGATTTACTTGGAACGGCCCAGATCGAAAATTATGTGACAGCATTGATTACCTTTTTCATTTCATTGGTCACAGTCGCTTTTTCCGTAAGCATGATTATGACGCTGAATCTGATTACACCTCCAATTGAGAGTTTCTGTATGGAATTGACGAAAAGTGTACCTCTTAAATTCTCCACCATCAGACAACTTGTTGATATTCTGTGCATCGTCGTATCGGTAGTCATCACCTTCACCTTTGGGTTCACCTTACCTGTCAGAGAAGGGACAGTCATCGGCATGCTGATTTTTGCACCTTTACTGGGCTTTTTCATTAACAAAATTCAACCAGTCCTGCTTAAAAAGGGCATTGTGCAGGAAGCTGGGATTTAAATCAAAAGGGTAAAGTTAATTGATTGGTTCGATTAAATAAAATCTGTTAGACAAAAAAAAAAGGAACATATAATGGATAAAAAGATAATCGAGGAAACATTAGTTGATCGTAAAAAGATTTTGGAAGAAGCTCGCCAGCACAATAATGAGGCAGAAGAATTAGATACAGGCCCTTATGTAGAAGTTGAGTTTGAAAAAGAAATAAGACAAATTGAACTTGAAATTGATGATTTAGATTCAAAATTGAAGAATCTGTAAAGGGTTCTTTTTTTTTATGAATCTCTAGAGATCTTTTAAGTCAGTGTCATTATTATTCTTTGCCGTAGTCGATTCAAAAACGAGTCCAATGCAGATTGTAATAATACAAAATACTAGATAATATTCCTTTTTTATGGAAAAATTAAGACATCAATCAGGACTAACTAAATCAGGAGGATGACCATGTCTATTTTTTCATCAGATGTTTTTACAGGTAAACACGCTTTGATTACAGGTGCCACTGGAGGAATCGGCTACGAAACAGCAAAGGTACTGGCTGCTATGGGTGCCAATGTTACGATTACAGGAAGAAAAGAAGATGTTCTAAATGAACTGAAAGAAAACATCGAAAGCGAACATCCTAGTGCAAAAGTAAATGTGGTAGTTGCCGACTTAGCGGAGGCTTCTGACAGAGAAAGATTAGTTCAAGCCGCAGAGGGTAAATTAGGACCTATCGCCTTATTAGTTAATTCAGCAGGTATAATGGGTGGGGGCATCATTGAAGAGTTAACACAGGAAGAGTTGGAGCGAGTCATGCATTTAAACTTCACTGTACCCATTCTTTTGACTCAGCAAGTATTTGAGACTATGAAAGGCAATAAAGAAGGTGCTATAGTCAACGTATCTTCATTATCTGGTATAAGAGGAGTGGTGGGAGGAACGGCTTATGTCGGCTCCAAATTTGCACTAAATGGGTTCACACAATCATTTGCTCTAGAAGCCATTAAACACAGCGTACGAGTCAATGCCGTTTGTCCCGGGTACGTAGATACTCAAATGGGAAGAGACGCCATTCGTTCTAAAGCCGATAAAGAAGGCAACAGTTTTGAAGAGCAATTTAAAATTGAAAGTAAAAAACTGCCATCTGGTCGCATTACAACAGCGTTGGAAGTCGCCAACACGATTGCCTATTTATTATCAGATGCCGCTGAGAATGTAGTTGGAGAAGCAGTCATCTTATCAGGTGGATCGGTTATGCGTTAACCCATACCAAAAAGGAAGCATTAGAACATCTATGGTTGTCATAGTTGATCTGATGCTTCCTTATTAGTTAGACTAGTTGTTTAAACCTAACAATTCTTCTTCTATGCCAATCATTATATCGGCTGCTCCATCTGACTTATTTGAACAGACTACTGACGTGACAGAAAGGTCTGGGTAGTAAGCAGAATGAAAGCTGACGCCCGGGTCATACCCCATGACGTGATATCTTAGAATGCGGTCCCCAGAAGTTTTCTTGATCCAGGTGCCATAGCCATAAAAACTATCGTCATCTTCGGGGTCCTGTACATGTGGATACAAAAGCTTATTAGTGTATGACTTACTTAAAAGAGAGAAATTCATAAGAGAAGTCCACAGTTTTGCCATATCCCCGGTAGTAATGTATGCACCCCCGTCCGAACCCCCTTTTACAGGCATAGAATAAATGTTTGATTTCCAGGTGCCGTCACTATTATCGATATAGCCTAGTGCGGTTCTCTCCGGCAATGAATCAAAAGCAAAATAACCTGAATCAGACATATCTGCTTTGTTAAAAATATTCAGCTGAATGTAGTCAGTAAATTCAAGCCCACTAACGTGTTCGACAATTAATCCCAATAAAATATACCCGGCATTATTATATTGAAATTCGTCTCCTGCATTACCTTTCATAGGTTCATCCTGAAACAACGGCAGAAAATCTTTTAATCGTCTAACGTGATACATCGGATGTGTCATCCAAACCTCTTCGAAATCATCCATCGTGTCTTCATCGAAATAATCAGGTATACCAGAAGTATGCGTTAACAACTGATGCACCGTTACATTTTTATCAATGTGTTTAAACTCGAGGTCTACACATTCACTCAATTTGGAGCCAAAAGATAGCTTCTCATTTTCAACTAGTTGACTGATGGCTATTGCCGTAAAGAGTTTGCACCCAGAGGCTATTCCAAAGCGAGTAGAAGAGTTAACTTCTATTTTGTCAGAACGATTTGCGTAACCAAAATTCTGGTTTAATAACACTTTGTCATTATTTTCAACCAGTATAGAACCAGAAAAATCAACCTCAGCTTGAATCTCTGAAATGGTACTTACTAGATGTTTAGTCATAACTATTTCCCCCGTGTATTCAGTAATTTATATATAGTGTTCAAGAGAAACTGTTTATCTTGAACAAGTATAGTCTATCTAACTATACACTCCCCATTATCCCTCCACTGTAATAATCTCCTTTTGAGTATAGCAAACAGTGTATCCGTTAACAATGGATTCAGGCGTTAACTAATCAACCTATACAATAAAAAAATTCTGAGTCAGTCTTGCTATCCCACACCGTTATAACATTTTTCCTTCGGCAGGCTAATACAACCCATCAATTATTACCAGTAGAGTAATGAAAAAATAGCCACTATCTGCTATGGTTAAGATATCTAAACCGCTGGGGTATGGAGAATACTGTTGGTTAGAATTTAATCCAGGAAATAGAAGTGCTAAAAATCTTTACTTAAAAAACGGTTTTTACGAAAATGGTGAATTTGTAAACGGTGAAACAGTAGCTGTTTTAAAACCTTAATAGTTATACTCTATTAAGTATTAGAAAAGATAGGAAACAGCACTTTTAAAATGGGAATATGCATTAAGAATCTTAAGAAACTAAAAGTGACTCGCGAGAAGAATAAAGGTGGATCGAAGTATGTATTCAGCAAGTAAATTGAAGAAAATCGATGCAAATAAAATAATAACGTGGAAATATGAAGCCCCTTATGATTTTTATAATATGACAGACGATCAAGAAACTTTAAAAGAACTGATGGATGGCACATATTTTTCTGCGTACAATCAGGGTGAAGAATTAGTCGGTTACTTTTGTTATGGAAAAAATGCTCAAGTGCCTGCTGGTACGAAAGCTAATTTGTATTCAGACGACTCCTTGCTGGATATAGGCCTAGGATTAAGACCAGATCTTACCGGAAAAGGATATGGGACTTACTTCTTAAATAAAGGCATGGCATTTGGGGAGAATAAGTATGACATAAAAGGGTTTCGTTTGAGTATAGCGTCGTTCAATCAACGAGCAGCTACTTTGTATAACCAAGCTGGATTTGTTCCAAAAGGATTATTTGTTAACAAGAGCGGAAAGACTGAGGTAGAGTTTCTCGTAATGGAAAAATTAGCGAATGGTGAAACTAAACTAGAATATGATTAGTAATAAGTTTAAGTCTTACTAATAAGTAGTAAAGAGAGTGGTCAAATGAAAGAACAACAATTCGCTGTCAAACGAATACATATTATAGGGTCAATTGGGAGTGGTAAAACGACCTTAGCAAGAAAACTATCAAAACAATACGGCTTACCACACTATGAGTTAGATAATGTGGTCTGGATAAGATCCGATAAAGGAGACATCAAGCGAACTGAAGAAGAGAGAGACGCAGTTTTAAGTGATATTTTAATTAGAAAAAGCTGGATCATTGAAGGAGCTCATCATAAATGGGTAGCTCCATCTTTTCAGAGAGCGGATGTCATTATTTTTTTGGATACTAGACTCTCAACGAGGAGATTTAGAATAATTAAACGATTTATCAAGCAAAAATTTAAAGTCGAAAAGGTAAACTATAGACCAACGTTTAAAGTATTGAAGTTTTTGTATCAGTACAATACTATTTTCGATAACACAAGCAAACAAGAGATAATGGCTATGTTGGTTCCTTTCGAAAGTAAGTTGATTATTTTAAACAGTAGTAATGACATGCCTAGTTTACTCAAGCCTGATGTTACTGAAAAGAACGTAAATAATTGAGAATTTTATTTTCCTAAAGAGATAATGTCTTTAGAAAAGGAGCAAATAAGAGATGATAAAACCAAAAGCGTTAGTCAAGGGTGATCGTGTTGCTATAGTGAGTCTCTCAAGTGGTTTATTAGGAGAACCCTATGCAAAGCATCAGTTAGAGCTGGGTATAAAACGGCTTAGAGATTTTGGTCTTGAACCTGTCATTATGCCCAATGCATTGAAAGGAATAGATGAACTGCAGAAACATCCTGAATGGCGTGCGGAAGATCTAAAAAATGCCTTTAGAGATCCATCTATAAAGGGAATCATATGTGCTATTGGAGGAGATGATACCTTTAGGCTGCTCCCTTACTTGATGGAAGACGAAGAATTTGTACATAATGTTCAAAAAACGCCTAAGCTCTTTACTGGTTTTTCAGATACCACCATTAATCACTTAATGTTTCATCGATTGGGAATGGTCTCTTTTTATGGACCAAATTTTTTAAATGATCTTGCTGAACTAGGTAACGAATTGTTGCCCTATACAAAACAGATTTTTTCAGGATACTTTGAGGGAAATGAATTGGAGGGCGTCCCTGAAAGTGACTATTGGTACGAAGAACGTAGTGATTTCTCTGAAAAAGCATTAGGATCAGAGCGACTAAAACACAAGGAAGCACATGGAATAGAAGTGCTGCAGGGAAAGGGGAAAGTATCAGGTAAATTACTTGGAGGATGTTTAGAGAGTTTAGTTGACTGTCTTGTAGGAGAACGCTACGCAGAAGAAGTAGAAACAATTAACCGCTACGATATATTCCCTAGTCTGGATGAATGGAAGGGGAAGTTGCTATTCTTGGAAACCAGTGAAGAGAGACCAAATCCTGACCGATTAAGAGACTTACTTACTGTACTGAAAAACTATGGAATATTTACTGCTGTGAGTGGAGTGCTGATAGGGAAGCCTCAAGATGAAGCTTATATTGATGAATATAAACAAGTTTTTGTTGAAGTGATAGCTGACAAACAATTGCCCATACTATATAATCTCCCATTCGGTCATGCCTACCCAAGATGCATATTACCATACGGGATTGAAATGACAGTGGATACTCAGGTTGGATCAGTGACCTTTAATGAGTCATACTTCCTTTAATCAATAAGTCGTACACCACACTTGGATTAATTTATTTACTGAAATACAGATGATAATTAGAGACAAGCTAATTCTGTTTACGCATTGTAGCGAGTATGCTACAATATATTTATAAAAATATCAGATGTGTCCTATGGTTAAACCGGAATTTGATTGGGGAGACGAATTTGATGACTATTTACAATCGTTAGGTAGTAAAGATGAAGCTAAGTTTAGAGCATTAATCGATAGAGTTGAAAGTACAGAATTACAAGACTCTATTCGAAAAGAACGTGTGAAAAAATTGGAAAATAATCTTTATGAACTTAGAGCTAGAACTGACGAACATTGGTTAAGAGGATGTTATTTTCAAGTGAGAGGTTCACACTATTATATTACACACGGCTTTAGCAAAAAGACTAGGAAAACGCCCAACAAAGAAATAGCTAGAGCTCTTAGTATTAGAAAAAAACACTTTTCTCAAATGAATTCAAGGAGGGAAGAACATGAGTAAAAATACTGAAATGATAAAAAAGCGAAAAGCTGAAAGTACAGTTTTTAAACAAGCTTATGAACAAGAACAAATGAAGTTAGACCTAGCTGACCTAGTATTTGAATTAAGGGAACAATCGGGATTAAATCAAACAGATTTTGCTAAAAGAGTGAATAAATCCCGTTCAACTATTGCACGGATTGAGAGTGCGGTTATGGAACCGTCTATTAGTACTTTGGAGGATATAGCTAAAGCTTTAAACAAGCATGTTGAAATAAATATAGTTGATCGAAGACAAAAAGTATAAATTTACTATTTTAGATTGATGAAAGGCATGAAAGAAGGATTTCTTTCATGCCTTTTTATGGTTCTATGTCAAATGACTAATTCAGTGTTCCCATCAGAAGTTGAGTTGAAAGTTATCGTAACTTTAGAAGAAAACTCCTTAAACTTAAGGAGTTTCATTATTGAATCTCCAAACTCTTAAAGATTACCTACTTTCTTCATGAGCTGATACCTAATACTACTTCTACTCCTTACGGTATTGATAGGATTGTTGATACTTAAGATGAATCAGTCACGTTTTGTGAATTATATTTTATTAACTACACTTAATAACAGATGAGGGGTGATGGCATGAACATTCCAGATGAAGGAGCTTTACTGTCTCTATTTGAATGTGAACCCAACTTATTAGATAATACTGCACCATTTTTTTACAATGAGGCAACCTATGCATTTACTAATGCTTCAGATGAAAGGTTTAAACTAAGTATAACTTCAGCAAATATGGATATAACAATACAGATGTTCCAAGCATCTAATAATGAATTGACCTCATTCCTGGATTTTAAAAATACAAAAGAGATCAAAGTAGTCAAAGATACTAAGGAACAATCAATTATATTGATTAGAACTGACAATTACTCAACTGAGATCGAAATAAAGCCTAAATTTAAAATTCATTTGACCTATACTGGCTTAGTTTAGAATGCCTTGGAAAACAAAAGACAGATAAGCTGGAACAACAAAAAAGTTAGGAGCAAGCAAAATGACAGGTGCTTTACTACTGATCCCTTTTATATGTATTCGATTTTTGATTCTTTCTTTACTCAATAAAGAATCTCTAAAGCGAGCTGTTCATTTTGCGCCTATGTCTGGTAAAAAACAGATAGCTTACTGGGTATATCAATTATCTAATTTGGGGATTTTTATCACGCTCTTTTTTACTGATTACCAGGTTGAACAGACAGTGTTTTACTATTTCTCTGCGACCGTTTATGTAATTGGCGTCATCATGCTGCTTATATCCATCACTTACTTTGCATTTCTATCTCGAGAAGGACTAAATACAAAAGGAATTTATCGTTTTTCAGCTATCAGCACACTGGATTATTCTTTCTGAAGAAAAGTGGTGTATTGAATCATTTGGTAACCAGTATATTGAATATATGAACGAGGTTCGAAGGTACTTCTGAGTTTGACAGATAAAAACTCTAGCGAAGAAATGGTTGCAAACCGAAAATCAGACAGGGATCACTTTAAAGTGTAAATAAGGGTACTGCACCATTTGTAAATAATGGGGAGTATTGAAAAAACTTGTTTTATAGTATACTACTCATATGAAGTGAAAGGGTGGATAGAATGAGAACATATACAACGAGAAAAGTTGGGGATGATATCGTTATTGACGTCCCTGATGATATGGGGATAGAAGCCGATAAAGAGTACTTCATTATAAAAGAAGAAAACGGCGGTTTTATGCTTATTCCCAAAGAATCTCAAATGTTTAAAGAGGAATATAAAAAAAGATATAAATCTAAGAGTAGAACCCGAACATGAGGAAGACAGATAAACTGTCTTTTAAGCCATATTACGGTTCTCGTCATGCTCCTGAGTCTTTGTTAATATAAAGTTCGGAACAAAATAATCAATATAAGCACTAAGTATTACGGCGCAGATCATAAGAGCCACAATGATATAAGGTGATTCAGCAATTCTAAAGGGTGTCACAATTATCAATCCAGCTATTAGCATACGTGAGAGTATTTTATAAATCATTATTCGAGTATTACGCACGACCTCAATAACATCCCCATCTGAAACTGCAATGTCTTTTTTGCTGAAATAAGCTTTGATTGTGAGGCGGTCCGAATGATCCGGCAACTCAAAAGTCATCGATTCCCCAGGCTCTAACCTATCTATCGTTACGCCATCCAGCTGAACGCTGATATTCACCAGTGAACTGAATGATTGTGCACTCCTATGAACTTTCACACTCATTATATCTTCTCCTTTTTGATGCTTCACAACAACTGTCCATTAGTGATTTATATAGTATAGATCATCTTTAAATGATAAAATTGTCATATTAAGCTTTCTACTATAAACGTTACCATTACTAATATAGAATGTAAAGGTTTCCTGTTGAGTGAGTGGTGCTGCTAAAGGGTTTAAGAATGATGCAGGGCTGTTTTTTTTATAACTAATCCACAATAAATCTTATTGGATAGGAGGAAAACTATGCCAAAAGGAATGCTGCATCACATAGAACTGAATGTCAGTAATCTGGCAGGAACCAGACGATTTTGGGACTGGTTTTTAAATGAATTGGGATATGAACTGTATCAGGAGTGGCCAAAAGGAGTGAGCTGGAAGTTGGGCGAAACTTACCTGGTATTTGTTCAAACAGAAGACCACTTCCTGAATAAGAAGTTTCATCGAAAAGAGTCAGGCTTAAACCATTTAGCTTTCCACGTGGAAAATCGAAAAGCAGTTGATAGTTGGACTTTGATCCTCAAAGAAAAAGGGTACAGCATTTTGTACGAAGACAGACACCCCTTTGCCGGGGGAGAAGAGTATTATGCTGTATTTTTTGAAGATCCGAATCGGATAAAGGTGGAACTTGTCGCAGATGAATAGAGGAGGGACTTCAGATGACAGCTAAAAAAAGCTTTTATATATTATGTCTGATTAATAGTTTGCTGATAATAGTGTACGCATTGTATCTCTTACTACCTGAACAGTATTATTTAGGCCATTATCCTATCGGAATCATCCTAATTTTCTTATTGATATTAGCCATCCTATCGGTTTGTTTACACATTAGATATAGTATTCTAGTTATAAAGAAACTAGAATTGAAATCTGTACTGGTTATACTGGCATATGCTTTCCCCATTTTATTAATGAGTTTCAGCTTGTTGGTATGGGGCGCAACATTACCATTATAAACAGAGAATTCCAGTATATCTTCTCACTATACCATTCATCATGACTGATTTTGTCTAAATCAAACTGACGACCATTAAATCATTTGGAGGTTAACACATGCTGCATTTTCAAAAAGGTAATCTGACAGTTTTCCAAAGCGCTTTGTACAAGACCACAACTGCAATCATCGATACGAAGCAGGCAATGATCATGACAGATCCAAACTGGTTGCCAGAAGAAATCGAAGAAATCAGACACTATATTGACGAGCGTTTGGGCGAAAGGAAATTATATATTATCTTCACGCACAGCGACTTTGACCATGTGATAGGGGCCGGAGCCTTTCCCGAAGCCTTTGTGATAGCATCCAAAGCGTTCCATCAAGATAGACACAAGAAACAAAGCATCAAGGATATGTATGCTTTCGACGAAAAGCATTACATAGAACGCAGTTACACCCATAGTTACCCGACTGTAGACCGTTTGATCACAATGGACGGAGACAAACTAAAACTTGGAGAAGTGACGCTGAGATTTTTCATGGCACCTGGCCATACTGATGACGGGCTTCTGACGGTTATCGAGCCATACGGCATCCTGTTGTCTGGAGACTACTTGTCCGATGTGGAATTTCCGTTCATTTACAGCAATTACAAGGATTATGTTAAAACAATAGAAAAGACTGAATCGATCTTTAATGACTTTGAGGTCCACTGTCATGTTCCGGGACATGGGAATGCCACTGACTCAGGAGACGAGATAAAAGAAAGAATTGCCTTTTCAAAATATTACCTGCATCAGTTGAGACTTAATAATAAAGAACTTGAGGAAGAGTGTCGAAGACGTTTTCCATTTTTCGAGGGAATGAGAGAGACTCATCTCGGAAATCTGGAAAAAGCCAAGTTAAGAAAGTGAAAAAGGCCATCACCGACTGCTAATATATAAGACAAAAAAGACCGTCACCTTTACCGATTAAGTCGAACTGAAATTAGTTCGCTTCTCGACTATAGGGTGACGGTTTAGTTTGTAAACCTGATAGTGTCATTTAAAAGAGATGATTAACGATTATCGATTGTCTCAGGATACATATCGTGATTTGCCAATCTGTTCCAAGCCACCTCTTCAAAACGCGTTCCCGGTTTTCCGTAATTACAATACGGATCTATTGAAATTCCGCCACGAGGAGTGAATTTACCCCAGACTTCGATATATTTTGGATCCATCAATTTAATTAAATCTTTCATGATGATGTTCATGCAGTCTTCGTGAAAATCGCCGTGATTTCTGAAACTGAAGAGATACAATTTTAATGATTTACTCTCAACCATTTTCTCTCCTGGTACATATGAGATATAAATCGTTGCGAAGTCAGGTTGTCCAGTAATCGGACAGAGACTGGTAAACTCCGGGCAGTTGAATTTAACAAAATAGTCGTTTTCCGGGTGTTTGTTATCGAAACTTTCTAGCACTTCGGGCGCGTAATCCATTTTGTATTCGACTTGCTGATTGCCTAAGTGTGTGACACCGTTTAATTCTTCTTCATTTCTTCCTGTCATTAGATCACCTTCCGAGATTTAAGTGGTTTGTCCAGCACTTTTGCCAGAATGAATCCGAAAACGCCTGGAATGATTTGGCCTATAATCAGGTTAACGACTAAGACCCAATAAGGAACACCGAGTAAAAAGTTCAAATAACCTGGAACACCCAAGCCTATTACGAAAATGATAGGCAGTGAGATCAACCAGCGAGGGAGATTGAATTTTCGGATCAAAGCGATTGAACCAGACACCAGTATACCGATGATGAATCCGCCAAGGACATCAATGGGGCCTAGACCGCCAAAGAAAAAGTTAGATAGCGCGTTAGCCAGACCAAGTGGAAAAACAAGAAAAGGGAATAAATAAGAAAGAGCATAAAGACTTGTCGCGATTCTGATCTGATAAGCCCCAAATGAAAATGAAGCGGTCGTTGCCATAATGACAACATAAAGAGCAATCACTAATGCTGAAATCGTTAATTTGCGTGTGTTGTATGAGCGTATTGACGTTTCTTTCATATTTATCACCTCCAGTTAATATAGTTGGTGCAAATGAAGGACTTAACCTTTTTTGCACAATAAAAAACGTCCATAGGCATAATGCTAGGACGTCAAAATACAGTAGGCTTTCCCTACTGCTTCCCTAGTTTTGTTTTTCGACAGGATGGTTACGAACTGTCTAATTAATTGGCTTCTAGTAGGATACCATTTTCTGACCTGAGTTACTAGGTGTTATGAAGTAATAGAGGTGAAATCCTCTCTAAAATT
Source organism: Alkalibacterium olivapovliticus (assembly GCF_003003275.1). Classification (GTDB taxonomy): domain Bacteria; phylum Bacillota; class Bacilli; order Lactobacillales; family Carnobacteriaceae_A; genus Alkalibacterium; species Alkalibacterium olivapovliticum. Next base: position 28,726 of record NZ_PVTO01000007.1, read on the forward strand.
GACAAAACTCAATCTAAACCCATTCTTCTGCTCACCAAATCTCTGTCCTTCTGAGACGATGATATGTCTTTCCAACAGTTCTTGAAGCACTTTATCGACTTCTGCCTTTGTTTTATTTGGGAAACGGCAATATAGATGGAATCCTCCTTTTGCAGACATGAATTCAATGGCATTCCCGAACTCTGATTTCAACCAGTCTTCCATCTTTTGGGCTCTATCTTTCAATGTGATTCTGAGCGTTTTCTGATACTCGTCCATATCGTGTCTTAAAAAATGATCGGCCATAAATTGAGGCAGCAAGCTTACTTCAGATTCAATCTGATTACGAATATCTGCCAGCTCTTTCAGAATAGACTGAGGACCGATCATCCAGCCAATACGCAGGTGACTTCCCGCAAATTTAGTTAAAGTGCCAAGGTAAATAACCTGCTGCTGATGATCCATCTTTTTCAGAGGCGTATTATCAACGGCATCATCAAAAGACAGAGCCCCATACGCATCATCTTCTACGATTGGGATACGTTTCATCAGGCAGTACTCAAGTATTTCTTTTTTTCGTTTAGGACTCATGACAAGTCCAGTTGGATTCTGAAAGATTGGATTCAGAATAATCATCTTGAGCGGATAGCTTAAAGAGGCTTCCTGCAACCCTTTTAGGGTCATGCCTTCACTGTCCATTGAGATGGGCACAATACGCAGACCAGCAGCCTGAAATAAACGAAGCGAGTAAAAGTATGAGGGGGCTTCGATTCCCACTGCGTCACCCGGTTTCAATAGTCCTTGCGATATTAAAAACAAGGCATTTTGAGTGCCTGATGTGATCAGGATTTCCTCTATTGGGACAGTCATATCATAGGTTTGACTGAGATACACCTGAACACTTTCTTTAAGTGAATGGATCCCGCTGTCTGAATGGGTCTGTTCTTTTTCATGTTGAACCAGTTCTTTCCAGGATAAATCAGGCGACTGAAGTTCCGGTAACAAATCAGAAGGCAGTCTTCCGTTAGCCAAATCCAGAAGGTCTTCGGGTGCCTGTTGTCTCAATTTAACAGATGCTTGTTCGTAGGTGCTTCTAGCTTTCAAATTAACGTTAGTGAGCGATGTCCCCCAATTGATCAGAGGCTTGGTCTGTAGTCCCCATTTGTTCTCATTAACATAGGTACCACTTCCTTTTTTTCTGGTGAGGACACCTTGAGCTGTGAGTTCTTCCATGGCACGTATTACTGTTGAGCGATTTACATCCAGTTCTTCAGCTAGTTTTCGCTCTGCAGGCAGACGTGTTCCCGGCATCAACTCTCCGGCCTTAATTTTCTCTTCGATAAGCAGCATGATTTTCTGATATAAGGGAAGAGAGTTATTCTGAGTTAACTTCCAAATCATCATTGTCAGACCTCTTTTCATGTATAAACTAAGTATAGCATAAATTGGATGGGTTAAAAGTAGTCCAATTGGATGTTTCCTTGTGCTTTGCTCTTACGTATACTTTCAATTAACGCTGATGAAAAGAATGACACAGGAGGACTATATTAGATGAGTGATAAAATAATTGGAAGTACGCGCGTGAAACGTGGAATGGCTAAAATGCAAAAAGGCGGAGTCATTATGGATGTCGTAAATGCTGAGCAGGCTAGGATTGCAGAAGCTGCTGGAGCGGTTGCGGTCATGGCTCTGGAACGTGTACCTTCGGATATTCGTAAAGCAGGAGGCGTCGCTCGAATGGCTAATCCTACTATTATTGAAGAAGTCATGAATGCAGTGAGCATACCGGTTATGGCAAAAGCCCGTATCGGACATATTTCTGAAGCCCGAATTTTAGAAGCAATGGGCGTGGACTATATTGACGAAAGCGAAGTCTTGACGCCGGCAGATGAAGAATTCCACCTGCTTAAATCCGAGTATATCGTACCGTTTGTCTGCGGATGCAGAGATTTGGGAGAAGCTTTGAGACGTATTGGAGAAGGGGCATCCATGCTTCGTACAAAAGGGGAACCGGGAACAGGAAATATCGTTGAAGCGGTTCGCCACATACGAAAAGTGAATAGTCAAATCGCTGTGCTTTCCGCTAAATCAGATGACGAGCTGATGACCTTTGCAAGAGACATTGGGGCTCCATATGAACTGGTTAAAGAAGTGAAAGAGCTGGGAAGTCTTCCGGTCGTGAACTTTGCTGCGGGTGGCGTTGCAACACCGGCTGATGCGGCATTAATGATGAGCCTGGGAGCAGATGGCGTGTTCGTTGGTTCCGGTATTTTCAAATCTGAATCCCCAGAAAAATTTGCCCGGGCGATTGTTCAAGCAACGACTAACTATGAAGACTATGTATTACTGGCTGAGATCTCTAAAGATTTGGGTGAACCCATGAAAGGCATCGAAATCAGTCACTTGGGGGAAGCTGAGCGTATGCAGGAGCGAGGATGGTAAGCATGTCAAAAACCATTGGTGTCCTTGATCTGCAAGGAGCTGTTTCTGAACATATACGTGCTTTGAAAAAAATAGGGGCTAATGCTGTTTCCGTTAAAAAAGCAGAAGATTTTGATAACCTGGATGGCTTGATCATTCCGGGTGGCGAATCGACTGCCATTGGAAGACTGATCCGTGAGCAAAAATTGGAAGAACGACTGCGGTCGTTCTACAGCTCAGGAAAAGCAATCTTTGGGACATGTGCCGGACTGATTTTATGCAGTACGGATGAGAGTCACACGACTGATGATTTGCGTCTGGGATTCATCGACATGGAAGTCGAACGAAATGGTTTCGGCAGACAAGTAGCCAGCTTTGAAACGGCGCTTGAATTCGCAGGAATCGATCACCCAGTTGAAGCGGTATTCATTCGTGCACCTTACATCCAGTCTGTTGGACTAGACGTCAAGGTATTAGCTACTTTCGATGATAAAATAGTAGCCGCAGAACAAGGGAACGTGCTGGTTACGGCCCATCACCCGGAGCTGACGGAAGACTATGCAGTCCTGAATTACTTTTTAAAAAAAATCAGTCAGACGATAAAAGTCAGAGAGTCTTAAAAGTAGATTTGAAGATGTGATTAGAAACGATGGGCTGTACAGAGCTCGTCGTTTTTTAATTGTCATTACCATTTCTAGCGAAGAGGGTATCTATCTTAAGAAGTTGAGTCAGTAATAAGGACACCTTCTTAAGATAATAGACTAATCATAAGGAGTTATCGTAAACTGCATATCAACTTCTTAAGATATCTGTTAATCTTCAGAAGTTTGAGCACTATTAAAGCACTCTTCTGAAGATTAAGGGCCTGACAAGCAGATTTTTTGCTTGTCTCTTTATTCTCTGTCATAGTATAAACAAACAGAGAAGGAGATGTAACAAATGGCAGATGCAAAAGAAAAAGCACTGAAAATTATGGATAAAAACGATGTAGGAGTTCTGGCTACAATCTCTGACAACAAACCAGTCGCCCGTTATATGAGCTTTTACAGTGAGGACTTTGTATTATACACGGTGACGGATAAACGGACAGAAAAAGTAGAGGACATTGAAAAGAATTCAAACGCATTTGTCCTGTTAGGCTATGAAGAAGGCATATTTGATAAAGATTACGTTGAAATCCAAGCAACAGTTTCAACGACACAGGATCCTGAGCTGATCGACCGTGCTTGGTATTATCATGATCAATATGGCAGCTAATGCCATGTACTATTATTACCCATTTGGAATGGATGCGATGGATGGATCGATTCCATACGGGACAGCCGAGGAAGAATACCAGCAAGTGTTAGCAGATGGGCAGGATTATTTACCCGACAGGGGAATGGATCCATACCGTGTGGGCGTCACTTCTCAAGATAATCATGTCAGAAACCAGTTTCTCTATCTTGATGTAATGGGACTGAATTCCTATTTGTCCGTTACTAATGGAAATATAACAGACTTTGCCAGAACAATTGAAACGGCAGGGTTTCAGGTCATTCAACCATTAAGGAACGGGGTAGATGATAGACGTATAGCTAATCACTTGCTGGGAGTTGACTATATTATCACGGAAGCTGAGAACGAATCATTTCTTCCCTTTGGGTATGAAGTGTTAGAAGAGTTGAAAAACAATCAGAATGAAGACTATATTTTGGCAGAAACACCGAATGCGTATCCATTTGCTTATGCAATCGGGAACGCACTGCCTGAGCAGGCGTTTTTAGAGTTGAATGCAGTTGAAAGAGAGGCCGCCTTTGTCGAGAATGTGATACTTGAGGATTCTGTTTTTCAGACATTACCCCTTGAGAAATCCTTTGTCGAATCGCCTGTTAAAGAACTAGATTACGAAGTGATGGATGATGGGAGTGAACCGGTCAGTTTACCTGACAGCGACATTCGTATTCAGAAAGAACATACAGAGTTCACGCTCATTCTGGAGGAGCCAGAAGAACTGATCGATCATGAGTGGTTCATACGCTTTGAGGGGCTGGATTATCATCCTTTAGACGAGTCGCCATGGCTGCGTCAGTCTACAAATTACCGTTTGTCAGTTACTGATGGCCAGCAAGTGAAAAGTATCTATCAGTCAGATAAATACAGTTTCAGTTCTTATTTCCACAGGGAGCACATGCTCTTTAATATGGGGCATGTCGCTGAAACTGATGATATAGATCAGGTGCAGATTACAGTTGATCGTCCTGGGGTATATTCACTTGATGATATTTCCGTCTATGCTTTGCCTGTCAGTGCGCAGGAAGATGAACGCATTGCTGACGAGAAAAATGAACGAGCGTTAGACATCGATTTATTTTCAAACGACCGTATAGAAGGAAATGTTGATGCCGATGCTAATGAAATCTTAGTGACGTCCATACCGTTCTCTGCTGGATGGTCAGCGACTGTAAATGGAGAACAACGGGATGCGCTTAAAACGAATGTTGGGTTTGTAGGGGTGAGTTTAGATGAAGGGGAAAACAGCATTGAGCTGACTTACCGGACGCCTTATCTGCTTCTAGGATTAGCACTGAGTCTGTTGGGGATCATTCTGGCATTCGTTCCAAAAAAGATTGGTCAAAACTAGGAATCACTCATCTCAACCTTCTTAGCACTTTTTAGATTAAGAAAAAAAGAAGATTGACAATAAAACAGGATGCTGATATGATGATAAATATTAAAGAATGATTAGAAAAAATTAAGAAGTAAAAAATAAATCAATCATGTTGAAGAGAAAAGTACAGTCTAGAGTAAGTTAATAGAGAGTCCCGGGTGGTGGAATGGGGCAGCTGAAAAGGATTGGAAAATGGTCTCTGAGTGAAACAGTCGAAGGTTCCTGGAACTTCAGACGGTTACGGGTGCGCCCGCTAAAGCGCCACAGTTTAAGTAAGCTGAATTAGCTGAACGAACTGGTTGAGGCAATGTCTGTGAAGATGTTGCGAATCAAGGTGGTAACGCGAGAATATTATTTTCCGTCCTTGCACAAAGTTTATTTGTGTGAGGACGGATTTTTTTGATTTAAGAAGCAGGGAGGAGAAACATATGTCACTGATTATAAGAACGGGCCCGCAGGAATATGAATGTCGAGTGGGGGTATTAGATTCACTGATCGAACGTCTAACGAAGCATGACGTACTTAAGGCTGTCATTGTGCATGGAACGACTTCCTGGGATATCGCACGTCCCTATCTATCAGAAGTACTGGACAGTGAAATTGACATAGAGTTGAGTGCTTTTAATGGAGAATGTACCTATGAAGAGGTGGAGCGCATTGCAGAACTTGCTGAATTTGTAGAGGCCGATATCATCATTGGAGTAGGGGGCGGTAAATTAATAGATACAGTCAAATACGCCACAGCCAAATCAAAAGGGGTAAAGTCTCTGCTGATCCCTACTTTAGCCAGTAACTGTGCTCCATGGACGCCTTTAAGCGTGATGTATTCTGCGGAGGGTGTCTGTCTAGGATTTGACATCCATTCAGAACAAGTCGGTACCTTGCTGATTGATCCAAGGCTGGTGCTGGATTCACCAGTTAACTACTTTATAGCAGGCATAGCAGATACTTTAGCCAAATGGTATGAGTCGGATGTTATCTTGTCTCAGCCTGAACATAAAAATAATGCTTTTCTTCAGATGGCTCGATCTGCAGCGCGGAACTGTAAAGAGGCCATCGTTGAGCAGGGACAGCAGGCAGTAAATGATAGTCGATCTCAGACATTGACACCAGCCTTTATTCAAATCGTTGAAACAATCATTGCGGTAAGTGGACTGGTTGGGGGGCTTGGAGACAGTTTTGCCCGAACAACAATAGGACATGCTGTCCACGATAAAATCACTATTTTTCCAGAATCTCATCATTTCCTTCACGGAGAAAAAGTAGCCTACGGAGTTATGGTACAACTGGCTTTTGAAAATAAATGGCATGAGATCAATGAGTTGAGTGTATTCTATGATGAATTAGGGCTGCCTAAATCACTAGCGGATTTGGGGCTGGGTGACTTGACTGATAAAAGGATTAAGATATTTGCAGATGAGATTGCCAATGATAAAACACTGGTAAACTCAGGCTACCCCGCTTCGGGAATTGGCTTGCATGAAGCAATGGTCCTGCTGGAAGACTACGTAAAACTAAAAGGATCAGTTAAGATGGAGGGATAGTAATGGTTGAATTTGAACAGTCTGACACTTTGAAACGACTGCCTAAGCAGTACTTTTCTTATTTGGCAGAACGAAAGAAACAAATCAGGAAGCAATATGAAGATGTGATCGACTTAGGCATAGGGAATCCGGACTTGCCTGCACCAGAGTTTATTGTGAACGAACTTAAAGGAGCTGCGACTGACCCCACAAATGATCAGTACGGACCAGCCAGGGGATTCGATTACTTGAGAGAAGCTGTTGTCGATTATTACCTTCGGGAATACGGCGTCCATTTGGATCCTGATAAAGAAGTAGCGATTTTGCATGGGTCAAAAGCAGGCATTGTAGAAATCAGTCAATGTCTGTTAAATCCCGGTGATACTGTCCTTTTGCCGAATCCTTGCTATCCGGACTACTTATCAGGTATTGGTCTGGCTGATGCTGAAATAGTCGAATTACCCCTACTGGCAGAAAATGATTTTCTACCCAGATACGATTTGCTGGATAAAGAAACCAGTCAAGCAGCTAAACTACTGTTTCTAAATTATCCGAATAATCCAACAGCCGCAGTGGCATCATCAGAATTTTTCTCAGATACCGTATCATTTGCTGAAGAAAACAAAGTTTGTGTAGCACACGATTTTGCCTACGGAACAATTGGCTATGATGGGAAAAGTCCACTAAGCTTCCTGCAGACACCAGGCGCCAAAGAAGTGGGCATAGAGTTCTTTACTTTATCCAAGTCCCACAATATGGCCGGATGGCGGATCGGATTCGCTGTTGGTAATGCGTCTGTTATTGAAGGAATCAACCTGCTTCAGGATCACACAGGCTGCGGATATTACGGTGGGATCCAACGAGCGGCAGCAAAAGCCTTAACAGGAGATCAGTCATCAGTCAGAGCACTGACAGCCACGTATGAGAAGCGTCGAGATCTGTTTGTAGCTGAATTTGAACAGGCTGGTGTAGAGATCAATTTGCCGAAAGGGTCTTTTTATGTATGGATGAAAGTACCTGAACCTTATAGCTCAGAAGAGTTTATGACTTACTTAGTGAATGAAGCACGCGTAATAGTTGCACCAGGAGACGGGTTTGGAAGTTTAGGGGAAGGATATGTTCGTATAAGCTTGGCACAGCCAACAGATACATTACTGGAAGCAGCTAAGCGAATAACAGATTTAGCACCATTCAAAGTAGATTCAAGGGTGAAAATATAATCACTTAAATAAACCAAGGGGGAAACGAAGATGAAAAGAATTTGGGGATTACTCACAACTGTAGCAATAGGAGCTGTATTGACTGGGTGTGGGGGAGAAGAAACAGGATCTGCACAGACAGAGGGATTATTAAGTGACGGAGTATTAACTGTGGGTGTAACTGCGGGACCTCACGAAGATATTCTTAATGAAGTGAAAAATCTGGCTGCTGAAGATAATTTTGAGATCGAAGTGATCACCTTTACCGATTTTGTCAGACCGAATACCGCTCTAGAGGAAGGCGAGCTGGATCTGAACTCTTTTCAGACAGGCATTTATCTGGATACGATTGTAGAAGAAAGTGGATTTGATTTAACTAAAATAGAACCGACTATTACGATTCCTATGGGTATTTATTCTGAAAAATATAATGATATAAGCGACATCGAAGAAGGGGACGTCATAGGTATTCCTAATTCACCTACTCAGGAAGGACGTGCCTTGCAGTTGTTTAAAGAAGCCGGTTTGATTACATTACCTGAAGGATCAGGTATAGAAGTGACAGTCAGTGATATTGTGGACAATCCATTAAATCTGGATTTTATCACTTCTGAAGCAGCTCAGCTACCCGCCCAATTACAGGATGTTGGAGCAGCAGGCATCAATTCGAACTTTATATTAGACGCAGGCATCAACCCTGAAGAATATGGCCTATTCATGGAAGATGTAGAGGATCTGGTTCAAGTCAACTACCTTGTGTCACGAACTGAAAATGAAGACGATGAGGCATTGGAACAGTTAATTGGATACTATAAAACGCCTGAAATTAAAGAGTTTATCGAAGAGCAATTCAAAGGCGCTCTAGTGCCATCCTGGTAAGTTTTTAAAAGAATGAGTTTAGTAATGCTGTCTCCCTTTCTTGGAAGGACAACTGTTCAGAAAATACTAGCTAAATAAGAAATAAGCTAATAAAGAACGCCTTTATTTAGTAGAGATATATCTCTTCACTAGATAAAGGCGTTCTTTGATTGCCGCTGAAATCAAACTCAGCGTATACTGTTTATTCTAATATATCCTCTTCAGCTAGAAGTGAGAGAAATTGCTTAGACGCTTCTTTAGAGAAATTATATATATAATGAGTCTCACTTGTATCCATCAAAGTACCGGAAGAATAATCAGATGAGACCCATAAATGAAAGGTTTCGGAAGACCCGTCTTCGTAGTTTATCTGCAATCCATAGTCAGGTTCTGCCATGTTGACAATGCCGAACTGCCTTTCTGAACCTTCGATCATATCATCCAAAATAAACTTAAGGGTTTCTGTATCTGATACTTCAACTAGAAAATCTGTACTGATGCTGCCAAAATATGCAGAATGAGAGATGCCTGCCTTTATGGGTTCTGCTCTTTCTACAAGACTCAAATAATGTGCATCACCAGATTGATCAGACTCATAAATCGCTTCTTTTTGCTCCTCAAGTGATACATCTTCCAGCTCAGCAGCTGATTCAGTTTCGCAGCCGACTAATAGTAAAGACAGACTGAGTAAAGCAACTTTAGTATAGGTGCTCATTGATTTCCTCCTCACTTGGATAAACATCGCTCTATAATAATTAGACGAATGTGTTAAAGTTAGTATACAATGTATTATATTAAAAGTAATTAAAATAAAAGAAATAGTTAGTAAGTGATTTCTCTTCATAATAAGAGCTTTGTGTAAATGTAAAAAAAACTATTTAAAGAGACAAGATAACAAGCTTAAAGAAAGAAGAAACAAATTTTTGAAACTTAAAGGAGAGCCGCATGTTTGAATATAAAATAAACAAAGAGGTATCATTAAAATTAGAAGATTATACTGATAGTAAAGGGTTATTTGACTTGGTCGATTCTTCGAGAAGTCATTTGAGTGAGTGGTTGAGCTGGGTCGATAAAATTCAAACCGAGAATGATATAAAAGAGTCGATCAGGCGTGATCTGATCGATTTTTCCAAACAGGAAGGCATGTATTTTGTCATTCTTTATAAAGGTGAAATTGTAGGAACAGTCGGGCTTAAGTATTTTCAGTGGGATGTGAAAAGTGCTGAGATCGGTTACTGGTTAGCGCCTGATTATTTAGGAAAAGGCATCATGACTGAAGCGGTAAAAGGAGTGATGGCATATGGATTTGACTATGTATCACTGGATAAAATAGAAATCTGGGCTGCAGAGGAGAATCTTAAAAGTAGAAGTATTCCCGAACGCTTAGGTTTTGTGCAAGAGGGAATGCGACGAAACAATGAACTGATTAAAGGGACATACCACACTATGATGATTTACGGGATGCTGAAATCTGAATGGAAAACAGTAAATAGTTAAGGCTACCTCACACGTTGACTGATTGTTTATGATTAGAATGAAGTGAATTTGGCGTAAAAAAGGGAGCATTGAATAGTCAATGCTTTTTTTTGCGCAGCTGAAGTAGTATTAGTATTGAAATTGTCAAAAATAGAATAAAATAATATCAATAAGATGCAATTAGACTAAATGAATAGCAAAGGGGAAGAGGATGTTCCAATATAAGATAAATGATCAGTTATCATTAAAGTTAAAAGATTTCCACGATACTGAAGAGTTGTATGCATTAATTGATTCTTCCAGAGACCATTTGAAAGAGTGGATGCCATGGGCTATGTCTACTAAAGATGAGAATGATGTCGCGTCGCGTACTCAGCAGAATCTGCTTGATTTTGCTCATCGAAAAGGAATCCACTATCTGATAATGGTCGACAACCAGATAGTGGGTTCTGTAAGCCTCAAAAAATTTAACTGGACTGTGAAAAGTGCTGAGATAGGGTACTGGATTGCGCCTGAGTTTCAAGGAAAAGGCATTATGACAAAAGCAGTTAAAGCCTTGCTGGTTTATGGGTTCGATTACCTTAAATTGAATGAGCTTGAAGTATGGGTAGCATCGGATAATAAAAGGAGCAGGAGAATACCTGAACGACTTGATTTTGTGGAGGAAAGGCGGCGCCGTGCTAATGAATATATAGAGGATAAGTACTTTGACATGATTTTATACGGTCTGTTGAAATCTGAATGGAAAGAACAGAGTGATCGGTATATGTTTTAACAAATGCCAGAGCTCACTAAGTGTTAATGGGTGAAGAATTACTGTGATGTTCGATATGATTTTATATAGAAGGAACAAAAAATGGTTAAAGGAGACTAATTATGGGACAACGTGAAGTTAAAGACACTAAACCACTAGACAGTCTGAAATTAAAATTAAAGTCAGTTAAAGATCAGGTTATTGTCATCACGGGTGCAACTAGCGGAATCGGACTTGTCACAGCCCGTATGGCTGCCGAGAAAGGGGCGAAACTTGTCCTGGCAGGCATGGATAAAGAAGCTTTAGAATCTTTGGCAGAAGATCTAAGTAAAGAGTCTTCACAAAATGTTGTCTATCTGGAGACAGATGTTTCTAAAGAAGAAGAGGTTGAGAAACTCGCTGAAAAAGCAATAGAATCATTTGGAGGCTTTGATACGTGGGTTAATAACGCAGCTGTGGCTATATATGGACATGTGACTGATGTCCCGATCGAAGAAGCACGAGAGTTATTTGAAACTAACTATTGGGGAACTGTATATGGATCCTTAGCGGCAATCAACCATTTCAAAGAAAAAGAATCACCTGGTGCTTTGATCAACATGGGAAGTGTGGTCGGTAACCGGACGTTTCCTATACAAGGGACGTATTCCTCTTCTAAATTTGCTGTACACAGTATTACTGACGCTCTTAGAATGGAAGCAGAAAAAGATCATATACCAGTGGTGATTTCTCAAATCCATCCGGCTCGTGTGGATACGCCTTACGGGGATCATGCGGCAAGCCATATTGACAAAGCGCCATCTCATGACGGGATGATGTATCCGCCTGAGAGTGTAGCAGAAGCTGTTTTACATGCGGCTGAGCACCCAGTAAGAGACGTGTACGTTGGCGGACAGTCTAAGATGATCAGTGTGATGGGCGCTTTGATGCCTCGCTTCACAGATCGCTTTATGGAAAGATCTGTGTACAAGACAAATTATGACGAAACACGTGAAGCCGGTTCCCCTATGGACAGCACCTTGTATGGGGAAGGTGAAGAACTGAAAGAAAGAGGCAATAACAGCGGGTGGCGCAGGAAAGGTAGCTGGATGGTCAAAGGGAAGAAACATCCCCTTCTGTTCTGGATTCCGTTAATCGGATTGGCATTAACGATTGTAACCCTCTTCATGCCCGCCAGCCTCAAGAAAAAAGAAATGCACAAGGCAAAAAAAGCAATGCACAAAAAGAAAGTTAAAGAGATGATGAAGCACCCTAAAGAAGCGTATAAGATCGAACAAACCATGCTTAAACACCCAAAAACAGCAGCCAAGATCGAAAAAGCATTAATGTAATGAGCGTACAGTTACCGTTCTGTTCAACTTAAAAGTACCGGATCAGGAGAGGATCGTCTCTCTATGGTCCGGTTTTTTTATTCAGCGGATGAACTAATCTGTTATGATAAACAGTTGTCCCGGTTTATCATGAGTGAGTAATAGAAGCGTGTAATAAATAATCATTGTCCGACTGAAAAAAACAATGTAAATATTACTTGGAATCTAACTGTTTATGCCTGCTAGTATATTTTAACAGGTAGTAAAAATTAAGAATACTTCCTTGATTTTGCGCGTTTTATCTTCTGTTTTAGATGATTGATCAGGGTGGGATTTTAGCGGTCTAAAGTCTTTAGAATCCCGGTTATAAATTTACAATGTAAATTAAGAAAGTTACCGCTTTCTAACGTGTTGACTTTAATTTGTAAACGTTTTATACTTAAGTCGGAATCGGTTCCGATTTTAACTATTTGATGAACAAGATTAGTATTTTATTTGAAGTGCAGTTACTAAATAGCCTGTAGAGGAGGGGAAGCATCTACTATCTATTCGTATAAAAGGGAACGGGTTTGAAAGGGGGCAATAATCATATATGACCTCAGTCAATTTGATCTCTCTCAACTGAATTTCTTTACAATCACTTTACGGTTGCTGATGGCTGTAGTGGTTGGAGGAATTATCGGACTGGAACGAGATCTGAAAAACCACGCAGCCGGGTTTAGAACCTATATTCTAGTCTGCCTGGGTTCAACTATGGTAATGATGACTAATCAGTTTATATTCGAGAATTACGGACTGGGAGATCCGGCACGTATGGGTGCTCAAGTAATCAGCGGCATCGGATTTCTTGGAGCTGGAACAATTATTGTAACGAATAACAACCATGTTCGCGGCTTAACCACAGCTGCTGGTTTATGGTCAGCTGCTTGTATTGGGCTGGCTATCGGTATCGGATTCTATGAAGGAGCTCTGGCAGGAGGCTTCACTCTGCTGGTTATCATGACACTTTTTCAGAAATTTAAGAACAAGTATGTGAATAGAAATAAAAAAGTAGAGTGTCTGATTTTATTCGAAACATTTAATGATCTTAATGCGTTTACATCCAAATGCAGTAAAAACGGATGGAAAATTCTAAGTATTCAAAGTAAATACTACGAACAAAAAGATGCGACCTTATATATGATAGCATTCGACATCACAACGTCATTAGAAATCAATGATTTAGTGGAACAATTAAATAAAATAAAGGGGCTTCAATCGATAGACATTCAGTAATGATAAGGGTTTGGGGATATTCTGATAGAATGGATCACACACACAAAGGAGAATACACATTATGTCTAAAAAATGGTTATTAACACTTACATCTGCTGCTTCAGTTTTATTACTTGCCGCCTGTGCTTCTGGGGACGAAGCTGAAACACCTGCCGGAAATGATGACGACACTGCTGGAGAAAGTACTGATGGTGGTTCTGGAGAATCAAGACAAGTACTGGTTTACTCTAACTCTTTAGCTGGTGGAAGACAGGAATGGATAGATGAAATGGCGACTGAGGCTGGATTTGATATGCAGTATGTAGAAGGAGGCGGAGGGGAAGTTCTGAACCGTCTACTCGCAGAAGCAAATTCACCTCAGGCCGACGTAGCGTTCGGAATGGATGAAGCGATGTTCTTTGAATTGGTCGATGAAGAACTGCTTGTTGAATATGAACCTGACTGGGTCGGTGAAATTCCTGATGATGCATTGATCGGTGATCAGTTATTCCACCCTTTAGTTGAACAGCGTATATTCATGATGTACAATCCTGAGTATGTCAGTGAAGAAGAAGCACCGTCAAACTGGCAGGATTTGAGTGACATGGAAGAATTTCAGGGGAGATACCGTGTCCCTGCAGCTTTAGGAGGCGGGACAGACCAGAAAGCGATCTTAAGTATCCTTCTTCAATACATCGATGAAGACGGCGAAATGGGTATTGCTCAAGAAGGATGGGATGAAGTCGAACAGTATCTTGCAAACGGCTATCAGACACCTGAAAAAGAAGAGCAGCTGCAGAACTTTGCAGAAGGAACGGTTCCTTTGAGCTATCACTTCTTAGGTGGCATACCTAATGCTGAGGAAGAGTTTGGATTTGATGCTGAAATCGTCAATCCTGAACAAGGTGTGATCACTATGCGTGAACAGATCGGTGTTGTTAATAAAGGTGACGATCATGACTATACTGCAGCACAAGAATTCGTAGACTGGTTCGGTAGTGCAGAAATGCAATCCGCTTTTGTTGAAGAGTTCGGTGGACTTCCAGTTAATGAATCAGCTGTAGACAGTGCTCCTGAAAGACTACAGGAAATTGCTGAACAGACAGAGCCAATGGAAGTGGACTGGAACTTTGTTAGAGAAAACCTGAACCAATGGGTCGAAAAAGTCGAATTAGAATTAATGCCATAGAAGAAAACCTAAAAAAGCGAAATAGTTACTATTTCGCTTTTTATACATAGACAGCATACAAAGGAGAAGGCTTATGATTGAAATAAAAGGGCTGCAGGTCAAATACGATGACTTTATTGCAATAGATGATGTGAATCTGACCATTAAAGAAGGGGAGTTTTTCACCTTATTAGGGCCTTCTGGATGCGGGAAAACAACGACATTAAGATCAATAGCAGGCTTTTTGAAACCTAGTGAAGGCAGCATTAACGTGAACGGTAAAAACATAGTGAACACACCGATCGAAAAAAGAGGACTTGGCATGATTTTCCAGTCGTATGCCTTATTTCCGACTATGAGCGTGTTTGATAATATTGCGTACGGATTGAAAATTGAGAAAAAATCTAAAGCTCAGATAGAAGACCGGGTATACGAGCTGGCAGATCTGGTGGAACTGAACGAAGAACAGCTGGGAAAAAACGTATCGGATTTATCCGGTGGACAACAGCAGAGAGTCGCCATTGCGAGAGCACTGGCAAAGAAACCTACTATTGTATTGTTTGATGAACCTTTGTCCAATCTGGATGCCAAACTGAGAAAACAGCTCAGACTTGAACTGAAACGTATTCAGCGTGAAACAGGAATGACTGCAATCTACGTCACACATGATCAGGATGAAGCACTAGAGATATCAGATCATATTGCTGTATTCAATAATGGCAAAATTGAACAGATTGGGACTCCAAGAGAAATCTATGATCACTCAGCGAGCGAATTTGTCTGTAAATTTATTGGGGAAGCCAATTATTTGGGACCATCACTGATTACACATATTAATGAGCACATGGAAACTAACCGCTTCAATCCAAATGCCAAACATTATGTCAGAGAAGAAAAAGTAAACCTGATGGTACCGGAAGGCAGCAAGGCTGTTCCGGTCAAAGGGAACATCCTGCAGGAAGTCTTTTACGGGACTTTCTCAACATATATCTGTGAAGTGCTGGATACAACTCTTCGGATCATCGTAAAAGAAGATGGCACAACCCGAATCGATTCGAAAAATGAATTGACCTTGTACATTGATCCTAAGGACATTCTGGAGTACGGAGGAGATTAAATATGATGAATAGTCGATTACTGAAAATGAAAGAGTCTAATCTCCTGGCTAAAATACCGTTTTATCTTTTTTGTTTGTTTATAGCCTGGTTTATTTTTGCATTACTGATTTGGCCGAATGTGAATGTTCTGGTGGACATATTCTGGGTCGATGGGGAATTGAGCCTGTCCGCGTTTGGACGGCTATCTGGATCGAACAGAGCAATTAGGGCCATTCTTAATTCATTTCTGCTTGCGACCGTTCTAACCGTTACTGTAAATATTGTCGGAACGTTTATCGTACTGGTGACGGAATATTTCGATATTAAAGGGGCACGGATACTCAGAGTGGGCTTTATGTCAACGCTCGTCTTTAGTGGAATGGTCTTGAATAATGGCTACCTTTACGTTTATGGGCAAAACGGGGTACTGACTAATATATTTACCCGTATTCTTCCTAATCTGGAACCGACCTGGTTTACAGGCTTTCCAGCGGTGCTCTTTGTAATGACCTTTGCCTGTACGACCAATCATATGCTCTTTTTCAGAAATGGTGTTAAAGGGCTGGACAACAATACGATCGAAGCGGCTAAAAATTTAGGAAGCAGCCAGTGGCAGGTATTGAAAGATGTTGTCTTTCCGACGCTATTTCCAATTATTATGACGCTGGTCATCATGTCTTTCCAGCTGGGACTCGGTGCAATGGCGGCGCCTATCATGGTAGGGGGCAGTTTTGAAACGATTTCTCCCCTGATCTTGAGCTTTACGCAACGCCCGTCTTCAAGAGATCTGGCAGCTTTACTGTCAATCATTTTAGGAATCGCACAGATTATCTTGCTGGTAGTCATGACGCGTAATGAGAAAAAAGGCAATTACATGTCCATTTCGAAAACGAAGACACGCGTCACTAAACAGAAAATCGAAAATAAAGTGGCGAACATTGTGGTTCATGCACTTTCTTATATTCTATTTGTAATTTACACTATTCCTTTGATTCTAGTCATTCTGTTCTCGTTTATGAATCTGCAGGGAATATCCCAGTCGACCTTGTCACTGGACTATTTCACTCTGGAAAATTACCGGGCGATCTTAACGAATAACACGAACTATGGGCCGCTGTTGACAAGTGCAGTTTACGCTGGTGGAGCTGCTGTCTTAGCTGTTCTGTTCATGATTATGATTGCACGGATCGTCATGAAGAATAAAAACAACAAGCTGGCAGAATGGACAGAGTACCTGTTTTATATTCCATGGTTATTGCCTGGTTTGATGCTGGCACTAGGATTGATCATATCCTATGATTCTCCATCGTTCCTGCTTCTAGGAAACAGTGTTATAGGAAGTGTCTGGATCCTACCATTAGTGTATCTGATCATGATGCTACCGTCGACTTTAAGGTACATCAAAGGGGCATACTATTCCTTTGACAATAATCTGGAAGATGCTTCTCGCATACTGGGATCGTCTCCTATACGGACATTTTTACGAATCATTTTGCCGGCACTGTTACCTACAGCCTTGGCACTGGTTGCTTTAAACTTTAATAACTTCCTGGCAGATTATGACTTGTCTGCTTTCCTGTATCACCCGGCTTATCCTACAATAGGAATCACAATTAGACGAAATGCTGATGCGGCGAATAACGTCAATGCAGCGGCAGTCAACCTGGTTTATTCCGTCATTATCATGGCGGTCAGTTCGATCATGTTTTACGTGGTTTATGGCCGAGGATCGAAAATGGGTGAGAAGAAAAGTGGTATTAGAAATTCAAGGAGAAGGATTAAAGCGCCCGTTATTGTTACAGGTCTAGGCGACACCGGTGTAGATGATCCGGCTACAGGAGAGAAAGCATGATCAGTAACCCTTTAAGAGACAAGTTAATGACTACGCCATTTCTGATCATGGCTCATAGAGGCTTCTGGGGTGGGAATATTATTGAAAATACAATTGAATCCGCCATCCTTGCCTACCGTGCAGGAGCAGATATCGTAGAAGTAGATATCTGCAGGACTGCGGATCATCAGTACTATTTGTTTCATGATGGAAACGAACCAAAAGTGCTGTGCCGAGAAGAGAATTTTAAAGAACTCACTTCAGAAGATATCAACAACAGTCCGGTGTACAATTCAATTGGCAGTCCATCCGGGCATAGACTCAATACGTTAGCCCAATTCCTTGACTGGTTGCCTAAAGGGAAGATGATTAATATTGACCGATCATGGGAGTACTGGAGCGATCCGGCATTTTTCGAGTTGATCAGACGGTCTGGGAAACAGGAGCAGCTGATTTTTAAATCACCTGCTGTTACTGAATACTTGACTCATTTTAGTGAGAATGGAAAAGGATTGGCTTATATTCCTATCATATTTAACACGGGCGAAGCAGACTTGGTATTATCCTACTCAGAGCTGAATACGGTCGGTTTTGAACTCATTATTGATCACTTCAATTCTGATTTACTGTCTGAGGAGTGGCTAAAGAGGATTAGACAAAAAGACCTGGTGACCGTTGTTAATTCGGAAAATCTAGGTAATGAATTTAACTTGCTAGGTGGTTTTCATGATGACGTTGCGCTTATTGAAAACAAATCGTGGGACAAAATTGTTGACCTGGGAATAGGTATCATCCAGACGGACTGGCCTAACTTCCTGAACGAGTATAGAAAAAATATGAAGTGGTGATTAAATGGCGATTGAATACGGTACGGTTGAGGACTATAAAGGAAGTGTAGAGACTGCAAACCTTATTCCTCTGGTAGGGACCAGTTACAGTGAGGTTGAAGAATTAACTGAGATTCTTCACCTTCTTGAGAACTGGCAGTATAAATCAGCCCTGATTGAACTTGACAAATTGATATCGTCGGGCCAAAAGACTATTGATTCATTATTACTGAAAGGTGAAATAGTGTCACTTTTCGACTACAATCAGGAGGCCATACATCTATTTGACACTGTCCTTACTATGGACAGTTCTAATGTGTACGCAATGGTCATGCGTTTGATTCAGCTGATTATCATAAAAGAAGAGGCCGTGGAAATTGACCGGTCTCTAAATGCATTACGGCTAAACGCACCTTACCTTTATGATTATTTTAAAGAGACTCTTGATTTTATAAATGACAATAAACTAAGATTTGAATGTGACGCAAATAAAAAGCCTATCGATCTCATCTGTGTGTTTGGCTATTTTTTAAATGCAGACGGATCAATGCCGCCTAAACTGAAACAGCGTCTGGATAAGGTTATATCGCTCGCGAAAGAGTATCCGAGTGCGACTATCCTGATCAGTGGTGGAGCCGTTCAGAATGCCTACGTTGAAGCGCTGGAAATGAAAAGGGTTCTGCTGGAAGCAGGTATCCCTGAAGACAGACTGGTTGCATTAACCAGAGCAAGAGATACGGTTGGAAACATAATAGAGTTCATAGACTACATTAAGGACCGGATGTTTTCGTCTATTTGTGTTGTGACCTCTTTAGACCATCTTCCGAGAGCCTGGATGTCATTGAAAATGGGACTTAAAAACATAGGCTATGACGCTGAGGTTGGTGCAGCGGCAACTGAGGAAACAGTAGGAGATATGCAAAAAGAAATCCGCTTAAGTTATCAGACCATATTCAGGATTGCCGGATTATTTGAGAAGCAAGATATAAGAAAGTTGATGATGGACTGAGATTAAAGAGCCCTTGACTGTAGACTGTCAAGGGCTCTTTAATGTACTGAACTCCATTATGCTTTCACCACATCAGATAGAGTGACATCAATTAATGAAGAGAGCTGTTTGGGATCGAGTTCAACGGACAGGCCGACTTTTCCAGCACTGAATATAATCGTATCAAATTTAGAAGCTGATGCATGAAGAATCGTTTTAAACGATTTTTTCATGGCAATAGGTGAACACCCACCATGTACATAACCAGTCAATGGAAGCAGTTCTTTTTCCCGAATCATGGCTATACTTTTTTCATCTACAGCCTGCGCTGCTTTTTTCAAATCCAACTCAGTATTGACTGGGATAATAAAGACATAATATGTTTTTGATTTTCCTTGAGTAACCAATGTCTTAAATTGCTGGTCTGGGTTATTTCCCATTTTTTTAGCGACTTCAATACCATTAGCGACATCATTTCCGAAGTAGTGATGTTCTTTATACGGAATCGAGTGCTGCTCGAGGAGTCTGATTGCATTTGTTTTCTTTGCCTTGGCCATACTAATCACCCTCTCAAAAGTTCTTTCCTTAATAGTTATACCAGAATGCTTATGGAAAATCCAAGTGTGGTTTGATTATTATAGGGAAGACATAGGATTTAACTAAAAGAAAGAGGCAGGGTCAAAAAAAGCGCAGAAAAAAGCTGAAACAGCAAACGATTTCTGTTCCAGCTAAGTAATCTTTATTTGTTTGGGTAGACAGAGTAGGGATGAGATTTAATCTCCTTCATCTGTCTCAGTATCATCGGTGTCGGCATCTGTATCCGTATCTCCTTCAGTGTCTTCTCCACCACCATCAAGATCAACGTCGATGTCAAGATCAGCGTCATTACCGCCATCGTCTCCCTGTTCTTCTGTCTGATCATCAGTAGTTGTATCGGTATTGTTTCCATCTCCCATGAAAAACATAACCACAACTACCCCCACAATAATCAGCAGTGCAATAAAGAACAGAGCGAACAAACCTGTTCGTCTATTTTCCTCTCTTCTGCGTGGATCATCATTTCTGTCTGCCATAGCAAAAAACTCCTTTTTTAATTTTTTGACCTCTTAAGCTTATCATATGGCAGACTATTTCAATAATCATAGGCTCGCAATGAAAAAAACACATGAAAAAAGCCGATGAACATACATCCATCGGCGGTTGACTGTTAGTCGATTCTAGAAGTCTTTTAATCTCTGTCAGCTGGCTAAAGCAACACTAAGCTAGGTAGTGTGGAGTTTCCTCTGCTGCTCGCATTTCCAATGGTGGTATTCTTGGGACTGTAAGTGGTGTGACAATAAAAGTTAACGCCATTAAACCTGCTACTACTAATGAGAAGATTTTCGTCTGTTTTTTCATTGTGTTTCCTCCTTTGAATTGGCAGATAGTTTGTTGTTAATTTCTGTCAGTGCCAGCTGAGAAAAAGATAAAAGTTTTTGGTTGTTTTGTAATTTAAAGATACTAGCTGAAAGTTCAAAGCATTCTTTTGCTTCAACAAAATTGCCTAGTTTATAAAAAATATGACCTTTAGTATGGTGAAAATCACCAAGTGAGTATAAGGAGTTGTTTTTAACAAGTAAATCGATACCTTCGGAAATATACGAAAGAGCTTCTTTATTGAAGTTTTTTTGCTCAAGGGTGAGAGCATAGTTCAAAATGATTTTTGCTCTAATTTCAAAGCTGACGGAATCGTCCAGCATATCTATACCTTTCTTATATGATTCGAGAGCCTTATCAAAATCTCCATTCTTATAATGAATGATTCCTCGTGCATTGAGGATTTCTACGGCAAGATCTTTTTCAACGTCATCGAGATAAATATTATTAAGAATTTCAAGTGTTTTTTCTCTTTTATCATATAGGTGATGTTGTAATGAAGCATCTATCCATGCGAAAAAAACTTTATCGTTTAACTCTCGAGCACTATTAATCAAAGATTTATGATGATCAAGTAAGAGTTCTATTGTTTTGTAGTCTCTCGCTGTTAAATATTGTCTGATCGTCTGTTTCACTTCATTTATTTCATTTTTCTTTGTATTATCCTGGTCTGCTTTTATTAATTCGTTTTTCTCTAATTCGAGTCTGACTTCCAGTTTATCGAGGATGGCTTTTTTAGGCACAATATCGCCTTTTTCTACACGGCTGATAAGTGCTTGTGCACAGATGTCTTTAGCTAATTCTTGTTGCGTTAAACCCAGTTCTTTCCTTCTGAGTTTGATAATTTCTCCAAGTTTCATGTTAATCCCACGCTTTCTATATAGGAAGTATAATAGATTAAAATTGGATTAGCAATCAAAATTATTAATTATTATTAAAAAGATTTATTCTTCATAAAAATGCAACAATTTGACAAACAAATTAATGTGAGCTATAATTATCTCGAATTCGTAATAAGTGGCATTTGACTTTACCTAAAGTGTGAGAATCAGTCAAAGCTATTAAAAGTCAAAAACGTGTCATAAATAAAAACCCATATCACTTGGAAGAAAATACAGGAGGAATTAGCTATGAAAGAGTTAACAGGGATTCACCATGTCACAGCCATCACAAGTTCTGCAGAAAAAACATATGCGTACTTCACTCATGTTTTAGGACTCAGGTTAGTAAAGAAAACGGTAAATCAGGACGATATTCAAACCTATCACTTGTTCTTCGCGGATGATAAGGGGAGTGCCGGTACCGACATGACCTTTTTCGATTTCCCTAACATTCCCAAAGGGGTTCACGGGAATGATGAAATATCAAGAACATCCTTTAGAGTACCAACTGATAAAGCGCTCGAGTACTGGGTCAAACGCTTTGACCGCTTGTCTGTAGAACATTCAGGTATAACAGAACAGTTTGGCAAGAAAGTGATCCGATTTGTTGATTTTGACGACCAGCAGTATCAGTTGATTTCTGATGAGAAGAACAAAGGGGTCGCATCCGGAACACCTTGGAAGAATGGGCCTGTTCCACTAGAGTATGCTATTACCGGCCTTGGTCCAATATTTTTAACCTATTCTGATTTCGATTATATTAAAGCTGTACTTGAGCAAGTTTATGGGATGAGAGAAATAGGAGCAGAAGACGTTTCTCACTTATTTGAAATGGGTGAGGGCGGAAACGGGGCTCAGGTCATCGTTGAAGTTAATAAAGTAGCGGCTCCTCACAGAGAGGGATTTGGAACAGTTCATCATGTAGCGTTCAGAGTGGATGACAAAAAAGCCATTGATGACTGGCTCGCACATTACCAGGGATTCCAGATTCCAAACTCGGGATTTGTTGACCGTTTTTACTTTCAGTCTCTTTATGCCCGTATTACAAGAGGGATACTAGTTGAGCTGGCTACTGATGGCCCAGGATTCATGGAAGACGAACCTTATGAAACGTTAGGAGAGAAAATTTCTCTCCCACCGTTTCTTGAGGGACAGAGAGAGTCGATCGAAAGTCAGGTCCGTCACATCGACACGGTACGCAGCACCAAAACATTTGAGAAAAAATAGATAATATAAAAAAAGTCAGGGGCTACAGTAGCCTCTGACTTTTTTAGTCGCTTAAATTACCAGTTAATGATACCGATGATCAGAACGACCAGGATAGCTGCTGGAGCAATATACTTAGAAACAAAGATGAATGTTTCTCCCCATGCTGTTCCTTCCGTGTCTGTGTGTTTAAGGATATCTTCTTTCTTCCATGACCATGTCACAAACAACACAGTGATCAAGGCACTTAAAGGAAGAAGGATATTTCCAGTGAACCCGTCGATGAAGTCCAGGAAACTGTCCCCGAACAGGGTGATCTCCATGGCTCCTTGACTTAATGAAGACAGGACACCCAGTAGGGATATGACTAGTCCTACAAGTAGTGTGACCACTTTACGAGACATGTTCAGTCGGCGCATAAAGTAAGCAACGGATACTTCCAGTAAAGATATAGCGGAAGAAAGTGCTGCCAGCGTGAATAGAATAAAGAATATCAGACCAACAATTGTTCCAATACCGCCTAATGCTTCAAAAATAACCGGCAATACCACGAACACTAATCCTGCACCTTCAGCAGGATCCAGCCCGAAAGCGAATAACGCAGGGAAGATGATTAATCCGGAAATAATGGCAAATGCTGTATCCAAGACGATGATGATTGCTGCTGAAGATGTCAGACGCTCATCCGGTTTCAGATAACTGCTGTACGTCAGCATGATGCCCATTCCCAGACTCAATGTGAAGAAAGCTTGACCCATAGCAGTCAGATAGATATTTGGATCTGCAAAAGCTGCCCATTCGGGTCTAAACATAAAGTTCAGTGCCTCAACTGTTCCCCCTAGTGTCATACTGTAGATCGCTAAACCGATAACCATGAGACTGAGTATCGGCATCATCCATTTGCTGGTGAGTTCGATCCCTTTTTGAACACCAATAAAGACAATTCCAATTGTTAATGCCATGAAAATGAATTGCCAGAGTACGGGCTGGAATGTACTGCCTATAAAGTTCGAGAAGAACTCTGAAGAGTCTCCGGATATCCCACCAGTAATGTATTCCATTGTGTACCGTAAAGACCAACCTCCAATGACCCCGTAAAACGATAGAATTAAAAAGGCGGCCAATACACCTAGTCCACCGGCAATATACCAGGGTTTATCGGGTGACAGTTTCTTGAAAGCCTGGACCGCATCGGCTTGTGAACGTCGGCCAATTGAAAACTCAATCAGCATAACTGGGAAACCAAGGAGCAGGACACTTATTAAGTATATAATTAAAAATGCAGAACCCCCGCCTGACCCCATAGCGTATGAAAATCGCCAGATATTACCTAATCCAACTGCTGAACCCAGGGTCGCCAGGATAAAGCCCCAACGTGACCCCCACTGTTCTCTTTTTTGTTCCATTCCCTTAACACTCCTTTTCTTTATGTAATAGTCAACATTATAGTAGTATACATCATTCATTAGGTTTTCTAAAGACTTTTCTCATCTTTTACTCATTTTTAAAACGAGTCTGTGAAAAAATGATTTAACGTAACCGCTTTATAACAAGAGTGTATACTGGTGTCGGGATGGTTACAAGAGAAATTTCACAAGGTAAAAGCTTGTCATATCAATAAAAATAAAAGAAATTGTGAATGTGCTATATGAGATAAGCATTTGCTTATAAGAAAAACTGATCGGGCTATAAAAAAAGATGATAACTGATTATATTTTTTTAGATAACAACCGTCAAATAGCTGTGATTGTTTTCTGTTTTAATCTAGCTCAGGAGTATAGACAAAATTTATAGCACTATAGTTTTTAAGTATTTGCACAATATAAATTATCAGGTAAACTTAACTTAAGCGTTTACATACAATGGAGGAATAGACTCATGCCAACAGTTGCAGTAGCAGGTGGATCTAGAGAAGAAATACTGGAGCTCGCCCGCTTAAGTTATGAAGACTATAAGAATGATGTTAAATTTATTGTTTTCGACACTGAAGATAATATCGACACCGATGATGTCTGGGAGTACCGTCACTTTGAAACAGAAGAGGAAATGGTTCGCGAAACAGTCAAGAGTGTTGCTGACGACGAATCGGATATCTTGTTAAAGGGCGGCATTAAAACTCATACCTTACTGAAAGAGGTCCTTAAAAAAGAACATCAGCTTAAAACACAGGACTTACTGTCACATGTCGCGCTCGTCAATCTGCCTGCATTAGACCGTCAAATATTATTGACTGACGCGGGCATGAATATTGAGCCAACAGAAGATCAGCTGGCTCAAATAATAGAAAATGCGCTCAATGTCGGCCTTTCAATTGGTCTGACTCATCCAAAAATAGCCATACTCAGCGCTGCAGAGAATATCAATCCTAAAATGGCGTCTTCTGTCATGGCTAAAAATATAACAGAACGTTTCAAGGAGCAAACTGATGCGACAGTATTCGGACCACTATCACTAGATTTAGCCCTTTCAAAAGTGGCTGTCGAACACAAGCGGTTTAAAGGACCTATCGAAGGGGATGCTGATATACTGGTCGTTCCAGGTATTGATGCAGGTAATGCACTGTACAAGTCATTTCTGCTGTTTGGAGACGCCACAATTGGCGGAACAATCGTTGGAACAAAAGTCCCGATTGTATTGACCTCTAGAAGCGATAAAGTCAGAAGCAAGCTATACGCATTAAAATTTGCACTGATGCAGATTGAAGACAAGTAAATCGTCAAATACAGGAGGATATAAATGAAGGACCTTATTTTAGCACTTAATCCCGGTTCTACTTCAACCAAAGTTTCTCTATATAATGAGAAAACCGAAGTAGCGACCCAAACAATCAGACATTCCACTGAAGAGATTGGTCAGTATGAAGGTGTGATTGATCAGCAGGAGTTTCGCAAGCAAGTCATTCTGGCATTTATGAAAGATGAAGGGTTTACGCCTGATGATCTGCGTGCAGTAGTGGGCCGGGGAGGATTGCTCAAGCCTATTCCTGGAGGGACTTATATTGTCGGAGAAGCCATGCTGAACGATTTGAAAGAAGAGAAGTACAATACTCATGCCTCGAACCTTGGTGCTATACTGGCTCATGAAATCGCAGTGCTGGGTGGTGTGGACGCATATATCGTCGACCCTGTAGTAGTAGACGAGATGGCTGATGTAGCCAGAATATCCGGACTGAAAGGCATCGAACGCAGAAGCGTCGTTCATGCACTGAATCAGAAAGCTGTTGCAAGGAAAGTACTAGAACAGCAGAGTAAAGAGTATGAGACGAGTAATGTCATCGTAGCTCATCTGGGGGGCGGATCCAGTATTGCTGCTCATGAGAACGGTAAAATGATTGATGTGGTGAATGGCCTGGACGGTGAAGGTCCGTTTACACCTGAACGCACAGGTGGATTGCCATTGTTCGATTTTGCTAAAATGATTTTAAACGATCAGTTAAATCTGACTGAGATCAAAAAGAGACTCGCTGGAAAAGGGGGAGTCAACTCGTACTTAAGTGAAATTGATTTACGGCGCGTTCTTGAGCGGATAAAGAATGGAGACGCTGAGGCAGAACTAATTGTGACGGCGATGACCTATCAGATCGCGAAAGCAATAGGAGAGATGGCGACAGTCCTCAAAGGAAAAGTCGATCTGATTATTTTAACAGGCGGAGCAGCTTACGGACAATTTGTTGTAGAGCATATCGAAGAACGGGTATCCTGGATAGCTCCTGTCGCAGTCAAACCAGGTGAAATGGAAATGGATGCCTTATATGAAGGCGTGACACGTGTATTGAATGGAGAAGAAGAAGCGAGACAATACTAAGAAAGAAGTGAGGGAACCAAATGGCTATTGAAACTGAACTGCTGATTTTAGGCGGAGGAACAGGCGGATATGTTGCCGCAATAAGGGCAGCCCAAAAGGGAATGGACGTGGTCCTCGTTGAGAAAGATAAACTTGGCGGCACCTGTCTGCACCGTGGTTGCATTCCATCGAAAGCGTTACTGAGAAGTGCCGAAGTGATAGATACACTAAAAAAGGCGGACGAGTTCGGAATAGAACTTAATGACACAGCAACAATCAATTACACTAAAATCAGAGAACGTAAACAGGCTATAGTCGACCAGCTTCATCAAGGGGTTCAAGGTCTTGTTAAGAAAAATAAAATCAAACTGGTACAAGGAAAAGGAGCTGTCCTTGGACCGTCGATTTTCTCTCCCGTTTCAGGGGCAGTTGCCGTTACCTTTAACGATCCGGACAAAGAAGAAGAAATCTACGTTCCAAAAAAACTGATCATCGCCACTGGATCTGCACCGAGTACATTACCGCATTTGCCACTCGATGAAGAGATGATCTTATCCTCAAACGGAATGTTTGAACTTGAAGAGCTGCCGGAATCGATGGCTATTATAGGCGGAGGCGTAATCGGAGTTGAATGGGCTTCTTTGCTGAACAGTCTTGGTGTTAAGGTAACCTTGTTTGAAGCACTTGACCGTCTGGTGGTCAACGAAAGCAAATCAATCTCCAAATCCCTGCTTAAGCAATTTAAACAGCGTGGGATTGATGTTAAAGTGAGCAAACTTGTTGAAAAGGCAGAAATAAAAGATGGGAAAGTAGCTCTGTCAGTCAAAGATGAAGCAGAAGTCCTGGAAGTGGATAAAGTTATGGTCGCTATCGGGCGTAAACCGATTGTTGAAGGCATTGGTCTCCAGAATACGTCTGTTAAATATGATGCAAAAGGCATCAAAGTCAACGAGCATTATCAGACATCAGAAAGTCATATTTATGCAATAGGAGATTGTATCGATACCCTTCAACTGGCTCATGTCGCTATGAAAGAAGGCGAACTGGCAGTTGATCACATTGCGGCTGATACGAGTGAACCGATCAATTATGTCAACGTTCCAAGATGTACCTACTCCTCACCTGAAATCGCCAGTGTGGGTTATACAAAAGAAACCTTGCCGAAAGGTAAAAAAGTTAAAACAGGTACCTTCTATTTTAATTCTAACGGGAAAGCACTGATTCATGGCCATTCAGATGGATTTGTAGAGGTGCTGAAAGATGAAGAGACGGATGATCTGATTGGAGTATCGATCATTGGACCGCACGCGACTGATCTGATTTCTGAAGTCAGCACGGCCATTTATATGGATGCCAGTCCGATTGAGATAGGTGAAGCGATTCACCCTCATCCGACATTATCAGAAGCCATTCAGGAAGCAGCTTTAGACGTGTATAAATTAGCGATTCATAAATAAGAAAGTGAGTGTGTAGATTATGAGAAAACTGGAAGAATCTGGTTTAACAAAAGATGAAATCATTAAAGCTTACCGCCATATATTGCTTGGTCGTCGACTGGACGAACGGTTGTGGCAGTTGACCCGAATTGGGAAAACATCCTTTAATATTTCAGGACAGGGGCATGAGGTTGGACAAGTCGCAATGGCAATGGCATTCCAGCCTGAGAAAGACTACTTTTTGCCTTATTACCGTGACATGACAGCTTGTATGGTCTGGGGTATGACAGCAAAAGACATTATGCTGGGGTCACTCGGGAAAGAAGATGATCCATCTTCCCATGGGCGTCAGATGCCGAATCACTATGGTTCTAAAGAACATAACATCGTCTCGCATTCTTCCACTGTCAGTACACAGTTTCCACTGGCAACCGGAGTAGCTTATGGGGCACAGCTCAAGAATGAAGATTACGTTACATTGACAGCTACAGGTGAAGGATCTGCCAACCAGGGTGAAGTCCAGGAAGCCATGAACTTTGCTGGCGTCAAAAAATTGCCGCTGATATTTGTGATTGAAAACAATGGGTATGCTATTTCAGTGGGAACAGATGAACAATATGCAAATGAAACAATGGCAGAACGAGGACCCGCTTACGGATTCCCCGGGAAGCGAGTAAACGGCAATGACTTTGTTGAAACCTATTTGGCCTTTAAAGAAGTAGTCGATAATGCGCGTAAGGGTGGCGGACCGGCACTCATTGAACTAATGGTGAGCCGATTGACCTCTCACTCAGCGGATGACGATCATTCCGTTTACCGGACGAAAGAAGACATTGAGAATTTAAAGAAAAATGATGGCCTGTTGTTCTTCGAGAAGCAGCTGATCGATGAAGGGTACCTTACCCGTGATGAAATGACGGATATCGATGCAGAGCTCAAGAAAGCAATCAATCAGGCGACCGATGAAGCTGAAGAAATGCCTGAACCAACAGCAGATACGATCCTTGATCAGATATACGCTGAAAAATAGACTTAGAAAGGAAGGAAGAAGCCTATGGCAATGATGACGTACTTGGAAGCCATTCGAAAAGGAATAGAAGAAGAAATGGCTCGTGATGAAAAGGTAGTAATCTTCGGCGAAGACGTCGGAGGCGTAAAAGGAGGCGTATTTGGTGTAACCAAAGGGTTGGCTGAACAGTTCGGTGATGACCGCTGTTTCAATACCCCTTTAACGGAAGGTCAAATCGGTGGTTTAGCCGTGGGTCTGGGTTTAGTCGGATTCCGCGCAATCGGTGAATTTCAGTTCGCAGATTATATATTACCGGCAGTCAATCAGCTGATATCAGAAGCTTCACGTATGCGTTACCGTACAAAAGGGGACTGGATCGCACCAATCGTTTACCGTGCACCTTATGGCGGTGGTGTTCGTGGAGGACTATACCACTCTCAAACAACAGACAAAGTACTATTCGGTCAGCCCGGACTGCGTATTGTGACGCCATCCTCGCCGCACGATGCAAAAGGATTGATTAAAGCGGCAATTCGATCAGATGATCCGGTCTTATTTTATGAACACAAACGATTATACCGACTGCTTAAAGAAGATGTATCTGATGAGGATTATGTTGTCCCGTTAGACAAAGCGAACGTGGTCCGTGAAGGAGATGACATCACCGTTATCGGGTACGGGATGGTACTGAACCATGCACTTAAAGCAGCAGAAACCTTAAGCAAAGAAGGGTTTGAAGCTGAAGTGGTGGACGTGCGGTCACTGTATCCCCTGGATAAAGAAACGTTAGTGAAAGCAGCGAAGAAAACAGGGAAAGTCCTACTGGTTACTGAAGATAACCTGGAAGGCAGTATTATGAGCGAAATTTCAGCTATTATTGCAGAAGAAGCATTGTTTGATTTGGATGCGCCGATCAAGAGACTAGCCGGACCAGATTCACCAAGCATGCCCTATTCGATTGCTCTCGAGCGGGAATTTTTAGTAGATGAAGAAAAAGTAACGAATGCTATGCGTGAACTGGCAGAGTTTTAAGGAGGATGTTTGAATGAGTATTAAAATTATCGAAATGCCTCATTTAGGTGAGAGTGTCACAGAAGCCTCCATTGCTGTTTGGCTGGTTTCTGAAGGGGATAGAATAGAAAAATATGATCCGATAGCTGAAGCAGTTTCAGACAAAGTGACAACTGAAATTCCATCGAACTATTCAGGTATCGTGAAAGAATTTCTAATCGATGTGGACACAGATGTTGAAATCGGCACAGCAATCGTTAAGATTCAGACTGATGAAGATGGCGAAAATGACGATACCGCTGCTTCAGCCGATTCAGGCGATACACAGGATGAAAAAAGTGAAGAGTTCACTGATCATATTAACGAAGAAATCGATAAAGAAGCCGAAAAACGGCCAATGGAGCGTCAGACAACAAGTGACGCCAGACAGTCAAGTTCTAAAGCATCATCAGATCAAGGAGAGCCAAACGGAGCCAGGTATTCCCCGGCAGTCATGCGTATTTCTCAAGAACGGGGCATCGATTTATCACAAGTAGAAGGCTCCGGAAAGCATGGACGGATCACAAGGAAAGATGTCTTGAATTTCGATTTAGAAACCCAGACGGCACCAACTGAAAAAACACAGCAGTCAGACGGTGCTGATGCGAAGCAGGAAGACAGACAAACGCCAGAAACAAGTAGAACCGCAGATGTAACGCGTACGTCCAATGGAGATGAAATCGTACCAGCTGACGGTATCCGTAAAGCGATTGCCAAAAAAATGGTACAGAGCACGACTGAGATTCCTCATGCCTGGTTGATGGTTGAAGCGGATGTCTCTAATATTGTCAAGTTAAGAGAACGGACCAAAGCCCAATTTAAACAACAGGAGGGCGTCTCATTATCATTCTTCCCGTTCTTTGTTAAAGCGGTTGTACAGGCACTGAAAAAACACCCGATCATCAATACATCATGGGA
Organism: Alkalibacterium olivapovliticus; assembly: GCF_003003275.1. Classification (GTDB taxonomy): domain Bacteria; phylum Bacillota; class Bacilli; order Lactobacillales; family Carnobacteriaceae_A; genus Alkalibacterium; species Alkalibacterium olivapovliticum. Next base: position 59,760 of record NZ_PVTO01000007.1, read on the forward strand.
CAATAACAGTATCATTTATCATAAAGACATCAATATTTCAGTTGCGGTTGCGACAGATGAACATTTATTTGTACCTGTGATCCACAATGCAGATCACTATTCATTAAGTGGACTCTCTAAAGAAGTGAATAGACTGGCGAGTCTGGCACGGGACGGAAAACTGAGTAGTGGGGATATTCAAGGCGGGACGATGACGGTCAATAACACAGGAAGTTTTGGATCGATCCAGTCTATGGGAATCATTAACTACCCGCAGGCAGCTATTCTTCAAGTCGAAAGCATCACCAAACGATTCGTTCCGACCGAAGACGGTGGATTCAAAGCATCAGACATGGTCAATTTATGTTTATCGATCGATCATCGGATCATTGACGGTTTACAGGCGGGACGATTCTTACAGGATGTAAAAGATAACCTGAGCCGTTTCTCAGATGAATCAGATCTGTATTAATTAAAAAAGGCAACTTCACTCTACTGAGTAAAACTGCCTATGCTTTTAATTTTTCTTGATTTCAGCAATAAGATCATCAATCGCTTTACTTGGGGCTTTATTTTTCTTCAAGGCTATTCCGATTGAAAAATAATCATTTTTATCGTTCAACGGAATCCACTTCAGCCCTTGAAGAGCTCCAATCGATTGATATTCGATAGGAAGCAGACAGATCGAATCAAGATTCTGCAGGCTGTAAAGCAGTACCTGCAAGTCATCATGGTACATGACGATATTCGGCTCAAATCCTATGTGACGGCTTCTTTCAAAAAGCATCTGTCCCAGCATAAAATTCTCATTTAATGTCGAGAACCGCTGGTCTTTTAAATCTTCAAATTTAAGTTCTTTATGATGAGCTAACGGATTGGTATCTGGCATGACAACATGAACATTGTAACCTTTTGTTGACGTATTCAGTGCTTCAATCGTAATCAGATCCGATTGAGTATTTGGGAACGAGACAAGCCCGATATCCAGTTCATCATTAGCCAGCATCTTCTGGATTTTACGTGACCCGTTTTGAGTAATAATTAAATCGACATTCTGATGAGTGGCGATAAAACTGGAAATTTGTTCCATATATTGGACCGCGAATAAAATGGTCAAGCCTAATCGAATGGTTTCTTTTGTATCCGTTTTCATATGCTGGATTTTATGTACTAAATCGTCAAATTCATCAACAATCTGCATTCCTTTTTTATATAACAACTTACCGGACCTAGTCAGATTAAACGATTTGTCATGTGGATTAAATAGACTAGTGTTCAATTCGGATTCCAGTTTTTTTATAGTAAACGACAATGTCGGCTGAGTGACGAAAAGATTGCGTGCAGCTTGAGAGAGATTTTTAGTGTTGGCGATTTCAATGAAATACTTTAATTGTTTGATATCCATCTGAACCATCCTTAATATAGTGAGCTGATTTATTAATTATACATGAGATAATGGCGATTTAGTCAAGAATTTAGAAGAACTCACTTTCTTCTCATCAGTTAGTAAGAATGAAGGCATACTCCTACTTATCAAAAAAATTATAAACAGAGAGGACGACTATACAATGGACATTTTTAAAGCCTTAAGCGAATACGACTACGAACAGATTGTTTTTATGAATGATGAGGAATCAGGATTAAAAGCCATTACGTGTATCCATGACACCACACTCGGTCCTGGATTGGGCGGAACCCGTTACTGGACTTACGATAAAGAGGAAGATGCCATTCAGGATGCCATGCGTCTGGCAAAAGGCATGACTTATAAGAATGCAGCAAGTGGCCTTCAAATTGGGGGAGCTAAAACGGTTATTATCAAAGATCCGAATAGAGAAGTCAACAAAGAAGCTCTGTTTAGAGCATTCGGGCGATTTGTAGAAGGATTGAATGGCCGTTACATAACTGCGGCAGACGTCGGAACAACTGAAATTGAGATGGATTATATCTATCAGGAAACAAACTATGTCGCAGGAACAGGACTCAAACCTGGGACATCCGGCAACCCGTCACCTTCTACAGCACATGGGGTATACGTCGGAATGAAGGCAGCTGCAATGAAGGCATTCGGGTCAAATTCTCTTGAAGGAAAAGTAATTCTGATTGAAGGTGTTGGAAAAGTTGGCTATCTTCTTGCAGAAGAAGCATTGAACGAAGGGGCGCGCGTTATTGCCACTGATATTTTCGAAGGGCCGAGAGAGCGAGCTAAAGCTTTAGGCTGTGAGATCGTTGAAGCGGACAAAATGTTTGATATCAAAGCTGACATTTATGCTCCCTGTGCAATGGGCGCTTCAATAAATGATGAAAGTTTGAAAAAAATAGAAGCAGCGGGAATCAAAGTCATTGCCGGTGCAGCTAATAATCAGCTGGCTGAGACTCGACACGGAGATAAACTGGATGAAATGGGCCTTGTGTATGCACCTGATTACATCATTAATGCCGGGGGTGTTATCCAGGTAGCTGATGAGTTTAACGGTGGCTACAATAAAGGACGTGCACGGATGTCTGTTGACAGAATTTATGACCAAATCGAAAAAGTATTTAAAATAGCTGAGCGAGACGGCATTCCTGCTTACAAAGCAGCGGATATTTTAGCAGAAGAACGGATAGCAGCTGTGAGAAATACCCGCAGTATATTCACACGAGACACAAAATCTATTATTAACCGTTAATAAGAAAATGGCTGCTTAACAAGACGACACATCCGACTTTAGACTGCTGTGGAAATACTCATAGGCGGTCAATGGTTAGGTGTGTCTTTTTGATTCGGGAGATTTCACCTTAAATCAAAGGGGAATGAACAATTAAAAGGAGAGTTCAGCAAAGTCAAATGGTCATCTTAATCGAGTCTGCCAAAGAGACAGCTAGTTGAGCAAACTCAAGAAGCGATGACTGTTGGGCTTGTTTAAGCAGAAGCAACTTGGGCAGACTCATGAGGTTTTTCCTTTTGAGTAAACTTAAGAAACAGATGCTTAGGTAAACCTGAGAAGATATTCTTTTGAGTTTGCTGAAGAGTGTTTCCCTTCTGCAAACTGACAGATAGTATGTGATTCGAGTAAACCGAACCTATAGAAGCTTCAGCAAAGATGGAGAGAAAAACATCTTGAGTTTACCGAAGGAAGCAGGCACATTACATTTAGCGGCATAATAAGACAAAATGTGTGAACTTAAATCAGTCTTAGAAGGAAAAACTCGTCTGCTGACGAGTTATCTTAAAAACAACTGACTAGTACGGAAGATAAAAGGACTATGCTATAATGAACTAAAAATTAGTAAGGTGGTTCGTTCAAATGCATTCAAAACTGTTAGAACACTATGGCGTAAAAACTAAAATAGCAGGGTCAGACTATAATTTCCGTTACCAGACGGCTGGTAAAAACGTTGTAGATGATATGACCAGACTGCTGGATGAATTACAGGTGAAACCTGAAGAAGTATATACCGGACAGCAGCTTCATACTGCCACCATTGCGTATGCAGATGGTGTAAATGGTGACCCATTCGTATTTGGGAGAACATTTAAAGAAACGGATGGTCTGCTGACAGATAAAGTAGGCATAGGACTGCTGATAAAATATGCTGATTGTACACCAATCATTCTTTATGACCCTGTGAATAAACTACTGGCCAATGTCCATTCAGGGTGGAGAGGAACGACTAAATGCATATCGACTAAGGCAATAGAACAAATGATAAACGAATATGGCTCTAAACCAGAAAATATTGTAGCTTATGTAGGGCCTTCTATTGATCAGAAAAATTATGAAGTAGGGGCAGAAGTGTATGAGGAATTTAGGGACTTTACAGATCGGGATCAGTTTTTTACAAAGAAAGGTGAGAAGTATACACTAAGTATGCTTGATGCGAATGTCGACAGTCTCATAAAAGCAGGCATCAAACCTGGAAACATGGAGATTGAAAGAGCCTCGACTTTTACCGATGATCGTCTTCATTCTGCAAGAAAAGAAGGTCAACATTATCAGTTGAACGGACTCTTTGCAATGATGACTATTTGAATAGCACAAATGATCCAAGAGGAAAAAGACGCTCTCTTGGATTTTTGTATTCAAAGTGAGTTTACTAATGACCGATGCCGTATAGTAGATAGGGGATCATTGAATCGATAAACTGTTCTGGTGATTCATCAGTTTTCGATTGTTTAAAATCTTTGCTTAAACCGACGATCGAATGGGTGAGTAGCCACGATAATTTTGAAATCGTTTCTGGATTGATTTTTTGTTCTGATTTAGTGAGTCTCTCAGAAAAAATATCTGTCAAGTGAACGTGTACAATTGTATCAATCGTTTCATTTTCTTCCTGACTTGAACAGGTTTTACTCATGTTCATACCAAATCTTGCCAACGCAAGAAAAATAAGTTTAATTGTTTTATCTAGAGGGAGCTGGTCTTTCGCCTGATCACAGGCCAAATCCAGTCTCAGTTTTTCACTCACTACTTTCTCCAGTAAGTCATATTTATCAAGGAAGTGGTTGTAGAATGTTGCACGGTTAATCTGTGCTTTTTCAGTAATATCTTTAACGGTTATCGCTGTAAATTCTTTATTGTTTGACAGTTTGATAAAGGACTCGATAATCAAATGTCTTGTACGTGTGGACCTGGAATCTGTTCTAACTTGCTCCATATTATCAGCCTTTCTAAAAATAGTTAGTCAGGTAAATTAAATTAGTGCGTGTTAAACAACACTTTTACTATACTGTTGGTTTATTTCGAAGTCAAGCTAACTTATAATAAGCAATGTAATAAGCTTACAAAAAGTTAGTTTTAACATATAGGAGGAGAAAGATTATGGTAAAAATTGGAATTATAACAGGAAGTACGCGTGATGCTCGAGTAAATGGACAAGTTGCGGAATACGTACTGGAAAAATCAAAAAATGTAGACGGGGCTAATTTCGAAATAGTTGATATCAAGGATTATGATCTTCCTTTATTCAACGAAGCAATGCCACCAGCTATGGCAAATAAACAGTACAGTAATGAAGAAAATCAAAGATGGTCTGAAAAAATCGATTCATTAGATGGATTCATTTTTATAACACCTGAGTATAATAAAGCCATTACCCCTTCATTAAAAAATGCAATTGACTACTTGGGACCAGAGTGGGGAAATAAAGCAGCTGGTATCATCGGATACGGATCAACTTTAGGTGTGGCAGCTACTTTAAGCCTGCGTAGTATTTTATCAAATGCAAATGTAGCAACTGTAGGACCTTTCGGAGCCTTCAACTTGTTCACTGATTTTGAACAGATGACAACATTCCGTCCTGCAGAGGTTCATAACGCAACGATTCAAGCTGTTATTAATACTACTGTAGCTTGGAGTAAAGGATTACAAACTGCAAGAGCTTAAGTTCTAGTCCGCTCAACCAAATAGTAAGAAGGCAGCACCTGTATTTTTACGGGTGCTGTCTTTTTGCTGTGTCATCGTCTTTTAGATGTGGACATAGCGATGGAAGGTTTGATAAACTGACGCTAATAAGGTATTAAAGAGTCTGATGAAAAAAGGAGCAGGGTATGCAGAATAAAATAAACAAGTGGTTGATCATCGGTGTAGTACTTAGTTTGCTCATGATGATAGTGGGGTACTTTTTATGGACGATTTTAATCCCTATACAGGATTTCGATACACTGTCTTCTCTTGAGGTTAGAGAATCCCAGAGAGAACTGGCAATCAACTATCCACTAGGGGCTTTCCTGATGAATCTAGGGTTTGCTGGATTTTCATCAACACTTTTAGCTTTAGTGGTTCGAAAAATACTGACCCTCCTTAATAAATTCTAAATTGATTTTTACAGTTACCTTACAATAGTTGAATTGGATTCGATTCCATTTGATAATTTTATCAGATGCTATACACTAAGAGTAACTTATAATGAATGGAGTGAAGTGAATGGAACAAACAGTGTATACCAATTATTGGCAGAATCGACTAAGTGATGTGAAGAAAGAACACGGCAGTTACGACAATGAAGAAGAGGCAATTAATGGGATCAAAGCTTGGTGGGAACTTCATAAAGAGGATTACCCCCATGCCGAATACAAACGTACCAATTCAGGTGCTCTTGAAATTATCTATAATGATGATGATCATTTTTATCGTATAGAAAAACGTCAAATCGAAGGATCATTACCGAGTCGAAAATATACACTACGTAAACCTGGTGAAATTGAGGCACTGCGTTCCAGACACAATCTCCATGAAGAAGCCTGCTTGTTTGAGGAATTAGCTGAACCCTACAGAGATCGCCTTGTTCAGGCAATGGCTGACAGTGAAAAACTGAGAAACTATGTCTTTGACAAAGAAGGCAGACCGATCAGAAAATTAAGAGCTAACTAAATGAAGTAAGACTCCAGGAGACATTTCCTGGAGTCTTTTTATTTGACCGTCATTTTTATAATGAATAGTTCATTTAATGGTCCCCGATTTTTACCAAAGCAAGAGTGTCTTAAAGTCTGAGCTAATGAATATACAAATAATTGAAATTATAGTACTATTTTCACTACAGGAGGTGGGAAGTTGTGTCAATTGCATCATTCGGATTTAGAGTGCTATCGGCTTTGAGCGACCGTAAAAGAGATAAGGATCTGAAAGTGGATGAAACCATACGTGCCCACTATGATCTAAAATATGGGAAGTCCAAAAAATATAACAGTCTGGATATTTACTACCCGGAAGAGACAAAAGAAAAACTACCGGTCATTGTCAATTTTCATGGAGGGGGATTTGTTTACGGGACAAAAAAGAATTACATGCACTATGGCATGTTTCTTGCTAAACAGGGATTTGTTTTTGTGAACAGTAATTACCATTTGGCACCCAGGAAAAAATACCCGACTCAGCTGACTGAACTCAATTCAGTGATGAAGTGGCTGACTGACCATTCCGACAACTACTATATGGATTCAAATAATGTTTTTATTGTAGGCGACTCTGTAGGCGCACAGATGGCTTTACAATATGCGACTATCTATTCTAATAGTGAATTCTCAGACTTGTTTGATTTGACGATTCCTGAAGGGGTTAATATCAAGGGACTTGCTCTAAATTGTGGACTCTTTAATATTTACTCGAAGATGACTGCACCATCAAACGGTAAAATGAACGACACCGAAAGTCAACTGCTGATTTTGATAAAAGACTACTTGGGAAGCAGCTGGGAGACCTTTGAAAAGCAATTATCTTTTAAAGATTACATAACAGAGACGTTTCCCCCGACTTTCATTATGACAGCTGAATACGATTTTCTCAGAGAGGAATCACTGCCGGTAGTCGAATGGCTGAAGAAAAAGGGAGTGGCGGTTACGTATAAAAAATACGGAAATCCTGGTGACAAGCACATGGAACATATTTTTCATTGCAACATGAATCTTCAAGAGGCGCAGGAGTGTAACAGGGAACAAGCTTCCTATTTTAAATTGCTGATAACAAACTAAAAGACCGCCAATAGCTGGCGGTCTTTATTCTATCCCTTAAAAGTTTCTTTCATCATTTTTTCCAGCTCTTCTGGACTTTTTTCTTCGTGTACTTCATGAAGCATCCACTGATAACCAAAGGGATCTTGAAGGACCGCATTGGAGACACCAAAATCGGGTATATTAGTAATCGGCTGGATTTCAGTGAACCCAGAATTTAGAGCTTTGTTAAAAGTGATGTTAATATCTGATACGGTTACATTGATCCAAAATGGGAAAATCTGATTTTCCTTCGGTGCAGCCAACTGATAATCCGGATTTTCATCAAGTAGGTGAATGGTCAAGCCGTAAATCGAAAAAACGGCCTCATTCAATCCAGGATCAAAAGACGTTTCTTGTATAACAGCCACATCAAAAACAGAGCGATAGGTACGCAATGCAACCAAACTGTCCGTGACGATCATATCAAGTTCTATTGTATTCATTTTTGTCAGCTCCTTTAGGTGTAGGCGAATTAACTGGTTTTATCAGACTTTTTCCCCATATCTAAGCGAAAACGGGTTACGACTGGTCTTTTTAATCACTCTAAGTTTACCATAGTTCAAATAGATGTCATAGAAAAAAGTCTGTTCTTTTGAGTATTGTATTATGCTAAGCGCACGCTTGTGGCGTATACTTAATTATATGAAGAAATGAGTTGGAGGTGCCTGCGCATGTTTACACAGAAAAGACTGACAAATGCATTTAAAGAAGCAAAGAAAATCTATTTCGATGATCATTCACGTATTGTTTTCATGAGTGATGCGCACCGAGGAGACGGTAGTGTATCTGATGAATTTCTGAAAAGTCGGAATTTGTTTGTTCACGCCTTAAACGAATATTATGAAAATGACTATACTTTTTTTGAGGTTGGTGATGGGGAGGAACTGCTGGAATATTCGAAAATGGAGCACATTAAAAATGCTCATGTAGACACTTATAATGCCATTAAGCGTTTTTTTGATAAAGATCGTTACATCCGCATATTTGGTAATCACGATATATTTTTGAAGGACCCAAAATATGTGGAGAAGAATCTACATATCAATTATGATGAATTCAACGAAGAATTTTTCGATTTCCTGAAAGGGATCGAACCTGAAGAAGCAGTAATCTTAAAACACCGATTTACGAGTCAGGAACTGTTTGTGATCCATGGCCATCAGGGAGATGCACCCAATGATCAGTTCTTGTTCTTCACCATGCTGTCAATTAAATACTTCTGGCGATTTTTTCACCGGGTAGGAATCAAAAACCCGGCTAGTCCCGTTAAAAATGTCACTAAGCGGCATAAAATCGAACGGAACTACAGTAAGTGGATCGAAACTAACCGACGTGCTCTGATTTGTGGTCATACTCACCGATTCAAGTTCCCTAAAAATAAACAGATTCCTTATTTTAATACGGGGTGTGGGATATATCCAGCCAGTATAACTGCTCTGGAACTGACTGAAGGCATGATCAGATTAGTCAGGTGGAAAGAAAAAGTAGATGAGAAGGGTATGCTGCATATTAAACGGGAGACCATGCGAGGACCTGAACCCATCGAAGCATTCGACATTAGAAAGCCTAAAGAGGTTGTCGAATACCTTGCTCAGATTAAGATTCAGCGCACCAAGAAAGCAAGGGAAGAGCGCGCTGCCTTCAGAGAAGAAGAAATGGAAACGGACGATCCTGCTGCTGCTGCTGTAAAAGATTAGACTCTTGTCAAAGAGTCTTTTTTTTGCATTTATATTTAAAGAGAGAGGGCGTATAAGAAAGGGACCCTCCACTAAAAAGAATGAAGAGTTGCCAGTATCCTGACAGCTTGTCTGTCTGATGTAAATAGATTATAATGGAGAAATGTGTATTATAATTATCTGTTTTCTAGTTTAAAGGAGGAATGATATATGTCACCAAATATGGTGGGCTTTAGTTTTATTATGATTGGCGTATTTTTAATAATAGGTAAAGTGGTTCGTCTCCATGCTAAATGGCTGCGCAATCTATTTTTGCCGAGTTCGATTATTGCGGGGTTCATTGCATTGATTGTAGGACCAGATGTCTTGGGACGAGTGACCTCTCAGTTCTTGGAACAAGGGTCTTTATTTTACAATGGTCTGATTCCTGATTTTATTTTAGAAGTCTGGCGTCCGCTTCCGGGCATGTTTATCAATATTGTGTTTGCTGCCTTATTCCTGGGGAAAAAAGTACCAGGTGTCAAGAAAATTTGGCGTGTAGCAGGTCCTCAAATCATTATGGGACAGACGGTATCCTGGGGGCAGTATGTTATAGGCTTGTTGTTGACGATGCTTGTATTGACGCCATTGTTTGGCATGAATCCTCTGGCTGGAGCATTGATTGAAATCAGTTTCGTTGGAGGACATGGAACAGCTGCCGGACTGGCTGATACCTTTGTTAACTTAGGATTCCCTGAAGGAGCTGACCTGGCACTTGGTTTAGCGACTGTAGGGATACTTGTCGGAGTAGTAGCCGGTATTCTCATTATCAATATTGGGTTCCGTAAAGGCTTCGCTAAACATGTGGGCGGTAAAGAATACTTTACTGAAGAAGAAAAAGAGCGTTTAGGTGAATCATACGGGTTTGAAATGGAATCACAGGTCAAAGAAGCAAAAGCGATAGAACCACTGGCTTTGCACCTTTCATTAGTAGCTGTTGCCATTGCGATTGGGTACGCTATGCAGCAGGGACTTATTTTACTCGAAGCAGCTACGTGGGGAGCCTGGACAGATGTGCTTTTATTCCCTTATGTGCCCTTATTCCCTCTAGCCATGATCGGTGGCGTGATTGTTCAGATTTTCTTTGATAGACTCGATATCAATATGTACATCGATCAGAACCTGATCAGTAAGATATCTGGATTTGCACTGGATGTTCTACTGGTGTCGGCATTGGCTACTCTTTCTCTGCAGGTCATAGGTGATAACTTTATCCCATTCATGTTGCTGGCAATCGTCGCAACTGCCTGGAATGTCTTTGCTTTCCTGTATCTTGGTCCGCGTATGATACCAGAACACTGGTTTGAAAGAGGACTGGGAGACTTTGGACAGGCAACCGGTATGACCGCAACCGGATTATTGCTGATGAAGATTGCAGATCCTGAGTATCAGACACCAGCTTTAATGGGGTTCGGGTACAAACAGATATTATTTGAACCGTTTGTCGGAGGAGGACTCGTAACGGCTGCATCATTGCCGTTTATTTATCAGTTTGGTCCTTTCGTCTTTTTAGTTATTTCAACCGTCATAACCGTAGCTTTCCTGATTTTTGGATTAGTTAAATTTAATCCTAATCGTAAAGGACGTAAAAAAACGGCAGATTCAACGGGTAGTGCTTAAAGTATAATAAGAAGAGCCTTCAAACAGGAGTGGTGACTCACTGATTGAAGGCTCTTTATCTATAAGCTAATGCTCATTTAATTCAGGCTGCTGAAGGTCTCCTCTGTAAAGAAAAAAAGATATGTCCTTTTGTAGAAAGGGCATGCGACGCGTCAACACTCCGATTCGTTTTAACCCTTTATGCTCATAAAATGTATAGGTGCAGCTCGTGTCTGTGAAAAGGAAAAAGGTACGGGCTCCAACCGATTTCAGATAGTCAAGGTATTGATTGAAAAGCGCAGACCCAATGCCGGAGCCTCTGACAGATTGATCGACTGCAAACAGGACCAATTCTCCGTCGTACGTTTCATAGGTCTGTTTCAGCAAAGCATTGTTGACTTGACTGTGCCGTCTGAAAGATTGGATGGCCTGTTTACCTTCGGATGTAAAGAGTAAAAGAAACAGGTGAAAATACAAATGAAGAAGATAGACCTTTTGCTGTAAAGGAACGTCACTGATTCGTCCAACAATCAATCCCACAGGTGTTCCCTCTTTTAATGCGACTTGTGTATAAGTGCTGTGAGCCAGACTTGAGTACAAAAAAGCAAAAGACAAGTGACTTGCACAAAATGTTGAAGTGATTTTTTCATAGTGCCAAGTATCACTGATGAGGGTTACCAGTTGCTTAGTATCCTTTTTATTGATGGAACGGTAAGTAATCGTTTTTTGAGGCATCGAATCGCCCTTTCTCAATATAATCCCCAACAGTATAACATAATTTTCCAGTCAGAATGGAAGTGTATTTGATGACGCTTGATTGGAGATAGTTCACTTCAAAGGTGATACACTATGAAGAAGGAGTTGTTGTTTATGAAGATAGATAAAATGAGACAAACAGAAACGGAAGCGGTCAGTCAGTTAGTTGTCAATGCCTTTTATTCAAAATTTTCAGAGAAAACGGACTTAAGCAAGGAGAGACTTCAGAAGATACTTAAACTGATTTGGCTCGAAGAAGCTGACCAATTCGGGCTGTCAATCTATACCGTGAAATTAGAAGAAGAAATAGTCGGGGCATTCGGTTTTTCCGGAAAACAGAGGTTCTCTCTTAGTTTGTCTCTGATTGCCAAAGTATGCGCTGTGGTAAACTCGATTGGCGTCAAAGCATTTCTATCCTTCCTTAGAGTGGCTCTTCAGACCCATCGGAAACCGAATAAGCGAGAATGGTACATAGATTTTATCGTGGTCAAAGAAGCTTATCGAAATCAGTCAATTGGACACACAATTCTGTCGAGTCTGGAAGAACGGGCTGATCAGTATGAGCAAATCGACCAGTTGAGTCTCTACGTTCTGAAAGGAAATGATCGGGCGAGACATCTGTATGAGAAATATGGCTTCTCAGAAAAGGAACAGGGGGGAATTGAGCAGTATCAGTATATGGTCAAAAACCTTGGTCATAGGTAACTTCGAAACCATCTTGTTATATGAATGTTAATCACTGATGGAAGTGATAACGGCATCATAAAAAACACTTGTTGTATCTCTTTCTTTTGACAGGTCTTTTTGCTATAGTGATAGAATGCGATTTTTACACTAGCCTACTAGGCACAAAAGGAGGTTGTCATGATGAAAGAAAGAGAACACTACGGTCTGGGAACAGCTATTTCGATGATTGTTGGAATCAGTATCGGATCAGGAATATTTTTTAAAGCAGATGAAATACTAATAGCAACAGGTGGAAGTGTCTGGCTTGGCGTTCTGGTATTTGTTATCGGCGCTTTATGCGTGATTTTTGGAAGTATTACCTTATCTCAGCTAGCAAGCCGGTCATCCATGCGGGGAGGTGTCGTTTCGTATTACGAAGAATTCGTCTCACCGAAAGCGGCCAATGCCTTCGGATGGTTCCAGTTATTTGTCTACTTCCCCACGATTACAGCAGTTGTCAGCTGGGTATCCGGGATTTATACCATCTCGTTGTTCGGCCTGCCTTCCTCGCTGGAACTGCAGACGGCTTTAGGCTTTATGTATATGACATTCTTCTTTACCATGAATTATTTCTCATACAAAAGTGGGGGGCGTTTTCAGAATATAACTACAATCATTAAAATGATTCCGCTTATTGGTATCGGATTACTTGGATTGTTCTGGACACAGTCAGCGCCAGCACTACCGGAAGGTGTTATGCTGGTTGAAAGAAGTAATGTGGGATGGGGATGGCTAGGAGCATTAGCACCGGTTGCCTTTTCATTTGATGGATGGATCGTCTCCACAACGATTACTCAGGAAGTGAGAGAGCACAAACGCACAATGCCATTTGCTTTGACTCTAGGACCCTTGATTGTTTTAGCCGTTTATCTGGCCTTTTTCCTGGGACTGATTGCCATCGTTGGAGTAGAATTTATTCTATCTGCCGGTGATCAGGCTATCGGACAAGTGGGACAATCAATATTCGGCTTGTATGGTGAACGCATCCTGCTCAGTTTTGTACTGATTGCTATTCTGGGTGTGGTGAACGGGATAAGCTTAGGCTATATCCGGTTACCTCATACCTTGGCATCTAAAAATATGATGCCGATGAGCAACAAAATCGTTCAGCTTGATGAGAAAAAAGGATTATCTCCATATTCCGCTTTAACCGCTTATTTACTCACTGTTTTCTGGCTGATGATGCATTATGTGACTCAGAGATGGGATATTTTAGCGGGCGGAGACATCAGTGAAATTGCGATCGTATTCAGTTACGTGTTGTATATTGTCTTGTATGTCAAAGTCCTTCAACTGAAAAAAGAAAAAGTCATTAAAAGCTGGTTCCTAGGCATAGCTGCGCCGATTTTGGGGACAATAGGGTCTCTAGTCATTTTACTTGGAGGCTGGTTCTCAAATCCCGTTTATATGCCGATTTTCATTGGATTCTCAGCAGTTGTTTGTGTGTTAGGGTATCTTTACAGTATTCAAACTACTAAAGCTACACTTAAAGAGGGATAATATGATCAAAGAATTTTGTGCGGAAAACAGTTCCGGTATTAAAGAAGCCATCGATGCGGGAATTTCCCGTATCGAATGTTGTGACCGACTGGATGTTGGAGGAACGACACCGACTATGGATGTGCAGCAAACGGTCTATCAGTATGCGCACGCCCATTCAGTAGAGGTCGTGACCATGATTCGTCCACGTGGAGGCGATTTTGTCTATTCAGACTATGAAAAAGAAATGATGCGGTCTGAGGCCAGGCAAGCTGTTGAACTAGGAGCCGATGGCATCGTTTTTGGAGCGTTGACTCGAGACCATCAGGTAGACTGGGCGTTTGTGGATGAGCTTATTGACATCGCTGGTGAAAGCCAAACGGTTTTTCATATGGCATTTGACAGTCTTTCAAAACAGGATCAGCTGGGAACTATCAAGGAGCTGATCGATCGTCAAGTGACTCGCCTACTCACCAGAGGGGCAGAGTCAGGATCGGCGATTGACAATGCAGATTGGATAAACCAGCTGATTGAAGTATCGGATGGACGCCTGGAGATCCTTGTGGGTGGAGGCATAACTCACGAGAACCTCGATAAAGCCTCAGATACCATCCATGCTAATCAGTTTCATGGAACAAGGATTGTCAGATACTAACTATTCCACCTTTTTAAAATAAATAGGTTGACAGTGATTTACGTAAGATGATATAGTACTAATCAGTCGATACAAACATTAAATTTAAATGAGAACAATGAGCGTTGAAAAGATAAGTACAGATTAGAGAATCAAAGCAGAGAGCTCCTGGTTGGTGAGAAGGGGCGCGACGATCGGTCTGGAAAATGGTCTTTGAGCAGAAATGGTGAGTCTTGTTATGAGCCATTTCCGGTTGCACCCGGTAAAGTGCCACAGTATGCAAAGGACAGCTGTCCTTTAAGTACTGGGAGAGGTTGCTTCAGTGATGAAGTGACAAACAAAGGTGGAACCGCGAATAGACCTATTCGCCCTTTTTGAGTATGAATACTCGAAAAGGGCGTTTTTTTATGCATAAAGACAGGAGCTGGTGTCATGATCACACTGGAAAAAGTAACAAAGACATTTTTAAACAATAAACTGGCATTTGAAGCAGTTAAAGAGACCAGTTTGACTATTGAAAAAGGAGAAATCTACGGCATAGTTGGATACTCTGGAGCAGGAAAAAGTACATTGCTGAGATTATTGAATGGACTGGAGAGACCTTCTTCAGGAAAAATCGTTATCGACAATAGTGAATTAACACCTCTTAGCAAAAAAGAACTGCGTAAAGAACGGCAGTCGATCGGCATGATTTTCCAGCACTTTAATTTACTCTGGAGCCGCACAGTACTTGAAAATGTGTGTTTTCCACTTGAAATAGCAGGCATCAAAAAGGCTGATCGCATCGAAAGGGCCAGAGAGCTTATCGATTTAGTTGGATTAAGCGATAAAGCAGAAGCGTATCCTGCTCAATTATCTGGTGGGGAGAAACAGAGAGTGGGGATAGCAAGAGCGCTTGCCAACAATCCTAAAGTCCTCCTGTGTGACGAGGCAACCAGTGCACTGGATCCTCAGACTACAGATGAAGTACTGGATCTGCTGGCAAAAATCAATGAAGAATTGAATGTAACGATCGTCTTGATTACGCATGAGATGGAAGTAGTCAGAAAAATTTGTGACCGTGTCGCCGTCATGAATAAAGGCGAAATCGTCGAAGAAGGATCTGTCCTTCATGTCTTCAGAGAACCAAAGCAGGAAATCACCAAGCGCTTCATCAAACAGGACCGGGAAACAGATAACAAAGAAACCAGACAGGCGTTGACGGAGCTGAAACAGGCTTACCCTGAAGGACAGATTGTCCAGATTTTTTTCCAGGGTAACAACGTCGGATCCCCGATCATTACCAGAGTCAGCCGGGAATGTGACTGTGACATCAATATCATACAGGGCAGTATCCAGTCCACTCACAATACACCGATGGGTACGCTGATCGTTCAAGTGCTTGGTGATCAGGATAAGCAGGACAAAGCGCTGGCGTTATTCAAAACCTATCCAGTAGAAGTAGAGGTGATTCAAAAAGATGTTTAATCAGTTATACGTTGGATCAATTTTAGCAGAATACACAAACTTAGAAGAGGTGTCATGGGATAGATTGTGGACGGCAACCCAACAAACATTATATATGACCGTCATTTCTGTCATTCTAGTCTTTATATTGGGGTTAATATTAGGACTGCTTTTATACGAAACGCGACATCATCAAACAATATGGTCAGTGGCATTATACAAAATAGTATCGGTTTTCGTTAACATATTCAGATCGATTCCATTCATCATTTTGATTGTGCTGCTTATTCCATTTACGAAAGCTATTGTGCAAAGTATGACCGGTCCTAGCGCGGCATTGCCGGCACTGATCTTATCAGCTGCTCCCTTTTATGCAAGGCTGGTCGAAACGGGGCTGCGAGAAGTTGACAAAGGGGTCATCGAAGCTGCAGAAGCAATGGGAGCCTCCAAATTGGAACTCATTTTTAAAGTCTATATTCCAGAAAGTCTGCCGTCTATTATTGCCGGTATTACAGTGACCGCAATCAGTTTAGTGGGGTACACGGCAATGGCAGGTGTGATTGGAGCCGGAGGGTTAGGAAATCTGGCTTATCTTGAAGGGTTTCAGAGGAACAGGGCAAGCGTCACTTTAGTGGCGACTGCCGTTATCCTTATCATTGTATTTGTTATCCAGTTTATAGGAGACCGATGGGTTTCTTATATTGATAAACGATAAAAAATAAGAAAAAAAGAGGAGAATGACAAATGAAAAAAGCAATCAGATTAGGACTATTAAGCAGTGCGGTATTACTGGCAGCATGTGGTAACGGTGAAGGCGACTCAGCTGAAGAATCACAAGTATTGACGGTAGGTGCGACCAATGTGCCTCACGCAGAAGTGCTGGAATTCGTACAGCCGACTTTAGCAGAAGAGGGTATCGATTTACAGATTGAAACCTATAATGACTACATTATCCCGAATCAGGCATTATCTGGTGGGGACATCGATGCCAACTATTTCCAGCACGTACCATACTTTGAAGGACAAGTTGAAGAAAATGACTATGACTTCGTCAATGCAGGTGGGATTCATATTGAACCACTTGGCGCTTATTCAAATCGATACGAAGACCTGGATGATCTTCCGGAAAACGCAACGATTCTGACAAGCAGTAGTGTCGCAGACCATGGACGTGTGCTGGGGATTCTACAGGAAGCTGGACTGATAACAGTCGATGATTCCATTGAATTAGTGGACGCCACATTTGACGATGTCGTTGAGAATGAACGAAATCTTCAATTCGAATACGAATACGATGCTGCATTGCTGACGACATTATACGCCGAGGATGAAGGCGATGTGTTCTTTATTAATTCGAACTTCGCAGTGGATCAGGGTATAAGCCCGATTGAAGAAGCGATTGCGCTGGAAGATACATCGTCTCCGTACGCCAATATTATTGCAGTCAGATCTGAAGATGAAGACAGTGAATTGATTGCGCGACTAGTCGAAGTACTACGTTCTGAAGAAACTCAGGAATTCATCCTTGACACATGGGATGGTGCGGTTCTCCCTGTAGAGGAGTAATAGTTTAAGATTCGTCTAAACTTCTGCATATGACTTTACTTGATCTTTCCAGTAGTCAATAATAAACCTATGACGTTAATTTGTTGATTCGAAAGGAAGAAAAGAATGAGTAAAGTATATATTGCGGGAGCTAAACGGACACCCATCGGTTCATTTCTAGGCGCACTGAAAGATGTGTCAGCATCCGATCTAGGTAGTGCTGCTATCAGAGGTGTTTTAGAACAGAGTAAGATTAATCACGATGATATAGACGAAGTTGTTTTAGGAAATGTTCTGCCGGCCGGACAAGGTCAGGGAGTAGCTAGACAGGCAGCCATTAAAGCGGGAATCACGGTATCAGTACCTGCCTATTCGCTCAATATGGTTTGCGGCAGCGGGCTTAAATCTGTCATGAATGCCTATCTTGGGATTAAAGCAGGCGAGTACCAGGCCATCATTGCCGGTGGAACAGAATCCATGAGTCAGGCACCTTACCTTATTCCCGGGAAAACACGAACGGGTCAGAAAATGGGCGGCTACCAAATTGGTGACCATATGCTGGATGATGCGTTAACTGACGCGTTTGAAAGGTATCATATGGGGGTCACGGCGGAAAATATCGTCCAGCGGTATAACCTGACACGTGAAGACCAGGATGCATTTGCCTATACATCACAAAGGCGTGCCATCGAAGCAATCGATAATGGGTCATTCAAAGATGAAATTGTAGCCGTCGAAACGAAAGTAAGACGCGAAACAGTCATAGTTGATACCGATGAATTCCCTAACCGTAAAACGACGGAAGAGAAACTGAACAGTCTGAGACCAGCCTTTAAAAAGGACGGATCAGTCACTGCAGGAAATGCCTCCGGAATCAATGACGGAGCGAGTGCAACGTTAATTGTTGGCGAAGAGTATCTCAAGACGAATAAGCTGACACCACTTGTTGAAATTATGGGGATCGGCCAGGGTGGCGTGGATCCATCTGTTATGGGATTGGGTCCGACACCGGCTATCAAACAGGCAGTCAAGCGTTCCGGCATCTCCTTTGAAGACATAGATGTCTTTGAACTGAATGAAGCCTTTGCGTCACAAAGTTTAGGCGTCATTAAAGAAATCTCGGACGAATTTGGTGTCAGTAAAGACTATATGCTGGAACGGACCAATCTGAACGGGGGAGCCATTGCATTAGGTCACCCTGTTGGAGCAAGTGGCAATCGTATATTAGTCACGCTCGTTCACCTTATGAAAAAGCGTGGACTTAGATATGGCTTGGCGTCATTGTGTATTGGCGGGGGCATGGGTGTAGCTGTATTACTTAAAAATACGGACGTTGACTAATAAGTGTTGACAATGTATAAAATTCTATATATTCTTAATGTACAAACTAAATAGTCTTCAGGGCAGGGTGCAAGTCCCTACCGGTGGTATAGCCCACGAGCCGCAAGGCAGATTCGGTCAAATTCCGAAGCCGACAGTATAGTCTGGATGAAAGAAGACACACGTATGCACAATTATCTTTAAAGGGGAGAAACTCTGCTTTTTTAAAGACCACTTGAGATGCAATGGATAATGCCCTGGAATGTAATGTTCCGGGGTATTTTTTTATTTTTTGTTGTCTTAATGATGGACAGACCATTTATTTGGCTTGTGCAGAAATCGTACTAAAAGTCTTTGCCCTGAATCAGTTACTGATTCAGGGCATTTTTTATGAGGTGGAAAAATGAATAATGATGAAAAAATGATGAAAAGAGCTCTTGAACTGGCCAGTAATGGACGTGGATTTACGGCTCCAAACCCGATGGTGGGGGCTGTCATTGTGAAAGACGGAAAAATAATAGGAGAAGGCTACCACAAAAAAGCTGGAGAGGCGCATGCAGAAGTCAATGCGATCGAATCGGCCTCTGAATCTGTTGAAGGGGCAACGCTCTATGTGACACTGGAACCTTGTTCACATTTCGGTAAAACGCCACCCTGTTCAGAACTGATCATTGACAGAAAAATAAAAAAAGTAGTCATTGCTGCAACAGATCCAAATTCCCTTGTTTCAGGATCAGGAATAAAGCAGTTGAGACAAGCTGGAATTGAAGTCGTCACAGGGATATATGAAAAGGAAAGTCACAAGCTGAACGAAGTGTTCAATTATTATATTACAACTAAACTACCTTATGTGGTCATGAAGTATGCCATGTCACTCGACGGGAAGATTGCCACTGAAACTGGAGAATCAAAGTGGATCACTTCCCAAGATTCAAGGCAGCATGCCCGATATCTGAGAGCACACCTTTCCGGCATTATGGTAGGAATTAATACGGTACTGAAAGATGACCCGGAGTTGACTTGTCGTGTCCCAGCATTTGAGAATCCGACACGCATTATACTCGACAGCAGACTTAGAATTCCGCTCGATGCAAAAGTACTGTCACATCAGCAGGACGCGCCCACAATCATTTTGACAACAAGTCAAGCACCGTCTGCTAAACTGGATAAATTAAAAGGCAAGCACATTGAGGTACTAGTCTTACCTGACAAAAACGGACAAGTCGACTTGAAAGAAGCCATGAAAATACTCGGTGAAAAAGGGATAGACAGTTTACTTCTTGAAGGAGGAGGTACCGTGAATGCTTCGGCGTTATCAGCGGACATTGTCAATAAACTGGCTGTCTACATTGCACCTATTCTCATCGGAGGAGACGGAGCACCTTCACCGGTAATGGGTAAAGGAATACAAAAAATGTCTGAGGTCTTTAAACTCAACAATATGGACATCACCAGGATCAGAGACGATATGCACATCGAAGCGTATATTGACAGGAGGAATCAGTAAATGTTTACCGGAATAGTGGAAGAAATTGGTGAAATCAAAGACATTAAAAGAGGATCTAAATCGAGTGAGCTGACAGTTAAAGCTTCAAAAGTGCTTAAAGATACGGTTATAGGAGACAGTATTATGACTAGTGGGGTCTGCCTGACTGTTACACATCTCGATCAGGATACCTTTAAGGCAGATGTTATGTCTGAAACACTGAACCGTACAGCACTTGGCAGCCTCTCGAAAGGAAGTCAACTGAACCTCGAACGCGCATTGAATCTGCAGACAAGACTCGGAGGGCATATGGTCAGTGGTCATATTGACGGAACGGGCGTCATCACGCGGTTTAGAAAAGATGACAATGCCGTCTGGGTGACGGTTGAGGCAGATAAAGCATTACTGCGCTATGTCATTGAAAAAGGATCGATCGCCATCGATGGCATCAGCTTGACAGTCGTTACTGTATCAGAGACTGAGTTCCAGGTGTCAATCATTCCCCACACAGGAGAAGAAACGACCTTGCTGAAACACAAAATTGGAGACAAGGTCAATCTTGAGTGTGACCTGATTGGGAAATATGTAGAAAAACTATTAGGCCTTTCTAGTCAGTCAGATAACAAAAATGAACTGACAGAAGCATTACTGAAAACAAACGGATATTAAATCAGAGAGACAGGAGTGAGCTTATGTTTGATAGAATCGAAGAGTTGCTGGAAGATTTAAAACAAGGAAAGAATGTTATTATTGTCGATGACGAGGACAGGGAGAACGAAGGTGACATAGTCTGTGCGGCTGAATTTGCAACACCTGAAAATGTCAATTTCATGGCAAAATATGCCAGAGGGCTGATTTGTATTCCGATGACGAAGGACTATACAAAAAAACTGGGATTATCTCAGATGAGCCTTTATAACACAGATGACCATACGACTGCTTTTACAGTATCGATCGATTACGTTACAACAGAGACAGGTATTTCTGCTGCTGAACGGTCACTGACAGCAATGAAAACGGTCGCCGAAGACAGTAAACCGGAAGACTTTAAAAGACCCGGTCATATGTTTCCACTGGAAGCAGTAGACGGCGGTATTTTAGCGCGAAACGGCCATACTGAAGCTACTGTGGATCTGATGAGACTGGCAGGTCTAAAACCGGCTGGCTTGTGCTGTGAAATCATGAATGATGATGGCACAATGGCCAGACGAGATGACCTGATCGCTTTTTCTAAAGAGCATGATATGAAAATTGGAACGATCACCGATCTGATCGATTATCGTAAAGCACATGAACAAGTAATTTTCAGGGAGTCTCAGGCGAAGCTGCCAACTAAGTTTGGAGAGTTCGACATCTATGCCTATGAACATAAATTTACTGGAGAACATCACATAGCGCTTGTAAAAGGAACTATAGATGATGGTGAGCCCGTTCTCGCACGTATTCATTCTGAGTGTTTGACAGGAGATGTCTTCGGATCAAAAAAATGTGATTGTGGTCAGCAGCTGGATTCGGCTTTAGAAAAAATCGCTGAAGAAGGCCGAGGTGTGCTGCTTTATATGCGTCAGGAAGGAAGAGGGATCGGGCTGGTCAATAAAATAAAAGCCTATGCGCTCCAGGATCAGGGGCACGATACAATCCAGGCCAACACGCTGTTGGGTTTCCCGGTCGATCTAAGAGAATATTATGAATGCAAGCAGATCTTTGATGACCTGGGAGTCAGCCGGCTGAATCTGATGACGAATAATCCGCTCAAAGTCTCAAGTCTGGATAAATATGGATTGACAGTGGAAAAACGTATCCCGATTCAAATGGATCTCTATGATGAAGATACAGCTTATCTCCGGACAAAAAAAGAAAAAATGGGTCACTATTTAGAATACTGATACGCTTTAAAACAATAGGACATGGAGGAATATAGAAATGAATACAATTGAAGGACAACTAATCGCAAGTGATTTAAAAATAGGGATAGTCGTAGCACGCTTTAATGATTTTATCGGTTCCCGTTTACTGGATGGTGCTGTTGATACATTGAAAAGACATGGGATGAAAGAATCTGACATTACAGTCGCTTGGGTACCGGGTGCTTATGAAATCCCGCTTATCGCCAAGAAGATGGCTGCTTCGGGTAAATATGATGCTGTTATTACATTAGGCGCCGTTATCAGAGGGGCTACGTCTCATTATGATATCGTCTGTTCGGAAGCGGCTAAAGGCGTTTCTGCAGCTGCCGACAGCACAGGCGTTCCAGTCATGTTTGGTGTTCTGACCGTCGATTCGATTGAACAGGCCATCGAACGTGCTGGGACAAAAGCAGGGAACAAAGGAGCAGAAGTCGCTGTTGGGGCAATTGAAATGGCCAATCTGGTCAAGCAGCTATCGTAATGGAAAAGCTTACCAGCGTAAAAACAATTGTTTTTGATTACGATGGCACACTTCATGATAGCAGAGAAATTTATATTCCCGCCTTTAAGCGGGCGTATGACTATTTGGTCGAACAGAAGAAAGCTGCTCCCAGAGACTGGAAAGATGAAGAGATCACTCAGTGGCTGGGATACAGTAAGCAGGACATGTGGCAGCTCTTCATGCCGGATCTCGAAGATACGGTTCAGCAGAAAGCGTCACATCTAATTGGTGAAACAATGCAGACTAAATTACTGAATAATGAAGCAAAGGTGTATCCGAGAGCTTTAGAGACCTTAAAATACCTTAAAGATAAAGGGTACACGATGCTTTTTTTAAGTAACTGTTCGATTGACTATATGGAGCAGCACAATGAGCTGTTTGGTCTGGATCAGTATTTTTCGAAACTGCTTTGCACAGAGCAGTTTAACTTTAAAAAAAGCAAAAAAGAGATCATGAAAATTGTCAAACAGGACTATGAAGAGGATTTTGTTGTAATTGGAGACCGATTTCAGGATATTGAAGTAGGCGAACTTGATGGGTTTTATTCTATTGGATGCCAGTATGGGTTTGGTAAAATAGGAGAGCTGAAGGCTTCAGATTTAGTGATAAATGATATCAGCGAATTGAAACACTTCCTTTAATTTAAAAAGCTTGATGAGATTCTGCGTACAGTGTACGTTTCTCATCAAGCTTTTTAAATTAAAATAAACAGAAATCCGGCTGAACATACGCCTAGAAGAAACCCCTCCAGATTACCATCCCGTTCAGATGGTAATTCGTGTTTGATCACATTTAAAGTCATGGCACCAGCCACAAAGGCTTCTACGCTCCCAATGAAATAGTCTGGGAAATTTGAAAAGACGCCGATGATAAACCCAATAACGATTGATACAGACAAAATATATCGTCCATACTGATCATAAACAGCCTCATGGTGATGACGGAGGCCCCAGTCATTGGTGACAAAGTGAAGCGCAAAGGCAATAAAGAATATAAGTAGAGAGGTTGTCATCTCTTCCATATGAGTGAGCAGGTAACCGATCATAGCATTGTATAGTGTAAAAAATCCAATATGAGACCAGAAAATATGTGATTCGATCAAGTTAGGGTTAGTGGTTTCTTCCGTTTCGTACGCCCGTGCAATCAGACGATCCATTGTATAAAAAACTGTGAGGCCCATTAAGGCAATGATATAAAGGGCGTAATGAAGTAAATGCCCTTCTAGCCAGTGGATTTCCTGTTCCGCCAGAGCTTGTGTATGAGCTACCTGGGGCCACAAATGGATAAAGACATAGGCAATTCCGACACCAGCTGAGAATGATACAAATCGTCTAAGTAAGGGTTGCGGTAAAGAGAGATAAATGGAAAAAAAGTGAATAAGTACAAAGCCGATACATAATACAAAGGGGATCCACATAATTTTTTAAGCTAAACAGTTTTAGCTTTTCCTCACTTTCATAACGGGATAAATAAAGTGTACACTATATTTCAAAATAATCCTATTAGACAGTCAGTCTTTCTTTAAAAAGCTTTCCTAGAGAAACAACTGAATTTAGAGTATGATGAAGGCAGAAAACTACGGATGAATGAGGGATCGCTATGATTGAAAAAGGGCAGACAACAAGCAATGATATAGTCTATGAGTGGATCATAGTGGAGGACTTCACTGAAGAAGAACTGGGTCGCTTCAGTAAAGCCCATGCTATCCCCCTTGATTTATATGCTTTGAACAAAGAGTCAGACATCTCCTACTACAATGCTTTGGATACAGACCATCATGGACAATTGAATGTGCTGCACCTGCCCGTCTGGGAAAAGAAGCGATACGGGACGATTCAGCAGGCAAATTCTACCGTAACCTTTGTTTATTCTGAGGAACTGGTGGTGTGTGTTCTCAGTGGACTCGACAGCCAGTGGATGGCCGATCAGCTGAAAAGCCACACGTCTCCTCACCACGCCATGGTTGAAACAATAAACTTGCTATATAATGATGTAGAAGACAGACTATTACTTTTAAAACAGTCTATTGAGGATTTAATGAAGGAAGCGAAAGAAAAAGCAGATAGAGATGTATTATTAAATGTGACTGATCTTGAACAGGAACTGGTCTTTTTCTCCAGACGAATCGATGATTTTGATGAGACGATATCGCGGTGGTCAGAAGATTCAATTATCTTGAATACGACACAAACGAGCGAACGGGAAATAATAGCACTTCGAATAAAGAAAAGCCAGTATAACAGCCACTTGTATAAGGATTTGATTGAGTCGACTAGTGGACTGCTATCAGACAGTATCGATAATAAGCTGAACAGTATTATGGAATTTCTAGAATCGGTAGCACTGGTCATCTCCATACCCACTTTGATTTTCAGCTTGTTTGGTATGAATACTGGGGGACTCGTAGGGAGACAATCCCCTTTCGGAACAGTGGTGGTCATTGCCGGTTCATTACTGTTGGGAATTGTAATGGCTTTGTACTTAAAAAGAAAAGATTATATGTGAAACAAACCTGAAATGATTTGAGAATTTCATCAGGTAAGGGTAAAGTAGGAGTAGACTACTAAATTGAAGGAGGAAAAACCATGAATGGAAATAAACTGAGAAAATCATCAACTGACCGTATTGTTTCAGGTGTATGCGGCGGGATCGCTGAATTCTTTGGAATCTCTTCGTTAGCTGTTCGAATCGCCTTTATTCTGCTGCCATCGAACTTGCTGCTTTATATTATTCTCGCACTAATTATGCCGGAAGATTACTAGGCAATTAAAGTCAATTTTAACACTCATTAAGCTAAAAAACTATCCCACTCCTGCATCACCCTTTTTACGGGGTATAGAGGAGAGGGTTAGTTTTTTAGTGTCCGGTATCTTGAAAACTGTTAACCGTAAATATTGCCGTCTAGCCTAGAAAGTGACGCAATAGCTTTCATATCCTGATCAGAAAGGTCAAAGTCAAATACTGTCAGATTATCTTTTTGACGGACAGGTGAACTCGATCGTGGAATCGGCATATACCCATTCTGGACGTGCCACCTCAAAATGACTTGACCGATCGATTTGTCATACTGATTCCCAATCTCTCTCAATGTATCATTATCGAGCAAGTCATCTGCCATGCGATTTCCTAAAGGACTCCATGACTGGGTCAATATATTATGTTCTTCATTTGCTTTTAGCATGTCATCCTGGGTAAAGTAAGGATGGGTTTGGATCTGATTGATTACCGGCATGACACCAGTTTCATCTTTCAGACGCTTCAGTTGATCAGGCTGGAAATTCGAAACACCGATTGAGCGGACAAGGCCCCATTTTTGAGCATCGATCAAAGCTTGCCACGCTTCAACAAATTTATCCTGTTTCGGGTCCGGCCAATGGATCAGATAAATATCATAATAGTCTAGACCCGCACGGAATAGAGATTCCTGAATAGCTGGAACAGCCAGGTCATACTGATGATACTTTTCAGGTAGTTTGGAGGAAATCAGTATTTCCTGCCTGGACAACCCGCTTTCTTTAACTGCTTTGCCTACAGTTGCTTCGTTCTCGTAAGCATAAGCCGTGTCTAAAAATCGATACCCATTGTTTAACGCCTGTATGATCGTTAAGACGCCTTTTGCGCCCTTCAGTACATCTGTTCCAAATCCGACAGCTGGAACTTTCAATCCATCATTCAGCGTATACTGTAAAACGTTGTTTGTCATTCGTACCCCCACTTTCCAATTTATAAATTCAGTTTACCTCACAATGAAAGCGAAAACAAATATCTCGCGGTGTACTTATAATAGGATAATGACTATAAATATAAAACTTACAGTTTAAAAAGGAGAGGAAGAGGCACTATGAGGATAAGGATGTTTGTGTAGTCAGCTTTTGTATGGTTCCATTTTCTTTATAAATAAGCGATAATGATAGATGGTATACAATGAAGCAAGGATCAATCCGCTTGCTCAGATGCTGATCAGTCAAACTAACAAAAGCAGTGACTTTAATTTACCTAATAGGACTAGATTGAATAGTATCTGTGAAAATTAGTTTGAATGTCAAAATAAAAATCTGCTATACTATTTCTGAAAAGGGGAAATGTTTATGGAAAAATCATCAGTCAGATGGAAGGTCCTTCTAGGCGGTGTTATGATGCAGCTGTGTATCGGAGGAATCTATACCTGGAGTTTATTCAATCAGCCACTTGTGGATAAATTCGGTTGGGAAAGAACCGAAGTATACACTGCATATTCGCTGATTGTCTTTATTTTTGCCTTTGTGACAATATTTTCGGGAAGACTTCAGGATAAAGTCGGTCCTCGCTTAGTTGGGACTATAGGGATGATTTGCTTCAGTACCGGTCTGATCATCGTCTCACAGGCCACAACGCTGATGACACTTTACTTAGGTTACAGTCTGCTTGGCGGGATTGGAGTAGGCATGGTATACGTCTGCCCGCTCTCAACTGGCCTGAAGTGGTATCCCAGAAAAAAAGGGATGGTAACTGGGATTATCATCGGAGCTTTTGGATTAGGCGGATTTATCTTTAATTTTGTTTTGTCTGCACTGATTGCTTCTATTGGGGTTTCCCAGACATTTCTAGTTCAGGGTCTTGTCTATGCCGCTGTAGGGATTACTGGAGCTCAACTGCTTCGCGTCCCGGAATCAGATGGCGATCATCAGGTACTGGTAAACGAACGTGATTATTCTTCAAAAAAAATGCTGAAAACCAAATCATTCTATTTACTGTGGATTATGTACTTCACAGGCAGTTTGAGTGGATTGCTGATCATCGGCTTATCTCAGGATATTGCCCGGGACTTGGTTGGCTTGTCTCCCAGAGTCGCCGGATATGCAGTAGCTGTAGCAGCTATTGCCAATGCTTCAGGACGATTGGGTTGGGGAGCATTGTCTGATGTTTTTGGAAGACTGCGTGTCTTTACCTTGTTGTTCGGTCTGACTGCAGTATCTATGGCGGCGCTAAGTCTGCTGACGCTTAACGTGTGGACTTACTATCTTCTGCTGGCTGTTATAGTCAGTTGTTTTGGCGGATTCCTGGCAACCTTTCCGGCTGTCTGCAGTGACTATTTCGGGTCATATTACTTCGGGTCCAATTATGGCCTGCTCTATCAAGCGTATGGGATATCCGCTTTAGTTGGTCCACTGATGTTATCGCTAGCGTCTAGAGAAACTCAAGCTTTCCTATGGTCCAGTTTACTGGCAGTGGTCGGATTAGGGCTGACTTTCTTAGTCAAAATACCAGAAGCAGAATAAATCACAAAAAATCATATTTGACCTATTTTGCACCGGGCTTTCTTAAATTCACTGATGTCGCATAAATAGTCATTTTGGGTCTTTCTTAATTCTGTTCAAGCGCTTACATATATGGTATACTTTAGGTGACATATAAGTGCATGAATAGAGAGAGGAGGGCCAGTCATGTTATTCACTGAAGTAACGGATGAGCGGGCTAAAGATAAAAAACCGGGTGAAATATTAGCTATCGTGACAGGGATAGATAAAGCGATCATACAATCAGGGGTCCAGGAATACGGATATGAAATGATTCTGCAGAATCCGGCTCTGTTAAAGGTGACAGAAGAAGATCAGCAGCGGATAAAAGAAGCACGCAGACTAGGTTATCTGGATGTAACTTTATTATAATAATATTCAAAAAAAGAATAGAAACTGCTCTTTTAACGAGCAGTTTCTATTCTTATGTAGACTGCATTTCACATGAGGAAAAGTAAGGAATATGTTATTATGTAAAAAAGTAGCAAAATGACAAGTGTTATAGAGAATGTGAAAAAAGTCATCCTCTCATAACCACCTCACTATAAAGAGGAGGAACTTTTATCGAAAAAGAATTAACGCATGCTTCCAGTATCGAACAGGACTATGGATACTGTGAGGACATTATAAAAGAACATTCTAAAAGCTTCTATTTTTCTTTTTCAAAACTCCCCCCCGAAAAAGCTCAGGCTGTCTATGCTATTTATGCATTCTGCCGCTTGGCAGATGACAGTATTGATGAAGCAGAGACAGAAGAAGAGCAGGCAGATGCCCTGGCTTTTTTGTCTAATGAACTTAATCGCTTTGAAGAAGGCAAAGAATCTGCGCATCCCATCTGGCGTGCTTTAAGAGACGTCTTCAACCGTTATGATATGTCCATTCAGCCTTTTTATGATCAGCTGCAAGGCCAGGCTATGGATTATAAGTTTGAACAGCCCTGTACAATGAAAGAAGTTGAAGAATACAGCTACTATGTAGCGGGTTCAGTAGGTTTAATGCTGTTGCCGATCATTGCAACAGAGCATCATAAAAAACTGAGGGAACCAGCACTATCCCTGGGAGTTGCGATGCAGTTGACCAATATATTGAGAGATATAGGGGAAGATTATAAGAAAATCAATCGTATTTATTTACCTGTGGAACTGATGAACAAACTCAATTATTCGAAGGATGATTTAGCTGAGGGGACTATAAACAGCGCCTTTATCACCTTGTGGGAAAGCATTGCATTGCTCGCAGAACAACGTTATCTTGATTTTTCAAATGCGCTGCACCTTTTTGATAAAGACAGTCAGTTTCCAGTCGCGCTCTCATCACGCGTTTACGCTGGGATACTGGATGCTGTGCGTCAGAATCAGTACGACTGTTTCACTAAACGAAACAAAACCTCTTTTATTAAGAAAATGCTTATTTTAAGAGAAGTCAAAAGTAAGTTCTAATCCAGAGATAGTTATAATTCAAATTCATCTCCAGAATGAGGCATAATTTTATGAGTAAAGTGTTAAACACAGAAGAGTCTACAATCGTAGTAATTGGTGGTGGGCTGGGAGGATTGTCAGCAGCCATTTCATTAGCGCAGAAAGGGTACAGTGTTTCCCTTTTTGAAAAAAATAGTCACCTTGGTGGAAAACTTAACCGATTGGAAAAAGAAGGATTTGGCTTTGATCTGGGGCCGTCTATTTTGACGATGCCGCATATTTTTGACCGTCTGTTTCGTGAAAGCAAAAAGCAGATGAGTGACTATGTCTCTATCAAGCAGCTGCAGTTTGAATGGCGTTCTTTTTTTACTGATGGAACTGTAATGGATCTGTATAATGACCTTGATGAAATGAAGCTGAAGAACCCTGAATTAAGCGAAAAAGAATTACAGGAATATAGAAATTATTTAAAGTATGCAAAAAGATTATATGATGCAACTAATGAAGGTTATTTTGAAAAGGGTCTGGATGATCTTAAATCCATCATCAGTCATCACGGTGTGTTTTCAGCCCTGAAAGACTTTGATTATTTTCACACTATGTCACAGGGTATTGACAAGAGAGTCTCAAATCCGTACTTGAGGGACATGCTCAAGTATTACATTAAATACGTCGGCTCTTCTGCAGACGAAGCTCCGGCTATTTTAAATGTTTTGGCTTACGTTCAGAGTCATTTAGGCTTGTGGTACGTTGAGGGTGGTATGCATAAATTGGCGGAAGCTTTGGTCAAACTGGGTGAAGAAGTCGGCGTGACTTTTCATACAAATACGGAAGTCACCTCGATTGAAACCAGTACAGAGGGGGGAGCAGTTACGGGCGTCCGTCTGGCATCTGGGGAAACTGTTTTAGCAGACCGAGTGGTATCCAACATGGAAGTCATTCCAACGTATAATCGTCTACTGAACGTTGATCCTGTCTATACTAAAGAGCTTGAGAAAACGTTTGAACCTGCTGCATCTGGACTAGTCCTTCACCTTGGAGTGAACAGATTGTATCCACAGCTAGCGCATCACAATTTTTTCTTCTCAGAGGATTCTTCAGAAAATTACAAGACGGTCTTCACGAAAAAGAAATTACCTGAAGACCCGACGATTTATTTAGTCAACAGCAATAAGACTGATCCTAAGCAGGCTCCCGAAGGATATGAAAACATTAAAATTCTTCCCCATATTCCTTATATTCAAAATCGTCCGTTTACAGATGAAGAGTACGCTGATCTCAGAGAGCGTGTACTGATCAAGCTCGAAAATATGGGACTGACAGATCTGAGAAAGCACATTGTAGTGGAGGATCAATGGACACCAGTTGATATTGAAGAAACCTATTACTCGACTCATGGTGCGATTTATGGAGTCGTTTCAGACCGCAAAAAAAATAAAGGCTTTAAGTTTCCTAAAAAAAGTGCCAAATTCAGTAACCTTTATTTTGTAGGGGGATCTGTTAATCCTGGCGGCGGAATGCCAATGGTCACATTGAGTGGGCAGCAGGTATCCGATATGATTGTAAAAGAAGATAAGTAGAACCATAAATTGGCTGAGAGAAAGGGTGAGTGTCAGATGATCTGGTATATGATCGGTTTGATCCTTTTTCTCGGACTGTTTAGTGGTTTTTTCTTTTTGTGGAAACTCCCCCTCATTCCGCTGACTGCGAACTCTGAGAGAGTGCCTCCCTTGTCGATTATCATCCCTGCCCGTAATGAAGAGCTGTCGCTGCCGGCACTTCTCAAGTCTATTCAGCAGCAAAGCATTGAACCTCTTGAAGTGATTGTCGTTGATGATGAATCGACTGACAATACAGCCCATATCGCAGAGGAGTTCGGTGCAACGGTCTTGTCTGCTTCATCCGCAAATCTTTCTCAGAAAGGAAAGTCTGCAGCATGTTGGATGGGTGCCCAAAAAGCAAAGGGGGACTGGCTGGTTTTTCTCGATTCAGATACTCGATTTGTACATAGGGATGCATTACGATCAATAGCGGACGTTTATCTGAAAAAAAATCAGAACGGTCTCTTCTCAATACAGCCATTTCATGAAACAGAAAAAGCATATGAAACTATTTCAGTCGTACTCAATATCATGGTCATGGCTGGACTGAACCGGTTCAGTCTTCTTAAAGACAAGCTTCCTCATAGAGGGGCATTCGGGCCATTTCTGCTCACCACTCGATTGCAGTACGAAAAATCAGGAGGGCATCAGGTAATCCTCGACAGCCATATGGATGATATTGAACTGGCCAGGCTATATAAAAGCAAGAACTGGCCCGTATCCGTTTACGGTGGGAAAGGATCGATTCATTTCAGAATGTTTCCGGAAGGGATCAGTCAGCTGGTGAATGGCTGGACTAAAAGTCTGCTTCAGGGGGCTGAGGGCACTCATCCGCTTGTGCATCTATCCATTGGCATGTGGATAACCGGGGTCATCATGATCTCAATTTTAGTGATACTGTCAGTTGTATACTACAGCAGTTTACTGGCTGTACTTCTATCTCTTTGTGCCTATCTCCTATACTGTTTCCAGTTCAGGTGGCTGATGAACAAGGTGGGGAGGTTCCCACTGTGGACGATGGTTTTCCCGTTCTTTTTTGTTATAGCCTTCATAGGACTGTATATATGGGCATTCGTTCAAGTCCATATTATAAAAAAAGTGAAATGGCGTGGAAGAGATATTAAAACATAAATGAGGTGACAGAAGTGGGATTGATACTGATCAATATAGTGGTGTGGCTTTTCTTCCATCTGACTATTTCTCTTGGGTTACTCAAAATCCCGTACACATGGTTTTCATATGAACACAAACTGAATGTCCTGTTTAAAAAAAGAGCGTTTGAACAAGAAGGAAAACTCTGGCGTAACGTGTTTAAAGTTCAGAAGTGGAAAGATAGTCTGCCGGATGGGGCATCTCTTTTCAAGGCAGGATACAAAAAAAAGAAGCTGCCTGAAGCACAGATTGAGTCTCTTGAGGTGTTCATCAAAGAAACTAAACGAGCGGAACTCACGCATATCCTACTTCTAGTTCCAGCACCCTTGTTTTACTTATGGAACCCAATTTGGGCGGGACATATTATGATTCTTTACGCAGTCATAATTAATATCCCTTTTATCATTATTCAACGGTATAACCGCATACGTCTTGAAAAAATAGTAAACGTCTTAAGAAAAAAACTGACTGATAAAAATCCGAATCTATGATACTATTAAAAAGTAAGTAAATGATAAGGAGTGTTTGAATGTTTAAAATCGATAATGAGTTGACGTGTAGGTATGCGCAGCTGAATGTAACTGATTTAAAAGAGATGACAGCCTATTATTCTGATAAAATCGGGCTGGATGTTATCAGTGAAAATGAAGAACGGATCGAATTAGGTATAACAGAAACAAAAAATACACTGCTTGTTTTGAATAAAACAACTGCAGATAGATCCTCATTAAAAGCCGGTCTGTTTCACACCGCTTTTCTCCTGCCAACACGGAAAGATCTAGGGAACATATTGTTTTCTCTTTTGAACAAAGGAGTTTCAGTGAATGGTGCATCAGATCACGGGTACAGTGAAGCTATTTATCTGCAGGATCCTGAAGGGAATGGAATCGAAATATATCGGGACAAACCAAAGAAAGAGTGGACTATCAATGCAGATGGCACGATACCTGGGGTGACTGAGGAAATGGATGCAGAAGGCGTGCTGAAAAGCAGAGATGATCAGCCCTCAGATCGTTTTCCTCAAAAGACCATCATTGGGCATATGCACTTATCTGTCAGAGATCTGAACGCCTCCGAAGCATTTTATAGAAATGTGCTGGGGTTGAGTTTGAAGTACCAATTTGGAAGTCAAGCTCGATTTTTAGCAGCAGGACAGTATCACCATCATATCGGAATGAATACATGGGCCGGTACAGGTCTGGCTGAACGGACTGAAGAGGATCTGGGATTAAGTTTATTCTCGCTAAACCTGTCATCCAGGAAAACCTTACAGTCATTAACAGATCATTTAACAGAAAGTGGTCACCCATTTCTTACTGAAGCGGATGCGGTCACTTTAACTGATCCAAATGGCATACACGTTAAAGTGGAGTATACAGGTAATGAATAGCAGATAAAGGGAGGTGATCAGTCAGAGCGATTGATCACCTCCCTTTTTATCAGTCGTGTCTCAATTGTGGATAATGAGAATGTCTTTCATTCTCATTTGACTGTCTTTTATACTGGTTAGAAGCAAAATGTGCTATCTTAAGAGTAGATAAATTCCAGTAGATAGGATGAGATGATATGTCAGTACTGTTTAAATATAATAAGCCAATGATGCTCACTGTAGTCAGTGGTTTGCTGATCATAACAGGTGGAGTGCTGAGGGTGTTGGATTATTCCCCTCTTGATGCAGTCGTATTTCTCGCCTCGTTTCTGATTGGGGGCTATTATCAGGGAAGAGAAGGCATTACAGATCTTTTTAAAAAGAGAACTTTAAATGTCGATATTTTAATGATTCTAGCTGCCATCGGGGCCTCTGTCATTGGATACTGGCTGGAGGGAGCACTGCTCATTTTTATTTTTTCTCTCAGTGGATCGCTCGAAGTGTATACAATGAATAAAAGTAAGGACGCCATATCCAGCTTAATGCAGATGACTCCAGATATGGCTCTTCGCCTGAATGAGGATGGCACCACGGAAGAAATTCGTACAGATCAATTGTCCATAAGTGATACCGTGCTCGTTCCTAAAGGGTCAGCCGTTCCGATCGATGGGACACTGCTTAGTCACTATGCTCTGATTGATGAATCAGCTATCTCCGGAGAATCAGTTCCAGTAAGTAAATCCAGAGGAAATGAAGTGATCGGAGGCACACTCAACGCAGCAAATGCCTTCAAGATGGAAGTGACGACTGAATACTCTGATACATTGTTTGCCAAAATCATACGACTGGTAGATGAGGCGCAGGGAACGCCTTCTCAGACAGCCACCTTTATTGAATCGATCGAAACAACTTATGTCAAACTGGTTCTGATTTTTGTTCCAATGATGATTCTGTTCTTCCAGTTTGTAATGGGTTGGGGGCTAACTGAAAGTTTTTATAGAGGAATGGTCCTGTTAACTGTCGCCTCTCCCTGTGCTTTGATGGCTTCTGCTAGTCCCGCTACTTTATCAGCCATATCTAACGGAGCAAAAAAAGGAGTTCTGTACAAGGGCGGTTCTTATCTCGAAAATTTCAGTTCAGTAAATGCAATCGCGTTTGACAAAACAGGGACGCTGACTGAAGGGTCATTTAAAGTAACGGACGACTGGTTTTCATCAGGTCATGATGAGAAGCGTGTTATATCGATCATTATTGAAATGGAAAGGCAATCATCGCATCCTTTGGCAAAAGCTGTTATTAAGCATTATAGTGCTGAAAAACTGGGTGTTACGTCTCAAATAGATGTTGTTAATGAAGTAGAGGGAAATGGTTTGATAGGGATTCAAGGATCTGATGAATATAAAATCGGGAAGAAAGCATTTGTCGTGACCAATGAGGAGGATCCGGCTGCCGTTCGTGCCCTTGAAAGAGAAAAAGAGGGCAAGACGGTTCTTTATCTCTCTATGAATGGTGTGCTGATTGGATTCATTGCGCTACTGGACACACCGGCAGCGGGAGCGAAAGAGACGATAGCCTACTTTAAAGAGCAAGGGATTCATACCTTCATGATTACTGGAGATAATCAAGCGACAGGACAATCGATAGGCGCAATGATCGGCGTGGAGGACGTTAGAGCTAACTGTCTTCCAGATGAAAAAGCTGAGCTGATACTTGAGTTGAAAGAGCAATTCGGGACGATTGTCATGGTAGGTGATGGGATAAATGATGCACCGGCTTTAGCTAACGCTTCTATCGGCATTGCCATGGGAGCGGGGACAGACCTGGCAATGGAATCAGCAGATGTCGTTCTTGTTCAAAACGACCTAAGCCAGTTACCTTATAGCCACTTCTTGTCAAAACAGCTAAATAGGATTATATTACAGAATGTCATTTTTTCAATTTGTGTGATTATTTTTCTGGTATCAGTTAATGTTCTTCAGCTAATCAATCTTCCGTTAGGGGTAATTGGTCACGAGGGAAGCACTATTCTTGTCATACTGAATGGATTACGGTTACTAAAACCTGTCAAACCCTAAGCATAAGAAAGAACTTACTTTATAATAGTGAATTATCGAGCAAGTTTATATGGATGGCCAGAAATTCTAAAATTGAAAGATAGTGATGATTGACACATATAATAAACAGCCCTGTTAAGCTTTTTATAGGGGCTGTTTATTTAGTTGTGAATATAATTAGAAAGTTCTTCTCAAATTGTAATTGACATATTAGCAGAAAATGATATGATTAATGTGAATTAAATCACAACACAGGAGGAACAAAAATATGGTAAAGTGGAACAGATTATTAATGATTACAGCAAGCTTGGGGTTACTAGCTGCTTGTGGCAACGGAGACGATACTGCTGCTGAAGATGAAACAGAAGAAGTTGCAGAAGATACGACTGATGAAACTGGAGAGGATTCAGATGCAACAACTGGAGCAACTCAATCAGTCGTTACCGATGAAGACTCATTACTCGAAGGACTATCAAGTGATGGTGGCTGGATCGTTATTTTCCAAGACGACTTTTCTACAGATGAAGAGCTGGTATTAGCTGGTGGGATGGAAAATAACGACGGTGAATCAGAACGCAAACTGGCATTATATGAGCAGGATGCAGACCGTAACGTTACAGGGACATTTACGCTAAGCGCACCTAGCTTAACTATTGAACAGGATAACACACGCCTGCAGTATGGAACATTCGAAGGTGACGTATATGTAGAAGCAGAAAACTTCCGCTTATTAGGTGGAACGATCGATGGCGATCTGATTTTCGCAAGTGAAGAATTACAAGACTCTGCTGAAATCGATGAAGATGCAACGATTACTGGTGAAACAAAAGTTGAAGGCGAAGATGCTGATGCTGGTGAAACGGCAGATGCAACAACTGGAGCAACTCAATCAGTCGTTACCGATGAAGACTCATTACTCGAAGGACTATCAAGTGATGGTGGCTGGATCGTTATTTTTGAAGATAATGTTTCTTCAGATGAAGAATTAGTAATGGTAGATGGATTTGAAAATAATAACGGTGAAGTAGAACGTAAACTGGCATTGTATGAACAAGATGCAGACCGTAACGTTACAGGTACATTTACATTAAGCGCTCCAAGCATTACGATTCAAAATGAAAATACTCGTTTACAATACGGAACAGTTGAAGGCGATGTATATGTGGAAGCTAATGGATTCAAATTACTTGGTGGGACGATTGATGGCGATTTGATTTTTGCCAGTGACGAATTTGAAGAATCAGCAGAAATTGATGATGATGCAACAATCACGGGAGAAACGAAAGTAGACTAAACTGAAAACGATTAAGGAAAAGACTGGTAAACATTTGCCGGTCTTTTTTATTGATTATACAGTATTGTATAGGTACGACAATACTGTATGACTAATGAGTGATGAAACGCCTATTTTAAAGAGGCCGGAATTGAAGCTGGTCTCTGATAGTTTAATATACTTGGAAACGCAATTGTCACATATTCACAATATATACAGATTAATTTAAAGGGTTAAACTAGTTAATAATAGAAATTTAGAGTTAATATAATTATAAAATACGCGATTTAATCAGATTAAAAAATTAGTAGAGTTGTATAAGCTTTTTTTAACCGATCGGATTGTTGACTACTTCACAAATCTGATATATAGTATATTATAGTAATGTATTGGAGAAGAACTGTCCGGAATGTTTATTCTCTCCATCTTCTCCAATCATTCTATGTACACACTAAATTTTCCATCAGGAAAGGTAAGGGATAATTATGGAATTTTTGAAAAAGAAATTAGCAGCAGGTGCTGCAGTAATCGCTTTAGGAGGATTTTTAGCAGCGTGTGAATCAGATGATGACGCAGCTGAAGATATGGATATTGTTGAAGAAGGCGAAGAAACAGAAGGCGACGAAGATGTCGTTACTGCTGCTTCTATCACTGACGACGCTGATGAAGTTGTTGCTTCATTAAGTACAGAAGGAAACTGGTTAACAGCTATTACAGCTGACGTTGCAATCGACGATGACGTGACAGTTGCTGGAACGTTCTATGACTCAGATGACGAAGACAATGATGAGTACCGCAAACTGGCATTATATGATCAGGATGCAGACCGTAACGTGACTGACGAATGGACATTATCAGTTGCTACAATGACTGTTGAATCTCCAAACTTCCGTATTCAAGAAGGAACTTTAGATGGAGACGTATATGTTGACGCTGAAGGATTTGAATTACTGAACTCTACAGTAACGGGTAATGTTACTTTTGCTTCTCAAGATTTAATGGATGCTGCATTAATGGACGAAGGAACTGTTGAAGGCGAAGTAAGCGTAGACGAATAATCAAATGAGTTAAATTGTAACCGCCGCGGACACGGGAGACAACAGGTTATAACTAGAAACTAATATAAAAGGGGGCAGCTCTTGTACTTAATCGTACACAGAGCTGCTTTTTTATGTGCTCAACGCTTGTTGAACTCAAAGATACACTTGTTAATGAGTGTGTTATAGTGTGTCGAAAATACAAGATATAGTGTATACTGTTTATGAATGACAGTAGTTATCAAGGAGGTGTGCCCTTTGAACCGAAAAGAACGGATCCATCGGTTTATAAAAGAGGCAAGTGACCAATTCACTCAAAGAGAAGTGGATATGGGCATGGGAATTACTACAAAAGACGTAGCGGATGAACTGAATATTCTAAGAAGTAATGTATCTAAAGATTTGAATCAGCTGGTAAGAGAAGGCGAACTGAAGAAGATAGACGGACGACCGGTACGTTTTGTATCCACCGAGGCTGTCAGACATCAGCCATTGACCACTCATGTGCCTAGCTACAAAGAGAAGCAGCCTGTTCAAAAAGGAATCACACAGGAGGTGTTTGACTATTCATATAAAGAAACGAGAGATATTTTTCAGTCGATTATAGGATCTAACGGCAGCATGAAGAATGCAGTCGATCAGGCTAAAGCAGCTGTGTTATATCCACCAAAAGGGTTAAATACATTAATTACTGGTCCAACTGGTTCTGGAAAGTCCTTTTTTGCGCACGCAATGTTCCGTTTTGCTCAGTCACATGAGCTGATCGAAGCAGAAAAAGAACTGATGGTCTTCAACTGTGCTGACTATGCCAATAATCCCGAACTACTGATGAGCTATCTCTTCGGCTACGCTAAAGGGGCGTTTACAGGTGCAGCCAATGAAAAAGAGGGGATGATTCAGCATGCAGACAATGGGATGCTGTTTCTTGATGAAGTCCATCGTCTTCCGCCTGAAGGTCAGGAAATGATTTTTTATTTTATGGACACAGGAAAGTACAGTCGCC
Source organism: Alkalibacterium olivapovliticus (assembly GCF_003003275.1). GTDB lineage: Bacteria > Bacillota > Bacilli > Lactobacillales > Carnobacteriaceae_A > Alkalibacterium > Alkalibacterium olivapovliticum. Next base: position 98,511 of record NZ_PVTO01000007.1, read on the forward strand.
TGGGCGAAACTGGAAAAAGCAGAGAAGCAAATGTTCGAATCGTTTGTGCAACGACAGAAGACCCTAAATCGACCTTTTTGGATACGTTTATGCGGCGGATCCCTATTAATATTCACATGCCTTCTTTTAAAGAACGACCGGTAAGTGAACAGCTCGATCTGTTGAAACTGCTGACGGGTTTAGAAGCCAACCGTATTCAACGGAAAATTACATTAACTGCTGATGTCGTCAAAGGGATGCTGGCCAGTGTCGGGTATGGGAATGTGGGACAACTGAAGTCGACAATCCAGCTGGTTTGTGCTAGAGGGTTTATGAATCAGTTGACCAAAGATGAAATCAGTCTGACAATCAAGGATATACCTGAAAGTATCCAGTCGCACCTGGTTGGGTTATCATCTAACCGCAAGGAACAGATGGAGATATCCAACTATTTGGAGGCTAAGATTACAGTAAATCCAAATGAACCCTTTTACAAAATGGAAATGGATTCATATGAGCTGCCATATAATATATATGACATCATCGGAGACAAAGCGACACTCCTGGAAGCTGAAGGGTTAGACCGTGACTCAATCAATCAGTATATATCGACGGATATCAACGTACACTTAAAGTCGTTTTACCGTAACCATGGGTTCTCTCTGCAGACAGAATCCAAGTTGGCGGATGTGGTGAATAAAGAAGTTATTGAATTCGCTCACCAGATGGCATCAGTAGTAGAAACGGCTTTGGGAGCCGGTTTTAATCAGAATTTTATCTATGCTATCAGTCTTCACATCAGCTCGCTTTTAAATAAGATTAATAGCGGAAAAGAACGGAAAATGAATAGTCGTATTCGAGAAATGGCAATGAATTACAGCAGAGAATTTGAGGTTGCCTCGGAAATAAAAGAAAAAATAGGGGAATTTTTCCAAGTCAGTATCCCTGAGAATGAAGTGTATTATCTGACAGTCTTGCTAGTGTCGTTAAAAGAGGAACAGTCTGCAGGTCAAGTAGGGGTTGTGATTGCGACACATGGGAATTCCACTGCAAGCAGTATGGCAAGAGTTGCTGAAGAACTGCTTGATACTAGTGGGGTCAGTTCAGTTGATATGCCGCTGGATATGTCTCCAACTGTTGTGTATGATCGAATCAAACAGGCTGTAACAGATGTTAACCAGGGTAGTGGCGTTTTATTGCTTGTTGATATGGGGTCCTTAGCAACATTCGAATCAACTCTGGAAAAAGACACGGGGATTATCGTTAGATCCATCGATATGGTGTCTACTCCAATGGTATTAGAAGCGGTAAGGAAAGCATCATTAGTCGATGCCGATTTAGATCTTCTTCATGAATCGCTGTTAAGATTCAGCGGTTATTCAAGAGAAATGCCTAAAGAACCTGTTAGTGAGAAGAAAATATCCACTAAACCGCCGATTGTGCTGGCGGTATGTGCAAGTGGAGAAGGAACGGCCAAAAAGATTAAAGAAATAATTGAGAAGCCACTAAGACACCGAGATAAATTAATGGTGGAAGTTAAAACGTGTTCTGTCGCTGAAATGGATGCAAAGATTGCAGAATGGCAGAAACATTATTCGATCATTGCAACCACAGGCATTGTAGATCCTAAACTGGCTGCTCCATTTATACCGCTTGAACGGTTTATTGAAGGGGAACCTGAAAAGTTACTGGACGATATCATAAATAAGACAACCGTTTATACAGCTGACACTGTGACTAATGAAGAAAAAGCAAAAGAAATGATTTATGCATTTCTTGAAGATAACTATACTTTCCTGAATCCCAAAAAACTGTTTCAGCCGTTGTGGGATTTCGCCGAAAAGTGTGCTTTGCTTCAGAAAAGCAGCTCAGCCGAGTATGCATTCCATATTAATCTGGTCCTGCACATGGCTGGTGTCGTCGAGCGGATGGTTCACCATGACAGTCTGACTACTCCATCCTTTGAGGGAAATCAGGAACGGGACAGTCTTGATAAAGAAGTGGAAAAGCTGATCAGACAGCTGGAGAAAAAACTGAAAATCACCATACCTGATGAAGAATACAGTTATATCATATATTTCATCAACAAAGATGATGGAGAGTTTGAGGATTTCGACACACTACTATCTTAATAATGATCTGAGAACACACTATACGGAGTATTGTGTTAGTGTGTTCTCTTAGTGTGTTGAACCAAACGCTGATCTAACACGGTTTCATAAAAATAATGTTGGCACGGTTATTGCTTATGTAATGTAGAAGAGAAAAACAACACGCTGCACCATTTTTTTCTCACTAAATTATTGAAGGGAGCGTGACCGTATTTAGAGGAGGGACCAGAACAAATGGACATCAGGTTACTTCGAATCGATGATCGTCTAATTCACGGTCAGGTAGCCACAACATGGGCCAAGTCGACTGGGATCAGCCGGATTATAGTAGTGAGTGATCAGGTAGCATCTAATTCGCTGCAAAAGTTACTGCTTAAGCAGGCTGCCCCCCCAGAAATAAAAGCACATGTTATCTCCGTATCTAAACTAATTGAAATTGCCGGACATCCTTTAATGAAAGATGTTAAAGTGATGCTGCTGTTCACGAATCCTAGTGACGTCATGGAAAGTTATAAACGTGGCATCCCAATGAAGGTAGTCAATATCGGCGGCATGAAGTTCACTGAAGGAAAACAGATGGTAACGCATTTCGTATCTGTTGATCAGGAGGACATCAATGCTTTTCAATATCTAGATGCACAAGGAATAGAACTGGAAATCAGAAAGGTCCCTAGTGACCGTAAACAGCTCGTAATAGATGTTTTGAAAAAAGGGGACTTTTTGTAAGACTGATCATAATAAATAGCGGCACATCCGCTAGTAGTAGGAGGGAAATAAATGGTAGGAATTATATTAGCAAGCCATGGCGAGTTTGCTGAAGGAATTTTACAGTCAGGTTCAATGATCGTTGGAGAACAGGAAAATGTAAAAGCAGTCACATTACTTCCAAGTGAAGGTCCGGATGACATTCGCCGTAAAATGGAAAAAGCTATTGCATCATTTGATACAGATGAAATTTTATTCTTAGTTGATTTATGGGGAGGTACTCCATTTAATCAGGCAAACACTTTATTCGAAGACAAGAAAGACAAATGGGCAATCGTTGCGGGCCTTAACCTGCCAATGTTGATTGAATCATTTACAGCACGTTTCTCAATGGATAATGCACACGAGATTGCAGCATCACTGATTGACGTAGCAAAAGACAGTGTCAAAGTCAGACCTGAGAGTTTACAGCCGGCAGAAACTAAAGCAGCTGCAGCTTCAGAAGAACCAAGCAGCCCATTACCAGAAGGGACAGTTGTTGGAACTGGTCAAATCGACATTCGTCTGGCTCGTATCGATTCAAGACTGTTGCATGGCCAAGTTGCCACAGCATGGTCTAAAGATGTGAACCCGACACGTATTATTGTGGTATCTGATGAAGTGGCAAAAGATGATCTGCGTAAATCACTGATCACTCAAGCATCTCCACCAGGCATCAAAGCAAACGTAGTACCAATCGACAAAATGATCGAAGTATGGAATGATCCTCGTTTCGGTAAAACAAGTGCATTGCTGTTATTCGAAAATCCGACAGATGCTCTGCGTGTAATCGAAGGTGGAGTAGAAATCGAGGAAGTAAACGTTGGATCCATGGCTCACTCAGAAGGAAAAGTCATGATCAATAATGTATTGTCAGTAAATCAGAAAGACGTTGACGCATTCAAGAAAATGAAAGAACACGGCGTCAAATTCGATGTAAGAAAAGTACCCGCAGATCAGCGTAAAGATATGTGGAACTTATTGAAGAAAACAAAATACGTTAATTAAGACATTTATCAAGGAGGGAATTTTAATATGGACATCATTACAATTGTATTGGTCGTTTTTGTAGCATTTTTAGCCGGTATGGAAGGGATATTAGACCAATTCCAGTTCCATCAGCCGATTGTGGCATGTACATTGATTGGTTTGGCAGCAGGTAACCCAATGCAGGGACTATTACTTGGAGGGACACTTCAATTAATCGCATTAGGATGGATGAACATCGGAGCTGCAGTGGCACCAGATGCGGCACTTGCTTCTATTGCATCAGCTATTTTAGTTACTTACCACGGAGCAGGTATTTCTGAAGGTATCGCATTAGCTATTCCATTAGCAATCGCAGGTCAAGTATTGACAATTTTTGTCCGTACACTGACAGTAGCAATCGCACACGCAACAGATAGAAAAGCAACTGAAGGGTCATTTAGAGCAGTCGAGTTTTATCATATTGGAGCTTTAATGCTTCAGGGCTTACGTATCGCGATTCCAGCGATCATTATTTTATCTGTTCCACCTCAATTGGTAACAGATGCTTTGAATGCAATACCAGCTTGGTTGACAGGCGGACTGGCAGTAGCAGGTGGAATGATTGTTGCTGTAGGTTATGCGATGGTTATCAACATGATGGCAACACCAAAATTATGGTTATTCTTCGCTCTTGGATTTGCGTTATCAGCAATCGGCGAATTAAACTTGATCGCAATGGGTATCATTGGTGTCGTTTTAGCACTCTTATACCTACAATTTGCACCAGAATTTAATCAAGGCGGAGGCGGCGGAGGAAATTCCTCTGGTGGCGACCCACTTGACGATATTCTGAATGACTACTAAAAAGGAGCGTTGATTAAACATGGTTGAAGAAAACAAAAACAAATACAGATTAACTAAAAAAGATCGTTTAAATGTATTCTGGAGAAGTCAGTTCCTGCAAGCTTCATGGAACTTTGAACGTATGCAGAATATCGGCTGGGCGTATGCAATGATTCCAGCTTTGAAAAAATTATATACCTCTAAAGAAGACCGTGCATCAGCTTTGAAACGTCACTTGGAGTTCTTTAATACACACCCGTATCTTGCTGCACCAGTTCTTGGTGTGACATTAACTTTAGAAGAAGAAAAAGCTGCTGGAGAAGATATCGATAATGCCGCTATTCAAGGGGTTAAAATTGGTATGATGGGTCCTTTAGCTGGTGTGGGTGACCCGATTTTCTGGGGTACGATCAGACCGGTATTAGGCGCATTCGCAGCATCACTTGCATTAAGTGGTAGCTGGTTGGGTCCAATCATCTTCTTCCTGGCATGGAATATTATCCGTATGGCTTTCCTATGGTATTCACAGGAATTAGGCTATGTACAGGGTGGTAACATCACTCAAAACCTAGCTGGTGGATTGATGCAGAAATTAACTCAAGGCGCATCTGTTTTAGGGATGTTTATCATGGGGGTATTGGTTCCAAGGTGGACTAATATGAATTTCCCATTAGTACTGAGCCGAGTAGATGTAGCTGAAAACGAAATGGTGAACTTCGGTGCTATTTCAGAAGCAGCAAACGAAGGCGTGCTTTCAGGAGACATGCTGCGTGGCGTTGTAGAAGAGATTCAAGCTGGATTAAGTATTCAACCAGTTGAAGTAACGACTCTGCAAAACACGTTAGATGAATTGATTCCTGGTCTGGCACCATTACTACTGACTTTATTCTGCGTATGGTTATTACGTAAAAAAGTCAGCCCAATCACCATTATTGCTGGACTATTCGTATTAGGAACACTTGGATACGTTGTAGGCCTTTTAGGATAATAAATTAAACAATTAACCCCGCTATCGCCTGTTCAGTCAGGTTGACAGCGGGGTTTTTATTTAGTTTTTGATGCTGTAGAACGGTCTTCAGGCTACATATCTGGAAGAGATCGTCTCCAGATATTGTTGCAGAAAGCCAAAAAGTCCGCATACTGCCCAGTATATGGCAGCAACTAATATATACATTGTCATATAATCATGTTCTCTTCCCCCGACTATACGGGCATTCTGAAAGACTTCGTTTACGGTGATCATAGCTGCCAGCGAAGTCCCTTTGATTACGTCCAGCATCACATTGCTGAGTGGCGGGATGGCGATTCGTATAGCTTGAGGCAAGATGATCGAGCCCATCGTGACGTTGTAATTTAACCCCAGTGCTTTTGCTGCTTCCCACTGACCTTTATCCACAGAGTACAGCGATGAACGGAAAATTTCGGAAATATAGGCCGCAGAATTAAGACTGAAGCATATGACAGCGGAAGTCAGTGCGCCAAGTTGTATACCTGCGAATGGCAGTCCAAAATATATAAGAAACAAAAAAACCAGTGCAGGCGTCCCCCGCATAAAAGAAATATAGGTGCGGGCAAGCCACTGAAAGACTAGTGACGTAGACATCCGCATTAGTGCGAGCACTAATCCTAAGACAATGCCCAATGCGGTACTGACCAGTGCGATGCCTAAGGTGTAGGGCAACCCTCTCAGCAGAAAAGGAAGAGACTCCCAGGCCAGTTCAGGATTGAATATATAATGCCATTGAATCCCTCCCATTGATCAGTCCTCAATTTCATAAGTGGGAATGTCAAGATCCTGTTCCACCGTGACATCTTCACCGTAATAGAAGGTTTCGGAAAGATGACTTAACGTTCCGTCTTCATGCATGTCTTCGAGGGTGTCATTAATGTGTTCAGTAAGTGTGTCATTCCCCAGTTTCATAGAAAAATTAGTGTAACTTGGATTAAAGAACAGTCCATCATTAATTTTGACAGGAATGTCAGGAAGAGCGGTTAAAGCCATAGTCTGTCCATAATAATCATTGACGATGAGATCAGTTCGCTCATTCGCAACATCCCATAAATATTGATCGTTCGTCACATTATCATAAATCACCAGTTCCGCTCCAAACTGTTCTGCAATTTTCATGTATGTAGTCGTGGCTGCTCCAGCTGCTCGCTTACCGTCCAGATCTTCCATCGTTTCAATACCGGAATTGTCGTCTTCTCTAACGATCATAGACATGAAACTGTACTTATACGGGATCGAATAGTTGTATCTGTCAGCATTTTCGCCAGCATGACTGATACTTAAGGCGGCTATATCGATCTGCTCACTATTTAAAGAAGTCAGCATACCGTCTACATTCATTTCAGTAAAGTCGACTTCAAGTTCCAGACGGTCACCGATTTCTTTCAAAATTTCCACCTCAAAGCCAGTTAATTCATTGGTTTCAGCGTCGTGATAGGAATTCGGAAAATAGGTGCCTGAGGTTGCTGCTCTCAATACGCCGCTTTCCTGAATCTCTTCCCATTTCTCGTCAGGAGTTTCGGTTGCCCCTGTTGTATAAGTGCTGCAGGCTGTTAATAAAAGTGCTGCCCCCGCAAAAAGTGTTGTCCATTTCATTCGATTAGTATTCATAGTGTATCGTCTCCTCTCCTGAAAAAGTGTAACAGGCCCCTTATATACCGTCAAAACTTTTAGGCAATAATCGACACTGTTCTCTTTTTAGACAGTATCAGAAATAGAAAAACAGTGTGGCATCGCCCTTTTGATTATTAATTCAAAAACATTATTGTTCTTATAGGGTGACGGCAAACTCATAATCAAAAAGATATTGAGTGAAATGGTCTGCTTGAGAGCAGTGTTTTTAATCAAAAGTGAAATCGAGTTGTGTATTGACTTGGTTTCCTGTTTGGATTTTGCTATCTATTTTTTTTACGGTCACTGTCTGAACTGCTATACTCTGGTAAGACACGCTTAGGCAGTAGAAGACCGAAAGGAGATAACGATGACTCACCATATTAATCGAAAAGAAGACGGCATATATTACGCAGAACTGATCAAAATGAGAGAGGTATCGTCTGAAGAACTGATTCATCAATCGTTTAAAGTGATTGAAGAAAAGAATTCCCTGCTCAATGCAGTAACACACAGTCGTAAAGAGAAGGCATTGGAAGAAGCGGCACGAAATGACTGGGCAGGCAAACCGTTCGGTGGGATCCCGATTTTGCTCAAAGGACTGGGACAAAATCTGAAAGGAGAACCTGCCACCGCAGGTTCAAAGCTCCTTAAAGAAGTGACGGCCAGTCAGACTAGCCATTTTGTACGTCAATTGCAAGCTGCCGGTTTTATCCCAATCGGATCGACAAATGTACCGGAATTTGGCTTTACCAATATTACCCATTCTGAGTTGTATGGTCCGGCTCGTAACCCGTATGATCCTGACTACAGCGCTGGAGGATCAAGTGGAGGAGCGGCTGGAGCAGTAGCTTCAGGAATGGTCCCAATAGCTGGTGCAAGCGATGGAGGAGGATCGATTCGTATTCCAGCGTCATTCACCGGATTGATCGGATTGAAACCGACCAGAGGAAGAACGCCCGTTGGACCTGGAAGTGGTCGGAACTGGCAGGGAGCCGCCATCAGTTTTGCTCTGACTAAAACGATTCGGGACACAGCTGCCATGATGGATGCGATGCAGGTGATACAGCCCGCAGCCGCCTTTCAGACCCCTTTGTTTAAAGAGGGATACCTTAACTATATCAATCAGCCGCTCGAGAAGCCGTTCACTTTTTCATTTTCACTCGATTCGCCTGTGCATACGAAAGTCAGCGAAGATGCGCATTTGGCTGTTGAAAAAGTGGTCAATTGGCTGGAAGAATCAGGTTATGATGTATCAGAAGCTGCTCCAGAAACGGATGGTGTTAAACTGATACGGGCTTACTATACAATGAATGCGGGGGAAACGGCAGCCATGATGTCTACCATTGAAAAGAAAATGGGACGGCCTGTTGGCATTGACGACGTGGAACTGTTAACTTGGGTATTGTACCAGTCAGGAAAACGAACAAGTGCAGCCGACTACTCAAAAGCAATCAGTCAATGGGATGCTGCGGCTGAAAAAGTAGCACATTACCATAAGACGTTTGATATGTTTGTTCAACCTGCTACAGCGGAAACGGCTCCTGCTGTTGACCGCATCTACTGGAGCGATGACTTTAAAGAGAAAATGAAACAAGTGGAATCACTGGATCCAAAAGAGCAGGAGCAACTGATTCAGGATATGTGGGAAGAAAGTCTATCAATCACCCCGTTTACTCAACAGGCAAACATGACGGGTCAGCCTTCCATTAGTCTTCCTGTTCACTTGAGTAAGGAGGGCATGCCGATAGGTGTTCAACTGACAGCCTCAAAAGGAAAAGAGCATTGGCTGCTTAAAATCGCAGCACTGATGGAACAAGATGGACTCTTTATATGAAAAGGGCTTTTATTAAAAAAGTGACTCTTCGCCAGCTGTTTAGTGCTGACTGATAGAGCTAGCTGGTCAAACGGACGACTAGGACAAAATAGGAGTGCAATAGGTGATGTAAGATGTGAACGCCTTTAAATATGTCGGACTAAGATTGAGTGGGAGCGGCGAGAGCTACAAATAGCGCACGATATGTAGCACTCACTCGAGGAGAGCAGTCGAGAGCGACAAATCGCGACCATTTGTGTCGCACTCGGATAGAGTAGGGGATTTGAGAGCGACAATTAACGCCCGATATGTCGCACTCGCCGGAGAAAAGACAGTCGAGAGCGACAAAACCCGGCCAGATATGTCGTGCTCGGATAGAGAAGGAGAAGCGAGCGCTACAATTAACGCCCGATATGTCGTGCTCACCGGAGAAAAGACAGTCGAGATCGACAAAACCCGGCCAGATATGTCGTGCTCGGATAGAGAAGGAGAAGCGAGCGCTACAATTAACGCTAGATATGTAGCACTCCGACAGAGGGGAAGACGCGAGATTTACAAATAGAATGACATAAGTAGTACTCAGGCTAGAAAGTCTAGACGAGTCATACCAATACATTCAGTCAACAACTAGACGAGAACTTAAAACACTTCAAACACACACAAACGAGCCTTAAACTACGTCAAAAGTAGTTAAGGCTCGTTTTTAAATAGCTGAATAGACACCCTTGGTCAAACTAGCTTATCAATAATTCATAAAGGATTTTCACTCCAAGTCAGTCTACAGTCTTTCGCTGTGTAGATGAGGGAATGTTCAGTTTCTGTCGGTATTTTGTTACGCCTCTTCTAGAAAGGGTCAGGCCTTCTTCTTTCAACTCGTCAGCCAATAGTTGATCGGACAAAGGTTTTGCTTTGTTTTCCTGTTCAATCAAAGACACAAGGTGTCTTTCCACTTTGTCCTGAGAACTCCCGTCGGCAGAACGTCTGGATAGGAAGGATTTAAGTTCGTATGTGCCCGTATTTGTTTGAACATAGGAATCTCTTACGGCACGACTGATTGTCGATTCGTTTAATTGCAGTTCATTAGCCAAATCATTCAGCTGGAGAGAGACTAAACCGTTTTGATTGTCTACAAAGAAAGCATACTGATGTTTTGCAATGGCCGCACCCACACGAAGAATTGTTTCTTTCCGTTTTTCGAGCCCAGCTTGAAGATTCTCATATTCTTTTTTCTTTTCGGCGATATACTGATCGATCGTCTTATTTTTATGTTCTTTTAATTCGGTGTAATACGCCGTGTTAAACGACAGTAAAGGTGTCTTGTACTTTGTTTCTTTAACCGTCATCTCTCCGTCTTCAAAAGTGATGCTCAACTCAGGCAGAATGAACGGGGTGTAACTAGGCTGGAAAGCATCTGCAGGATGCGGAGAAAGAGTCTGTACAAAATCAAGGACAGCTCTCACTTCTTTTTCAGTAACAGTATAAATCTCAGCTAATTGCTTCCATTTCCGCTCGGTCAACCGTTCAAAATTTTCTTCTAAAATAATATAGGCAATCGGAGGTGAAAAGGTGATGCGCTCTGTTTGAAGCATTAAGCATTCCTGAAGGCCGCGGGCACCTATTCCTGGAGGATCAAGCTGTTGAAGAAGGGTCAGCGCGTCAAGTACTTGAACAGACGTAGCACCCGTTTCTTTTACAGCTTCGTCGATATCTTTCGTCACATAGCCTTTGTGGTCAAGCTGATTAATCCACCAGAAAATAAGTTCCCTTAAATAAGTCGGTCGGTAAAGCAGTTCAACTTGTTCTTTTAAATACTCGTATAAGGATTGTGTGCTGGTAGCCGTCTCTTCAATGACAGATGCACTATTCTTTATAGCGCGCTGAATTAATCTGTTTTCAGATTCCGGTAGATCCAGAAGGGGATTACCTACAATTAAGTTATTTAAAAAAGCAGACAATTCTAGCCTGTTCAGTTGTAGTAACTGTACATTCTGTACGAGATGCGGGATATAGCTTTGTTTCTGATTCTGGGATAGAGTCGGTTCCTGTTTAAAAGCCATCTCAGTCACATCCTTTCTAAAGATATTTTACCACAAACATCTTTTTATATTTAATTTGGAATTTCTTATGCTATACTTAAGAAAAATTAATCATCTTACAGGAGGAAACTAATGAATTTTCAGGATTATACGTATGAACGACCAGAGTATGAGTTGTATAAGAAAGATTTTCTGCACCTGGTAGATAACTTAAAGAAGGCTGATTCTGTGGAAACAGTCAAGCAGACAATTGATGAGGTATCACAGCTGACAGCGTCACTGGATACAATGGGAACACTCGCTTCTATCCGTAACTCCATCGACACAAAAGATGAATTTTACGATGAAGAAGATAAATACTGGAATGAATACTCTCCTTTATATCAGGAGTTGGGCACCACCTATTATAAGGCTATTATGGATTCACCATATGTTGACGAATTGAAAGAGTTTTATCCGCGTACATTCTTCCAGAACATGCAGTTTGAACTGGATTCGTTTGATTCAAGTATTATTGATCTGCTTCAGAAAGAAAATCAGTTGAGCAGTGACTATCAGAAATTGATTGCGTCTGCAGAAATCGACTATGACGATAAAAAACTGACCTTATCCCAGTTCGGACCGTATCTCGAGTCAACTGAACGGGATACCCGAAAATCTGCATCAGATGCACAGTGGAGCTTTTTTGAAGAAAACGAAGCAAAACTGGATGAGTTATACGATGAATTAGTAAAAGTCAGAGACACGATTGCTAAAAAGTTAGGATATAAAGACTTTGTGGAACTAGGTTATGTCCGCATGAAACGGTTTGATTATGACCGGGATATGGTGGAAGTCTACAGAAAACAAGTGCTTGATTATGTAGTCCCAGTCACACAAAAACTGGCTAAACGTCAGGCAGACCGTATTGGTATTGAGGATATGAAACATTATGATACATCCCTTCAGTTCCTGAACGGCAATCCGACACCTCAAGGCGATCCAGATTACATCATCGAAAATGGCCGGAAGATGTACCATGAATTAAGCGGAGAGACTGCAGAGTTTATTGACTTCATGTTTGACAAGAATTTAGTTGACCTGCTATCAAAAGAAGGAAAAGCGGGTGGAGGGTATTGTACATACATTCCTGACTACAAGTCGCCATTCATTTTCGCGAACTTTAACGGAACATCTGGTGATATCGATGTGCTGACCCATGAAGCGGGACATGCTTTCCAGGTTTATCAGTCTAGATGGATCAAACAGCCGGAAATCGTCTTCCCGACCTTTGAAACCTGTGAAATACACTCGATGAGCATGGAGTTCTTCACTTACCCTTGGATGGAACTCTTTTTCAAAGAACAGACAGAAAAATACAAATTTAATCATTTAAGTGGAGCGATAAGATTCCTCCCATACGGTGTTCTAGTGGATCACTTCCAGCATGAAGTGTACGAAAACCCTGAATGGACTGCAGATAAGCGCAAAGCAGTTTGGAGAGATCTTGAGAAACAGTATCTGCCGGAGAGAGACTTTTCGGAAAATCCATTCCTTGAAAAAGGAACATTCTGGTTCAGACAAGGGCACATATTCGGTATGCCGTTCTATTATATCGATTACACGCTGGCTCAAGTGTGTGCGCTTCAGTTCTGGAAACGGGCTATTGTGGATAAAGATGATCAGGCGTGGAACGATTACCTGGCTATCTGTAAAGCAGGCGGAACGCAAAGCTTCCTAGAAACAGTCTCAACTGCTAAACTGCGCTCACCATTTGAAGAAGGCTCTTTAGAAGGAGTTATTAAAACAATTGATGAAGCACTGGAAGCAGTGGACGATAAAGCGTTATAAAGTTAACTGAAAAAACCCTTTGAGTAACGTAGCAGCAGCCGGCTGAAGTCGGGGTGCAGTAACGTTGTTCAAAGGGTTTTTTGACTAGTTGATCAGGTGGAAGCGTCCAGATTATCGTTAATTTGAGTTAGGCGATTGACTTTGTCCAGATCGTGTTCAATACGCTCATCGAGATCGTCCAGTTCAGATTCTATTTGATTGATCAGGTGATGGGCAGTCTCCAAAGAATTATCCAGCTGATCGGTATCAGAGTTGAATAATCCGTGTAGCATCCACGGGGACGGCAAATCAAAAGGATGATCAGAGGGCAGCGCTGCAACTTCTTCTTCAGTCAGATCCATCCAGACTAGCGAAGACGTACCGTCAGTCTTAGCTTTCTGGAATTCAGTGGCAATAGTTTCGAACAAGCCAGTCTGCTCAGTTAAATCAGACCAGGGATAGACGACGTGCAGGTACTTATTTCCTTTTTCTTCCTCCCACATGAACAAGACTCGTGACTGATCCGGGTTTCTAAAGCAAGCCATCTGATTCAGTTTGTCCTCGGTAAAGAGTGATTCGCGTGCAGGGAATGGATAATAGGCTTCATAAGGAAAGACCTTTTTGTCGAATGACGGGTTGAGATACGTTTGATCGATCCACTTTTTCTTTTCTTCTGTGCTCGTTACTTTTTCCCATAACGCGTCACCTTTTAACAAGGGATCGAGTGAGTCTGTCTGAGCAGCGTACAAAGTGATCACATGAGGAATTCCGATTTTTTCCAACACTTTCTGTGCCGGCTTATTACGCTGTTCAGTATTAGCACCAATCCATTTCACTGCAGGAGTCTGTTTAGCTTCATTTAATATATAGTCTGTAATTTTAGTACCGTATCCATTTTTTCGATAGCGCCTGTCACTTCTCAAGCGTCCCAGCATGGCAAATTCACCTGCAAAGAGAGTGTATCCAGCTACTGCAACAAGCGTTTCATCTTCGAACAAACCGAATAAGGAATTATTGTCAGTCGATAATCGGTCAAATACTTTCAGCATGTAATCCTCTTTTAAACCGGTTTCCATGCTTTTATATAGGTCGTAATCCTCAATTGTTAAGGGTCTGAAAAACAAACTCACTCGTGTTCCTCCTCAAGTTTTTTAATAGCGCCAATTCGAAAACCTTCATATTGATAGCCCTGCTTTAAATACATCTCTCTTGGAGTATCTTCAGCATCCGCAGCCAAGATCACTGTTTTTCCGGAAAGGAGAGCAGTCGACATGACTGCAGACTGAAGAGTGCGGGCAACTCCGGAATACCGAAAATCAGGAAGAGTGAATATATCGTCCAATTCAACAGTATCGGACTGTTCGATCGTGATGCATGAGCCGGCAGCTTCATTATTTAAAAAAGCAATTCTAAGCGTAACGATCGGATCAGCAAAAATAGTGTCGTAAAACAGTTGTTTATGCTCAGCGAATGATCTGGAGGTTACAAGATCTTCTACATAATTGATTTGCTTGAATAAGGGAAGAGAGGTGCTGTCGACTACCTCTACAATGACAGCTGGATTTGCTTTTTCTCTAAAGTCAGCAGGATGAATGGAATATAACTCCAATTTTTCAAGTCCATACTTTTCGTCACTCAAGTAGTCCAGTGTATCCGGAAGTATACCCTGGTCTTGTGGCCAGACAAATTTTACGTGGTCAAGAAAATAATCTTCTGAAAACTTCAGCTGCATTTGCTCAATCAGTTTGAATTCATCAACTGGAGGAGTGTATAACAGTTCAAAAAAGTTGGAATCGTAACGGAATAGTGCCTCCGGATTGTAGTACTGTATAAAAAAATCATTCTGATCCAGTTGTTCACTGAAGGGATAGAGCTGTTGGAAATTCACTATTAATCGTCCTTTCTCATCTCTATTAGAATAGCAAATTAGCGGCTGATTGGAAAGAAAGAGTAACTTATGATAAATAATAGAAAGAAAAAGAATAAAGTTACATTAGTAGATTAAAACAGTCAGATTTTATCTGAAAGAATGACAAACCTTTATTAGCCTATTCACTAAATTTAGAATTTACTAGTCAGTGTAACGCTTACACGTTTCTGAACGGGTAATAGCGTATGAATATTTGTCACTTATTGTTCACTGGTCTAATCGTAAATAACAACAGTTATATATTGATAATTGCAATTAAATCCTTTAGTGACAACCTTTCTAGGCGTTACGATTAGTCAATATTCCGCCATACAATACAATTGTGTAACAAAGAGTGTGTTTTTTTGTCATAGGATTTAAAAATTAGGTCACCCATTCCCGTGGTATGATTCTCTTAGTGCTTCGAACGGACGGTGAAATCTAAACGTCCAAGATGATTTTTATTAGAGGAACACACGTAGCAATTTATAAAGAATCGAAGCAGTCTTAATGAATATTAATAGAAATGGGTGTAATTGGATTGAATAAAAAAAGGTTATTAACGATTTTGGCTACTGCTGTTATGGCAGCACCAACATTCAGCACATTAAATGTAGAAGCATCATCTCAGAAAATGAGAGAATTAGAAGAGCAGCAGCAGGAACTGAATGAAAAATCTAATCAGTTAGACGGCGAAATTTCAAACAGAGAACAGAACATGCAGTCTCTGGATGAAGAGAAAAAACAATTAGAAGCTGAAGTTGCTGAATTACAGGGAAACATAGATGTACTGGTGACAGAGATCGATGAACAGACTAAAGAAATCGAGCGCATCGAAAAAGAAATCGAACGTTTAAATGAAGAAATCGAACAATTGATCGAACAGATTGCTCGTCGTAATGAACAGCTTGAATCCCAAGCACGTTCGGTACAGACTCATGCTAACCCAGCTGATATCGTAGACATGATGATGTCTGCTGAAAGTCTATCGGACCTTATTGGTCGTATTGGAGTAGTGAGTCAGTTGGTTTCTGCTAACCAGAACATTATGCAGGCTCAGCTGGATGATCAACTTCAATTAGAAGAGAATGAAGCTCAAGTTGTCACTGAACAGGAAGAAATGCAGGATGTTAAAGCTCAGATGGAAGTCAGCCGAAACAATCTTGTGACTCAGCGAGTGGCTTTGGATGATAAAATTATTGAAGTAGCTGAACGGTTCAACATGAACGAACAAGAAAAAAATTCATTCATTAATGAACAGACGGTTGTTGCAGAGCGTGCAAGCAATCTAAGTAAAGAGATGCAGGCAGAGCAGCAGCGTATTATTGAAGCAGAACGTAAAAGACAACAAGAAATAAGAATTGCTGAAGAGAAAAGAAGAGCAGAAGCTGAGGCAAAAGCAGTTGCAGAAGCTAAAGCTGAAGAAAAAGCAAGAGCTGCCGAAGCTGAAGCAGCAGCACAAGCTAAGTCGCAGGCAAATGCAAGAGCAGAAGCGGAACGTAAAGCCCAACAGGCTCAAACGTCATCAAGCAATAATTCAAGCTCCAGCAATTCAGGAAGCAACGCAGGCAGTAATTCGAACAATTCAACTAACGGATCAGCACAGACAAGCACTGGCTGGATACGACCGGCAAGCGGCCGTAATACTTCTCCGTTTGGTTACCGAACACACCCTGTGAACGGTGGAAGATCTTTCCACAGCGGACTGGATATTGCCGGCAGCGGACCGATCAGATCATCTAGAGCCGGAACCGTTACAACAGCTGCTTATAATGGGAGCTTGGGATACTATGTTGTCGTTAATCATGGTGACGGATACTCTTCTATGTATGCTCACATGACACCTAACTTAAGCGTAGCACCTGGACAGCAAGTGTCTCAAGGGCAGCAGCTTGGTATTATGGGAACAACAGGAACATCAACTGGGGTTCACTTGCACTTTGAAATTCACCGCAATGGATCACCTGTCAACCCTCAAAATTACATCAATTAATGGAATACTGTTGAGAGAAAGAGTAAACTCTTTCTCTCTCTTTTTGTGCGCCCGGCATGGGCGATAACTTGGTGGTGAAAGTCCACTACAGACTTGGCAGTAGGAACTGTTAGCGAAAGACAAGGGTGTCCGCCGTGAGGCGGAATCTGAAGGAAGTCGGACGCAAATGCTTGCACTGACGAACAGAAACTTCATACCAAGGCTTAATAGAACGGATGAGCTTGCAAGAC